>VGRF01000001.1 GCA_016875395.1 Deltaproteobacteria bacterium | reverse complement strand
GCAGCGTGGCGCCACCCGCGCCGCCGCCGGCCGCCGCGCGCACTGCAGCGGCGCCTCCCGTCGAACGCGTCGCACCGCGTTCGGAGGCGGCGATGCGGCGCGGCAGCGATCCGACCGAGCTGCACAACTTGTTACGGGTGGGCATCGAGCGCGGCGCGTCGGACGTGCACATCCACTCGGGCATGCCGCTGCGCCTGCGCCTGCACGGGCAGTTCATCGCCGCGGACAAGTCGCCGATCACGCCCGATCGCGCCGAGCGCATCGTGTTCTCCGCACTGAACCCGGAGCAGGAGAGGATC
This sequence comes from Deltaproteobacteria bacterium, assembly GCA_016875395.1. Classification (NCBI taxonomy): domain Bacteria; kingdom Pseudomonadati; phylum Myxococcota; class Myxococcia; species Deltaproteobacteria bacterium. Next base: position 344,688 of record VGRF01000001.1, on the reverse strand, counting down.
TTCCGCGAACGCGGCGAGCTCGACTTCGCGTATCAGGTGCCCGGCTTCGGCCGCTTCCGCGTCAACGTGTACCGCCAGCAGCGCGGCTACGACGGCGTGTTTCGCGTGATTCCCGAGCAGATTCCGTCGCTCGAGTCCCTCGGCATGCCTGCGTCGCTCGCGCGCTTCACCAATTTCCACCAAGGCCTCGTGCTGGTTACGGGCCCCGCGAACTGCGGAAAGTCGTCGACGCTCGCCGCGCTCGTCGACCTCGTGAACGAGGAGCGTCAGGAGCACATCCTCACGGTCGAAGATCCGATCGAGTACGTGCACGCGCCGAAGCGCTGCGCGGTGAACCAGCGCACGGTCGGGCCGCACACCGAGTCGTTCGCGCGAGCGCTGCGTGCGGCGCTGCGCGAAGACCCCGACGTGATCGTGATCGGCGAGCTGCGCGATCTCGAGACGATCTCGCTCGCGCTCACCGCAGCGGAGACGGGCCACCTCGTGCTCGGCACGCTGCACACCAACAGCGCGATCCGCACGATCAACCGCCTGGTCGGCGTGTTCCCCGCCGACCAGCAGGATCAGATTCGCAACATGGTTTCGGAGTCGCTGCGCGCGGTGATCTCGCAGCGGCTCGTGCCGAGCAAGGACGGCTCGAAGCGCGTGCCGGCGCTCGAGGTGCTCGTCAACAACAAGGCCGTGGGAAATCTGATCCGCGAGAACAAGACCTTCCAGCTGTTCTCGATCATGCAGATGGGCGGCGCGCATGGCATGCAGCTGCTCGACGACTCGCTCTCGAAGCTCGTCGCGAGCGGTCAGATCTCGCGCGAAGAGGCGCTGCGCAACGCCGACGACCCGAAGCGGATCAAGGGGTGAGACGTGGCCGAGATCGATCGCCTGCTGAAGTACCTGAAAGAGAACAAGGGCTCGGACCTGCACCTCGCCGCGGGCCGCACGCCGCGCGTGCGCATTCACGGCGAGCTCGCCGACGTTGCCGGCTGGAGCCCCGTCGAGAACGGGAAGCTGCGCGAGATGCTGCGCGAGGTGTGCGCGGACTATTGCTGGAACGAGTACGAGGAGACGCATGACGCGGACTTCGCGTACGGCCTCGACGGCGTCGCGCGCTTCCGCGCGAACTACTTCGTGCAGCAGACCGGCGTGGGCGCGGTGTTCCGAATCATTCCCGAGAAGATCCTCACGGTGGACGACCTGAAGGTTCCGCCCGCGATCCGGAAGCTGGCGGAGTTGCGCCAAGGCCTCGTCGTCGTCACGGGCCCGACCGGCTCCGGTAAGTCGACGACGCTCGCGGCGATCATCGACAAGATCAATCGCGAGAACTCGCGCCACATCGTCACGATCGAAGATCCCGTCGAGTTCGTGCACCAGAACCAGCAGTCGGTGCTCTCGCACCGCGAAATCGGGTACCACACGAAGGGCTTCGCCCCTGCGCTGCGCGCCGCCGTGCGCCAAGACGCCGACGTCGTGCTCGTGGGCGAAATGCGCGATCGCGAGACGATCTCGCTCGCGATCACCGCGGCCGAGATGGGCATGCTCGTGTTCGGCACGCTGCACACGAACAGCGCGGCGAAGACGATCGATCGCATCATCGACGCGTTCCCCGCGAGCGAGCAGCCGCAGGTGCGCCTCAGCCTCAGCGAGTCGCTCGCCGCCGTCGTCGCGCAGTTGTTATTGCCGACTGCCGACGGCAAGGGCCGCATGGCCGTGCACGAGATTCTGCTGCGGACGCAGGGCCTCCCGAACTTGATCCGCGAGGGCAACATCCAGATGCTCGCGTCGGTGATTCAGGGCGGGAAGAGCGAGGGCATGCAGGCGATGGACGACGTGCTCTTCCAGCTCGCGAGCGAGAACAAGATCGCGGGCAAGGACGCTTACATGAAGGCGAATGATAAGGGGCGGTTTGAGCGGTTTGCGCCGGCGGACTGACTGCCACTTCGCATTCGCCTTCTTCCTTGTTTACATCGCAAACCGCGTCGAAGACTCCGCGGTTTGCTGCGCGCTTCGCTTGCTGCCTCGGCCGACGTGACTGGGTGGAGCGTTCGACTGCCGAGACGATCTGGCGTTCGGGCGAACGCGCGTCGAGTTTCGGGTGGAGCGCGGCGCGGTGTTGTTAGGAGAGCTCGCGGCGGGAGAGGCACCACGATTCTTCGTGGAGCCAGCAGGCTGCTTCTTGCGCGTGGGAGTCGGTGCGGAGCGAGGCGACGGGTGGGCGGTTGCCGCGCTCGCGGTCGTAGGCGGCGCGGAGGCGCGCTTGCACGGCGGCGTCGCGGCCGCCGAGGAGGGCTTGCACGCCGATCACTTCGAGGAAGCGCGCGTGGAAGCCGCGTTCGGTCTTCCTGGCGACGAGTAACCAGCCGGCGTGGTCGCGCACGATGCGGCGCACGCGCGAGGGCGGGAGGATCGCGGTCAGCGCGAGCGCGAGGCGGCCGCCCACGGGCAGCACGTCGAGCCAGCGCTGCTGCGGGTGCGTGACGCCCGCCTGCACGAACACGACGTCGACGTTCTCCGCGGGCTGCGTCACGCCGTCGGCGTGGCGCACCTCGACCTGCTTCCAGCGCGCGAGGTTCTTGCGCGCGCGCTCCACGAGATCCGGCGCGAGCTCGACCGCGATCACGCGACCGCGTGGGCCGACCACTTCGCCAAGGATCGCGGAGTAATAACCCGTGGAGCAGCCGATGTGCGCGACGCGCTCGCCTTCCTTCACTTCGAGCGCCTCGATCACGCGCCCGAGGAAGCCGGGGCTGCCGTTGTTCAGCATGCGCGCGGGGTCGAGCGCGATCGCGACGTCCTCGTAGACGCGCCTCACGTCGGCGTCGGGCGTGGAGCGGTAGCCCGCCGCATCGGGCAGCGTGAGCCACGGTCCGCGGCCGAGGAAGTCTTCGCGCGGTACCGACGCGAACGCGGCGAGGATGCGCGGATCGGAGACACGCCCCTTCTCGCGCAGCGAGACCGCGAATGCTGCGCGCGCGGCGGCGATCTCGGCGGTGCTCATCGCGAAGCACCGTAGCCCTCCATAGAATGCGCGCGTGCCGAGTCTCCCGATCAAGCCGATCCCGTTCGCGCTCGGCCTCGTCGCGTTCGCCGCCCTCGCCTTTCTCGATTCGCCGCTGCGGGATTTCGGCGAGTACGGCGCGCTGCCGGCGCTCGCGGCGGGCGTCACCGCGTGGATGGCGATCTGGTGGATCGGCGAGGCCGCGCCGCTCTGGCTCACCGCGCTGATTCCGCTCGCGCTCTATCCGTTCACGCGCGTCCACGGCGACGGCTTCGGCGTGAACTTGTTAGGCGCGCTGCTGCCCTACCTCGACCCGTACATCTTCCTGTTCCTCGGCGGCATGGGCATCGCCGCGGCGATGCAGCAGTGGAACCTGCACCGCCGCGTCGCGCTCGCGATCATGCGCCGCGTCGGCACCGCGCCGCGGCGGCTCTTGTTGGGCGTGCTCGCCTCGACCGCGCTCGTCTCGCTCTGGATCTCCAACACCGCCACCGCCGCGATGATGCTGCCGATCGGCCTCGCCGTGCTGCGGGAGCTCGAGCGCCAGGCTGGGCGGCGCCTCGCCGGGTTCGGCTGCGCGATGATGCTTGCGATCGCGTATGGCGCGAACGTCGGCGGCATGGGCACGAAGATCGGCACCGTGCCCAACGCGCAGCTCGCGGGCTTCCTCGTGCAGGAGCGCGGCGTCGACGTCTCGTTCCTCGGCTTCATGGCGATCGGCCTCCCCTTCGTGATCGCGTTCGTGCCCGTGCTGTGGCTCGCGCTCTGGCGGGTGGGCCGCCGCGACGCGCCGGCGCAAGCGGTCGGCGAAGCGGCCCTCGCGAGCGAAGCGCGCGCGCTCGGGCCGCTGCAGCGCGCGGAACGCGCAGTGATGGTCGTGTTCGTGGCCGCAGCGGCGCTGTGGATCGCGGGCAAGCCGATCACGGATTGGCTGAAGCTGCAGGTGACCGCGTTCAAGCTCGGCAGCTCGCACGTCGAGGCGGCGATCGCGCTCAGCGCTTCGCTCGCGCTGATCCTCTGGCGTGTGCGCGGCGAGCGCGTGCTCGCCCCGCGCTCGTTCCGGCTGCTGCAGTGGGAGGCGCTCGTGTTGTTAGGCGGCGGCTTCTCGATGGCCGCCGCGGTCGAGGCGAGCGGTCTCTCCGCGTGGCTCGGCGGCCAGCTCACCGCGCTCCGCGAGTTCCCGGCCTTCGCACAGGTTGCCCTCGCGAGCCTCGCGACCGTGACGCTCTCGGCGTTTGCCTCGAACGTCGCCACCACCGCCGTGATGTTGCCGATCCTCGTGAGCAGCGTCTCGCCCGAGCACACGAACGTCGCGCTCGTCTCCGCCGCGCTCGCCTCGTCCTGCGACTTCGCGCTGCCCGCCGGCACGCCCCCCAACGCGATCGTGTTCGGCTCCGGCTACGTGAAGGTGCCGGTGATGGCGCGCACGGGCGCCGCGCTCGACGTGCTCGCGGCGCTGATCGTCAGCGCGTGGTGCTGGTGGATCGTGCCGCGCGTCATTGGCTGAGCAGCGCGGAGTAGCCCTCGCGGTAGCTCGGGTGCGTGAACGTGAAGCCGCTCGCGCGCAGGCGGGCACTGCTGCAGCGCTTGCCGCTCGGCGCGCCGCTGGCGTCGTAGGCGCCGCGCGGCGGCTGGGCGCCCGCACGCGCAGCGATCCACCGCATCACGTCGGCCTGATCTGCGGGCTCACAGTCCACGCCGACGTAACAACTCGCCGGCGCCGGGAGGGCGAGTAGATGCGCGCACGCGCGCGCGGCGTCGTCGCGGTGGATGCGATTCGTGAAGTGCGGCGCGCTCGGGAGCCGCGCTCCACCCCGGCGCACGCGCTCGAGCAGCGCGGTGCGGCCGGGGCCGTAGATCCCGCCGAGGCGCAGCGCGATCGCCGTGCACCCCGCGCCGCGCGCTACACCCTCGCCTTCGAGCACGCGCTGCCCCGGGAAATCGAGCGGCTCCGTGGGAGACGACTCGTCGACCCAGCTGCCGTCGTCCTGCGCGTAGACCGAAGTGCTCGACGCGAACAGCACGCGCTTCAGCGCCGACTCCGCGCGCAGCCGTGCGAGCAAGCTCGCGAGGCCATCGACGTACGCGCGCTGATACGCCGCTTCGTCGCGCGCGTCGGCGGCGACGAGGTAGGCGAGCGCCTCTACGCCCGCGAGCGGCAGCGCCGCGAGGGCACGCGCATCTGCGAGATCGCACGCGAGCCAGCGCACGCGAGAATCGGCAGCCGCCTGCGGCGAGCGCCGCAGCGCGAGCACTTCGTGCCCGGCATCCGCGAGGAGGCGCACGAGCTGTGCGCCCACGTAGCCCGCGCCGGCGACGAGCACGCGCACGCGCGTTACTGCGCGCGCGCGGCGCGCGAGAAGTGGTGCAGCAGGATCGCGCTCGCGGCAGAGACGTTCAGCGAGTCGAAGCCGGCGCGCATGCGGATCGTCACGCGGGCGTCGGCCACCTCGCGCGCCGCGGCGCTGAGGCCGTAGCCCTCGCTGCCGAGCACGAGGCACACGCGCTCGGGCAGCGCGCGCGCGGCGCCGAACTCGCGCACGTCGACCGCATCCGGCTGGGAGACCGCCGCGAGCACCGCCCATCCCGCCGCGCGGAGCTTCTCGAGCTCGCGCGGCCAGGCGGCGCAGCGCGCGAACGGCAGCTGCAGCGTCGCACCCATCGAGACGCGGATCGCCTTGCGGTAGAGCGGATCGGCGCCGCCCGGCGAGAGCAGCACGCCGTCCGCGCCGAACGCGCGCGCGCTGCGGAACACGCCGCCCACGTTGTCCGGATCGCCGAGCTGCTCGAGCGCCAGTAACAACCCGCCGGCCGCGCCCGCCGCGAGCGCCTCGGGCGCCAGCTCGGCGCCGCGCTCCGCGAGCGCGAGGCAGCCTTGGTGCACGCGGTAGCCCGCGAGCGACGAGATCAGGTCGCGCGACACGACGAACACCTCGGGCGCGCCCGGGTACGCCGCGAGCGCGGGCGCGAGCGCCGCCAGCGCAGTCTCGTTCACGAGCAGCGAGCGCACCGCGAAGCGCCGCGACGCGAGCAGCCGCTCCACCACGATGCGGCTCTCGGCGACGAACACGCCGCGCTGCGCGAGCAGGTCGGCCTCGCGCACCGCCTGATAACTCGCGATGCGCGGGTCGTCCCGATCGGCGATCGCGACCGGATTCACGCGGGAGCGACGCAGCGATTCACGAGCGTGCCCACGCCCTCGATCTCGGTGCGGATCGTCTCGCCCGGCTTGAGGTACCGCTTGCGCACCGAGCCCACGCCGCCCGGCGTGCCCGTGAAGATCAGATCACCGGGCAGCAGCTCGCAGTGCCGCGACAGGTACGCGATCAGCTCGGGCACGCCGAAGATCAGCTGATCCGTGCGCGACGTCTGCATGCGCTCCGCGTCGAGATCGCACGTGATCGCGAGGTCGAGCGGCTTCGCGAGCTCGTCGAGCGTGACGATCGCCGGCCCGATCGGCCCGAACGTCGCGCGCGACTTCCCGAGCGAAAACTGCGGCGGCTGGCTCGCGAACTGCAGCTTGCGATCGCTGATGTCCTGCCCACAGCAGTACCCCGCGACGTACTCGAGCGCGCGCGGCTCCGCGACGTTCTCCGCGCGCTTCCCAATCACGACGACGAGCTCCGCCTCCCAGTCCACGCGATCCCCGAACACGATCACGTCGCTCGTCGGCCCCGCGAGACAGCTCGGAAACTTCGTGAACACCAGCGGCTCCTTCGGCACGGGCAGCCCCGCCTCCGCCGCATGATCCCGGTAATTCAACCCAATCCCGAACACCGCCCGCGGCCGCGGCGAGCAAGGCCCTAACAACCTCCCATCGATCTCCGGCGCGCCCGACAGGTCGAGCCCCGAGCCGAACGCACGCACACCCTCGAAGCTCGCCAGCGCCTGCATCGGCTCCGGCCCAAAGCGCCCCGACGACGCGCTCTCCAAATCCAAGCCGCGCGTCATGTCGCGCGACAGCAACACCGCGCGCCCCCGCAGATTCGCCAAACGCATCGCACTCTCCTTCACACCAACCAGCCACCCTAGCCTCCGCCGCCGGGAGTCTTCGACCCGGCGGCTCCGCCTCCGCATCCGCCTCCGCCTCCGCCTCTTCGTGCACCTCGCAGCCGTAACGCGCTCGCCAGCAGCACGCGCGCAGCGCGAATCGACGGGGCCTCGATGGCCCCGTCGATTCGCCGCTCTCAAGACAACCGCACGCGGCGACCGTCACCGTCGCTGGCGAACCGAGGAGGCCGCGCGCCGGGCGGGCCGCGGCGGAGCCGAAATCAAGCGCAGCGGCGACCCACGGGAATGCCGCGACCTCAGGCAACGCCGCGGATCAAACCCGATGGCGCTTCCCGCCAAAGGTCGCCGCGAGCCATTCGGCGCAGCCGCGGCCCGCCCGGCGCGCGGCCGGAATCCCGAACCAGCGTTCTTCTCGCCGCGAAGAGTCTTCGACTTCGCGGCTCTTCCAATCGCCAGCAAGCTCACCCGTGCCGCGTGACGTGCTCCACTTCCTTCGCACTCCCAAGAATCGCCGGCACCCGGTCATGCAGCCCACCCGGCGCCACCTCGAGAATCCGCTGCGCCCCCGTCGAGCCTGCCCCGCCCGCCTGCTCCAGCACGTACGCCATCGGATTGCACTCGTACATCAGCCGCAGCTTTCCCTTCGGCGCCTTCTTCGTGCCCGGGTAGATGAACACCCCGCCCTTCAGCAGCGTGCGGTGCACGTCCGCGACCATCGAGCCGATGTAGCGCGCGCCGTATCCAGCACCGTGCGCAAAATCGAGGTACGCGCGCAGGCCGTCCGCGAAGTCGTTCACGTAAGCCTCGTTGATCGAGTACGTCTTGCTCTCGGCCGGAACCGCGAGCTTGCTCTTCACGAGCACGAACTCGCCGATGCCCGGATCGAGCGCGTACATGTCGGTGCCCTTCGCGGTCGCGAGCACGAGCAGCACCGAGGTGCCGTAGAGCACGTAGCCCGCGGCCACCTGCGCGGCGCCTTTCTGCAGCACCGCGCTCTCGGTAGACGCGTCGGGCTGGTTGTTATGGAGCACGCTGAAGATCGTGCCGACCGAGACCGCGACGTCGATGTTCGACGAGCCGTCGAGCGGATCCGCGAGCACCACGTACTGCCCGCCGGCGCTCTTGGTGCGAATCACGCACGGCTTCTCCTGCTCCTCGCTCGCGTAGACCGCGCAGCTCGGGCAGGCGCGCAGGCACTCGAGCATCAGCGCGTCCGAGATCACGTCGAGCTTCTGCTGCACCTCGCCCTGCACGTTGACCGCGCCGGCCACGCCGATCACGTCGTCGATGCGCGCGCGCTGCACTTTGCGCGCGATCGCCTTGCCGGCGAGCGCGATCGCCTCGACGACGTCGGCGAGGCCCGCGGGCTGATTCGCGCGCAGGTGCTTGCCGAGGGTGGTGAGGTTCTCGCGGACGAGGGTCGAGTCGGTCATGGGCTCCCCTGGATGTACGGCGCAGCGCCGCGCGCCCCGTAGGTGCGCGGCGGGGGGCGCAACGTAACGGGAGCGCTCACCCCCCGACATCGAACCTCCTACGTCAGACGCGGGAGGTTCGGGTCCCGGCCGCGCGCATCCCCTCATGCAACTTTCTTGCGCGCACCCGTGGTGCGCCCGCCGGCCGTGCGTTACCCGTGAGTCACTTCGCGGCGCGTCCTGACGGACGACGCGGGTCCACCCGCAGCGGGTGCGAGGGCCGAAGCCCGGGCCAATCCCCGGCGGCTCAGGTCGAAACCGCTGCGACTTGCGCGCCGGGGCTCGGCCCTCGCGCGCTTGCGAAGGAAGCGGATTGAGCGACTCCACCGGCCCCAAGCCGAAGCGCCGTGCCCCCGTGCGCCGCAAGCAGGTTGCGCCCGACGCCCCTGCGTCCGAGGCGACCGAGGCGACACCCGAGGCGGCCGAAGCTGCCGCCAGCGTTGAGGAATCCCCGAAGCCGGCGCCCAAGAAGCGCGCGACGCGGCGCAAGCCGGCTGCGGAGCCGGCGCCCGAAGAGCCCTTACTGGCCGCCGATGAGCTACCCGCGGACGCGCTCCCCGAGCGTGCCTCGCCGATCGATGAGGAGATGCTCGAGGCGATCCGGCGCGAGGTGACCGCCGACCGCCAAGGCGAGGACGAGCTCTACGCCCTCGCGCAGACGATCGCGCACGAAGAGGACGAGATCGTCGAGGACGAGATCGTCGCCCAGTCCGGCCCGCTGTTCGTAGGACCGGTACCCCTCGACACGCCCGAGGAGCGTCTGGCGGCGATGCAGAAGGCCGCGCAGCGGCTCGGCATCTCTCAGCTGCACCCCGAGCAAGAGCGCGTGATCGACATGCTCCTGCGCGGCGACGACGTGCTGATGGTGCTGCCGACCGGCTTCGGCAAGAGCGCCTGTTACCAGATCCCTTCGCTGATCCTCTCGAAGCCCGTGCTCGTGCTCTCGCCGCTGCTCGCGCTGATGAAAGATCAGTTCGAGAAGATGCGCCGGCTCGGCGTGCCGTGCGTGAAGCTCGACGGCACGGTGCGCGGGAAGGAGCGCGAGAACGCGCTCGCCGAGATTGCGAAGGGCGAGCGGCTGCTCGTGATGACGACGCCCGAGACGCTCGGCTCGCCCGACGCGCAGGTCGCGCTCACCAAGGGCGGCATCTCGATGGCCGCCGTCGACGAGGCGCACTGCATCTCCGAGTGGGGCTACGACTTCCGCCCCGCGTACCTGAAGATCGGCGAGCGGCTGAAGGCGCTCGGCGGCCCGCCTGCGCTCGCCCTGACGGCCACGGCCACCGAGAAGGTGCGCCTCGCGATCGTGCGCTTCGTAGGCATGCGCGACCCGCAGGTGGTCGCGACTTCGCCGCATCGCTCGAACCTCGCCTTCGACGTGCTGCACTGCTCGTCCGGCGCGCGGCTGCGCGCGCTCGTGCGCCTCGCGCTGCGCGTGCGGCGGCCGGGCATCATCTACTGCTCGACCACGCGCGACGTCGACGAGCTCTACACCGTGCTGCAGCGCTTCGGCGTTCCCTCGCACCGCTACCACGGCAAGATGAGCTCGTCCGAGCGCGCGAAGAATCAAGAGGGCTTCATGTCGCGTGGGCGCCGCACCGTGATGGTCGCGACCAGCGCGTTCGGCCTCGGCATCGACAAGCCCGACATCCGCTACGTGATGCACTACCAGGCGCCGTCGTCGCTCGAGCAGTACGTGCAGGAAGCCGGGCGCGCGGGGCGCGATGGCCGCCGCTCGAACTGCATCATGCTCTACTCGCCCGAAGACCGCGCCATCCACGAGGCGCTGCTCTCGCGCAGCCGCGTGCGGCCCGAGCAGCTGTTCCGCCTCGCGTCGGCGCTGCTCGCGTGGGCGAAGGAAGACAAGGTGCCGAGCGTCGACGCGCTCTCGCTCTCGGGCGAGCTCGGCTCGCGCACCACCACCGCGCTGCTCTCGCTGCTCGAAGAAGCCGAGCTCGTGAAGTGGGACCCGACGGCGATCTACGTCGTGGTGCCGCTCGAAGAGTTCGAGCCGCGCGCGCGCCTGCTCGCCGGCCAGTTCGAGACGCTGCGAACGCAGGACGCGCGCCGCCTCGACGCAGTCGCCGATTACGCCACCGGCCCTTCGTGCCGCGCGTGGTTCCTGCGCGAGTACTTCGGCGAGGACGACGGCGAGGCGTGCGGCATGTGCGACCGCTGCCGCGGGCAGGCGGATCGTCCCGATTCGTTCTGGGAGCCGCTCGCGCCGCCGCGCGGCGACGAGCGCCGGCGCGGTCGCGGCCGTAACAAGCGTGGTCGCCACGGACAGCACGGGCGCCGCCCGCAGCACGGGGGACATCCGCAGCGCGGTGGTCACCCGCATCCCGAGGGCCAGCAGTTCGGCGGGCGCCGTAACAAGCGCCGCCGCAGACGTGGCCGGAACCGCGAGCGCTTCGAGAACGGGCAGTTCCCGAACGCGCCGCATCCCGGCGGCGAAGGCGGCGCTCCGTTCGCGGGCGAGCCGCGCTTCCAAGCCGGCGAGGCGCAGATCGCGGGCCAATCGTACGAGCGCATCTCGCTCGACGACATCGCGTCCGAGATGCACGAGGGCGGCGCGCCTGCTCAGGGTGAACGGCCCGAGGGCGGCGCGCCGTGGCACGGTGGCCCTAACAACAACGGCCAGGGCGGATTCCGCCGCCGGCGCCGCGGACGCCGGCGCGGCGGACGCGGACGGCGCTGGCGAGAGCGCTTCGAAGGAGGCGCACCGCAAGGCGATGGCGGTGGCGGTGGCGACGGCGGTGGCTTCGGCGGCGACGGTGACCGCGGGCCGTCCGGTTCGCCGGACTCGTCTGGATCCGGCGGCGAGTAGCGCGCGCTCCGGCGCACGGCCCAGCCTTTGCGGCGCTGCTGCCCGTGGGCCAGCGCCTTCCCGATCCGACACTCGTTCAGCTGCTCGTCGACGCGGCGCCTCGCTCTGCCGGAGCTGCCCCTCGGCGCTAACCCGCAGATTCGGCGGCGCTCGCTTCGCGCCGCGCAGACGTAGAATTCGCGCGCCCTGGAGGAGTCATGCGCACGCGCTTCGCCCTAATCACTCTGCTCGGAGCGCTCCCGCTCGCGCTGCTCGCGGCGCGAGCCGGCGACGAACTGCGCCTCCCGCGCGGTGCGAAGCGCGCAACCGCGAAGATCAGCGCGGACTCGATCCGCAGTGTCGTCGCGGAGCTCGGCAGCGACGCCTACGAGGGCCGCGGCCCTGGCAGCGCGGGCGACGCGAAGGCGCGCGCGTGGCTCGAAGCGCGCATGCAGGCGCTCGGCTTCGCGCCCGGCGCCGCCGACGGCACGTATCAGCAGCGCTTCGAGATGATCGCCGTGCAGCCGGACCTGCCGGCCGAGTGGCGCTTTCTCGGCGCGAACGGCGCCGTCGCGACGCTGAAGCCGCGCGAAGATTTCGTCGCGATCGGCGAGAAGCAGCGCGAGCTCGCGCGTGTCGCGGACAGCGAAGTCGTCTTCGTCGGCTACGGGATCGTCGCGTCCGAGTTCGACTGGAACGACTACAAGAGCGACGTGCGCGGCAAGACCGTGCTGATCCTCAACAACGATCCCGACTGGGACGACGCGCTCTTCGCAGGCAACCGCCGGCTCTACTACGGACGCTGGGATTACAAATTCGCCGAGGCCGCGCGGCACGGCGCAGCCGCGGCGGTCGCCGTGCACACGACGCCGTCCGCCGGTTACCCCTGGCAGGTGGTGCGCACGTCGTGGGGCAAGGAGGAGTACCAGCTACCGCTCGGCGACGAGCCGACGAACGAAGTGCGCGGCTGGGTGACGGAGGCGAAGGCGCGCGAGATCGCAGCGCTCGGCGGCCACGACTTCGCGCAGCTGACCGAGCGCGCGAAGTCGCGCGAGTTCGCGCCGGTCGCGCTCGGCGCGACTACCTCGCTCGAGGTGCGCGCTGCGCTGCGGCGCATCGAGACGGCGAACGTGCTGGCGCTGCTGCCTGGGCGCGACGCGAAGCTGCGCGACCAGATCGTCGTGTACACGGCGCATCACGATCACCTCGGCATCGGCGAGCCCGACGCGAGCGGCGATGGCATCTACAACGGCGCGCTCGACAACGCCGCGGGAGTCGCGGTCGTCGCGAACGTCGCGGAAGCGTTCGCGGCGCTGCCGAGACCGCCGCGGCGCAGCGTGCTGTTCGCGTTCGTCGCAGCCGAGGAGCAAGGCTTGTTAGGGTCGAAGTTCTACGCCGCGAATCCGACTGCGCCGCCCGGCCGCCTTGCCGCGAACGTCAACTTCGACGGTGCGAACATCCTCGCGCGCAGTAGTGCCGTCGAAGTGATCGGCCGCGGCAAATCCTCTCTCGAAGAGCTGCTCGCGCTGGCCGCCGCGCGCCAAAGCCGCGCGATCGTCGACGAGCGCTTCCCCGACCGCGGCTTCTACTACCGCTCGGACCAGCTCAACTTCGCGCGCATCGGCGTGCCCGCGCTCTACTTCCGTGCCGCGGGCGAGGGCATCGGCAAGCCTGCGGGATGGCTCTCCGAGCAGCGCGTGCAGTACGAAGCCGAGCGCTACCACCAGCCGAGCGACGAGCTCGACGACTCCTGGGACTTCGCCGGCGCCGTCGAAGACGCGCAGCTCGGCTTCTGGGTCGGCGCCGCGGCTGCTGAGGCGGACGCGATGCCGACCTGGCGCGCGGGCGACGAGTTCGAGACGACGCGGAAGGCCGCGCTCGAAGCGCTCACCGCGGAGTAGCTACAGCCCGCGCACCTGCGGCAGCACCTTGCGCGCGAGCAGCTCGACCGGCTTCACGTCGGACACGTTCGTCATGTTGAAGATCGCGTGCTGGATGCCCGCGCTCGCGAGCTCGCGGCAGGTCGCCACCGCCGCGTCGACGCTCGCGTCGTCGGTCAGCGTGAGCGTCGCGAGCGACGTCTTCTCGATGCGGTCGTAGTCGCGCTTCAGCGCATCACAGTGGCGGCGCAGCACGTCGAGCTTCTGCCGGATGAGCGCCGCGCCCGCGTAGGTGAAGAGGTTGCACGCGTCGGCGTACTTCGCGACGAGGCGCAGCGTCTTCTGCTCGCCCATGCCGCCGATCAGGATCGGCGGGCGCGGGATCGTTCGTGCCTTCGGCACGTTCAGCGTCTCGGCGAGCTGGTAGTGCTTGCCGTCGAAGCGGTGCACGCCGCCGCTCCACATCAGGTGCGCGATCTCGAGCGCCTCTTCGAGCCGCTCGAAGCGCTCCTTCAGCGGCGGGAACGCGACGCCGAGGCCGCGGTGCTCGCGCTCGAACCACGCCGCGCCGATGCCGAGCACTGCGCGCCCGCCCGACAGCACGTCGAGCGTCGTCACCGTCTTCACGAGCACGCCGGGATGCCGGTACGTCACGCCCGTGACCATCGTGCCGAGCGTCGCGCGCCTCGTGAGGCCCGCGAGGTAGGAGAGCGCGCTGTAGCCCTCGAGCATGTCGAGCTCGGCCGCGCCCACGGGCGGGATCTGGAAGAAGTGATCCATCATCCACAGGCTCGCGAGCCCGCCTTCGTCTGCGGTCTGCGCGATCGCGCGCAGCTTCGCCGGCAGCTGCGCCGGCCCGCCGGGCCACGTGAAGTTGGGAATCTGGAGGCCGATCTTCATCGAGTTCTCCTCGCCGGCCGCACTCTACTTCGCTCTCTCTCCTACCGTTCCGCGTTCCATGGCAGAGCAGCGCTTCGACCCGCGATTCCCTTGGCTGCTCGCCGGCTCCGCGAGCTGGTTCGGCGCGTGGGGCATGCAGCAGGTGCTCGTGCCGTGGCTCGTGGTGAACGTGCTGCACGAGAGCGCGACCAACACCGGCGTCGTGCAGATGGCGACGATGCTGCCCACGATCTTCCTGCTGCCCTTCGGCGGCGCGCTCGCGGATCGCGTCGACGCGCGCTGGCTGCTCGCGCTGCTGCACGTCGCGGCGGGGATCGCGCCGCTCGCGATCGCGCTCTCGATTCCGCGCGGCGCGCTCTCGCTCGAGTTGCTGTTCGGCGCCGCGCTCTTCACGGGGCTCGTGAACAGCTTCGCGAACCCGTCGCGCGACAGCCTGCTCTCGCGCGTCGCCGGCACGCAGCTCACCCGTGCCGTCGCGGGAGTGATTACGGCGCAGTTCACCGCGCAGGGCATCGGCATGCTCGTCGCGAAGAACGCCGACGCGCTCGGTGCGCCGCGCGCGCTCGCGATCCAGGCGTGCGTCGTCGCGCTCGGCGCCGCGTTCTGCTTCCGGCTCCCCGGCAAGCCCGCGGGCGCGCCGCGCCGCGAGCCGCTGCGCTTCGCCGAAGTCGCCTCGGGCGTGCGCTTCGTGTGGCGCAACGAAGTGCGCGCGGTGTGGCCGCTCGTCGCCGGCGTCGGGCTGTTCTTCAGCGGCGCTTACAACGTGCTCTTCCCGGTGATGGTGCGCGACGTTTATCAGGGCGGCGTCGACGAGATCGCGGTGCTGCTGTTCGCGTTCCCCGCCGGCACGATCTTCGCCTCGGGCTTCGTGTTCCTGCGCGGAGTGCGGCGCAAAGGCGCGGCATTGATCACCGCGCAGGCGCTCGGCGCGCTCACGGTGATCGGCTGCGGCCTCGGGCTCGCCTTCGAAGCGATCGTGCTGTTCACGTTCGCCTGGGGCCTCGCCGGCGGATTCTTCATGACGACGGGCCGCGCGCTCTTCCAAGAGCGCGCTCCCGCTGAGGAACGCGCGCGCATCATGGCCGTGCATCAGCTCGCCTTCGTCGCGTCGGGCCCGCCCGGCGCGCTGCTCGCGGGCGCGCTCGGCGACGCGCTCGGGCCGCTCGCGGCTACTGTGGCCCTCGGCTGCGCGATGCTCGCGCTGATCGCGACGATCGCCGCCACCTCGAACGTTTGGCGCATGGAGTAATCCCGTGTTTCGCAGCGAAGCAGTGACCCAGGGAATTCGCGTGACGGTGGAGTCCCGCTTCGAAGCGGAGCGCTCGGCGCCCGACGAGGGCCAGTGGTTCTTCTCGTATCACGTGCGCATCGAGAACGAAGGCGACCGCGTGGCGCAGCTGATCTCGCGCCACTGGATCATCACGGACGGCAACGGCAAAGAGCAGGAAGTGCGCGGGCCGGGCGTGGTCGGCGAGCAGCCCGTGCTCGAGCCCGGCGAAGCCTTCGAGTACACGTCGGCCTGCCCGCTGCAGACTCCCGTCGGCTCGATGCGCGGCACGTACCGCATGGTCGCGCCGGGCGGCGCCGCCTTCGACGCGGTGATCGCGCCGTTCGGCCTCGGCGAGCCGCGCGTGATCAACTGACTTGGCCGCCCAGGAGACTTCGATGACCTCGCTCGCAGGCAAGACCGCAGTCATTACGGGCGCCACCTCCGGCATCGGGCGCGCGACCGCAGTCGAGCTCGCACGTCGCGGCGCGCGCCTCTTGCTCGTGGGGCGCAACGAGACCCGCGCGAAGGAGACGCTGGACGCGATTCGCGCCGCGGCGCCGAAGTGCGACGCCGAGGTGATCCGCGGCGACTTCGCGGCGCAGGCGGAAGTGCGGCGGGTCGGCGAGGAGCTCGCGAAGCGCGTCGACGCGCTCGACCTGCTGATCAACAACCACGGCGTCACGCTGATGAAGCGCGAGACGACGCCCGACGGCTTCGAGGCAACGTTCGCGATCAACCACCTCGGCTACTTCCACCTCACGGGCATCCTCTTGCCGAAGCTGCGCGCCACGAAGGGCGCGCGCATCGTGAGCGTCGCGTCCGAGGCGCACAAGTTCGGCGCGCTCGATCTCGCGGACCTGCACAGCGAGAAGAAGTACGCGGCGATGCGCGTGTACGGAAAGTCGAAGAGCGCGAACATCCACTTCACGCGCGAGCTCGCGCGCCGCTACGGCAGCGCGGACCTGACGATCAACTGCGTTCACCCCGGCGGCGTCTCCACGAATCTCGGCGCGGGCCAAGGCGGCGCCGCGATGAAGGCGTTGCACAAGCTCATCATGCTGTTCATGAAGACGCCCGAGGAAGGCGCGGAGACGTCGCTCTACGCGGCGACCTCGCCCGACGCGGCTGGCCGGAGCGGCGCCTATTACTCCGACTGCAAGCTGAAGGAGCCGGCGCCGCACTGCCGCGACGACGCGACCGCGAAGCGGCTGTGGGACGTGAGCGAGCGGCTGACGGGGTTCACGTACCCGGCGTGAGCGACGCTCACTCGGGTGGCGTAGCGTCGCGTCGGTCGCGGAGCTCTCAGTGGAGGTCACCTCGTGCGCTGCCATCGCATCTCGACCGCGCTCGTCGCGGCGTTCTTCCTCTTCGCGTGCGGCGACGACGCCGGCAACCGCGTCGCCAATGTCGCGGACGTTGGCGACACGGCTCCCGCGGACTCTGGCGACGCGGAGCCCGCGGACTCTGCGGCGCCTGCAGCGCGCACGGTCGTCGATCCCGTCAGCTTCAACGCGCTCATCCCGCTGCTTCCCGCTGCGCCGACGGACTGGACCGCCGCGACTCCGGATGGCTCGACCACTTCGATGCCCGAATACAAGGTGACGTTCGTAACCGGCCAGTACAGCCGAGCCGCGGCCGGCGATTCACCACAAGCTGACGTCACGATTCAGATCACGGATGGCGGGTTCGCGGAGATGGTCGCGGCGCCGTTCCAGATGATGTCGATGATGTCGCACGAATCGACGACCGGATATCAGAAGGGCGTGACGATCGCGGGCAACCCGGCCTACGAAGTGTGGGACAACGGCTCACGGCGATGCGAGCTCCACATCCTCGTCGCGGGCCGCTTCCTCGTCCATCTCCAGAGCTCGCAGATTCCTCCCGACGAGCTGCGCGCGTGGGCGGATCGGATCGACCTGGCCGGTCTCGCCGACCTCGCGGACTGACGCGTTCGCGCGCGCTCACCGCTCGAACGCAGTGAGTGCGCGAAAGCTGCTTCGAGCGAGCGCTGCGTGCGCCTGCGCGAGCTCACCCGCCGACACGGAGCCGGCGCGAGCGAGCGCGCGCAGCGTGCCGCGCCAGCGCAGCACGATGCGCGCGGGAATCGGGCCGCGCGCGAGCTCGCGGTCGCTGCGCACGGGATCCGGCAAGCGCGCGAGCAGCGCGATGCACTCAGCCAGCTCGAGAGCGTGCGCGGGCTTGCCGTAGCTGCGCTGTGCTGCAGCCGCGAGGCCATAGGTGCGCGGGCCGAACTCGGCGACGTTCAGATACCAGGTGAGCTGCTGCTCCTTCGAGAGCATGCGATCGAGCCAGAGCGCGCCGAGCGTCTCGCGCAGCTTTCGCAGTGGCGTCTGCTCGCGGCCGAGGAACAAGTTCTTCACGACCTGCTGCGTGATCGTGCTGCCGCCCCACACGACGCGGCCGTGCCGCGCGTTGCGAAGCAGCGCGTGCGTGATCGCGACGCGGTCGATTCCGGGGTGGTCGTAGAAGCGCAAGTCCTCGGCGGCGACGGTGGCAGCGCGGCAGGCTGGGCTCACGTCCTTCTCGCCCAGCCACGCTTCGCCCCCTCCGAGCGCCGCGAGCGGCCCGACGCTGCGTTCGAAGCGGGCGACGCCGTCAGCCTCGTAAGCGAGGTAGACGACGGCGCCGGAGCGCAGCGCGGAGACCGGCGGTGTGAGCAGCGCGATCAGCACGACACCGACGCTGAGTGCGATCGCACACCGGCGTCGCGCCATTCGCACCTCGCGCCGCGCGGTTACAGGTGCTCCAGCCGCACGCCGTCGCGCACGAAGCGCGCGAACGGAATCGGCACGCGGCTCGGGTCGGCAACGGCGACGCGCTTCTCGACCTCGGCGATCACCATCAGCGTCGCTTCGGGCAGCGGGAGCTCGCGCGCCTTCGAGAGCGCGACCCAGCGCAGATCGAGTAGCTCGCCGCTGCCTTCGAGGGCGTCGGGTGCGTGCGCGTGCGAGGCGTCCGCCAGGAAGAAGCGCGTGTCGAAGCGGCGCGGGTTGCCGGGCGGCGTGATCGCGCGCGCGATGTAGTCGAGGCCGTGCAGCGCGGGCACGACGCGGTTCGCGAAGAACTTCCCCCACGTCTCGGACTTGCTGCGCAGGCGCCGCTCGCTGCGCTGACCGACGAGCAGCCCGGCTTCCTCGTACGTCTCGCGCACCGCGGCCATCGCGAGCGCGTGCGCGCGC
The DNA here is from genome assembly GCA_016875395.1 of Deltaproteobacteria bacterium. NCBI lineage: Bacteria > Pseudomonadati > Myxococcota > Myxococcia > Deltaproteobacteria bacterium. Next base: position 326,157 of record VGRF01000001.1, on the reverse strand, counting down.
ACCGCCGAGGCGCCGATCGTGAGCTTGGCGAGCACCTCGGGTCGCAGGTCCGTAGCCCGGGCCGCGCGCGCGTCGGCGGGGTCCACACGCCCGCCCGGAAACACGTAGAGGTTGGGCATGAACTTGAGACCGCCGGCGCGCCGCCCGAGCAGGATCTGCGGCTCGCCCTGATCGCGGCGGCAGAGCACGAGCGCCGCGGCGTCGCGCGGAACGACGCGGCCGGCGGCGGGAGCGGGGGCAGGAGCGGGAGGCGCTTCGGCTTCGGAAATGGCGGCGCAGCGTATGCCGCCGAAGCGCGAAGCGCCCCGCCCGCCCCGCCACAACTTCGCAGGGTCTGACCCCTGCACTGCTTCACCCCTCGGGGTCTGACCCAGCTCTCCCCCTTCCGCCGCGCCGCCGATTTCCTTAGCTTGCGCCGTCACTTCCCATGCATCCGCATACACAGATGCATGGGCGCCCGCGCCCGCCAAACTTTCAGGAGCCCCATGGACACGACCGTTCCCCGCTTCAAGGTGAAGGACCTCTCGCTCGCCGAGCTCGGCCGCAAGGAGATTCGGCTCGCCGAGCACGAGATGCCGGGGCTGATGGAGCTGCGGCGGCGCCATGGCGCGAGCAAGCCGCTGCGCGGCGTGCGAGTGATGGGCTCGCTGCACATGACGGTGCAGACCGCGGTGCTGATCGAGACGCTCACCGCGCTCGGCGCCGACGTGCGCTGGGTCTCGTGCAACATCTTCTCCACGCAGGACTCCGCCGCCGCCGCCGTCGCGGTCGGCCCGGACGGCACGCCCGCGGACCCGCGCGGCATCGCGGTCTATGCGTGGAAGGGCGAGACGCTCGAGGAGTACTGGTGGTGCACGGCCGCCGCCTTGTTATGGCCCGATGGCTCCGGCCCCGATCAGCTCGTCGACGACGGCGGCGACGCGACGCTGCTGCTCCACCGCGGGCTCGAGTGGGAGCGCGCGGGCCGCGTGCCCGACTTCGACGCGAAGAAGGACCCCGAGGAGTGGGGCGTGATCCTCGATCTCGCGCGCGGGATGCAGAAGAGCCACCCCGGCGTGTGGGCACGCATCTCGCCGAAGGTGCGCGGCGTTTCCGAAGAGACGACGACGGGCGTGCATCGCCTCTATCAGATGGAGCGCGCGGGCACGCTGCTCTTCCCCGCGATCAACGTGAACGACTCCGTCACCAAGTCGAAGTTCGACAACATCTACGGCTGCCGGCACTCGCTGCCCGACGGCCTGATGCGCGCGACCGACGTGATGCTCGGCGGCAAGGTCGCCGTCGTCGCGGGCTTCGGCGAAGTCGGCAAGGGCTGCGCGCAGGCGCTCCGCGGCCAAGGCTGCCGCGTCGTCATCACCGAGATCGACCCGATCTGCGCGCTGCAAGCGGCCATGGAGGGTTATCAGGTCACGACGCTCGACGAGGTGCTCGAGAGCGCGGACATCTTCATCACCGCGACGGGCAACGCGCACGTCATCACCGCCGAAGACATGTCGCGCATGAAGGACAAAGCGATCGTCGGCAACATCGGTCACTTCGACAACGAGATCGACATGGCCGGCCTCAAGGCGGTGCCGGGCATTGCGCGCATCACGATCAAGCCGCAGTACGACGAGTTCGTGTTCCCCGGCGGCAAGAGCATTCTCGTGCTCGCCGAGGGCCGCCTGCTCAACCTCGGCTGCGCCACGGGCCACCCGAGCTTCGTGATGTCGGCGAGCTTCACGAATCAGGTGCTCGCGCAGCTCGACCTGCGCGCGAACGGCGCGACGTACGAGAAGAAGGTCTACGTGCTGCCGAAAAAGCTCGACGAGGAAGTCGCGCGCCTTCACCTCGATCATCTCGGCGTGAAGCTGACGAAGCTCACGCCCGCACAGGCGAGCTACCTCGACGTGTCGGTCGAAGGACCCTTCAAGCCCGACCACTACAGGTATTAGGCGAGCGTCAGCGGTTGCGGTTCGTGCGTTCGCTCTTCGGAACGCGCCGATCCGCGAGCGCGATGAATGCATCGCGGCGTTGCTTGCGCTGCGAAACGAACGTGCGTCGAGCATGAGAACGCGCGCAAGTCGCGAGCACCGCCGCCCCGTGTGCGCGCGGCTGCGCGAGCAGCGCGGCGAAGTCCGCCCCCCCCCCCCCCCCCCCCCCCGAGCTGGTCCGCCCAGCGCGCATCCAGATCGGCTACGAGCGCTTCGGGCGTCTCGTGCGCGTCGCCTCTGAGTTAGATGTTGTCGCCGAGCAAGAGGAGCGCGTCGGGCTCGTGCGCCACGATCTCGTCCCAGGGCCGGCTGATCGGGAACGAAGTCTGCGGCGGCGCAAGACGTGAACGCGATCTTCGTCATCGAGGCGCGGAGGTAGCACCGTGATCACGCGGCGAGGGTTCTGTGCGGGCGTCGTGGGCGCCCTCGCCTGCGCGCGAGATCCCGCGGCGAAGCTCACGATCGCGCTGCTGCCGCTGCTTCCCACGCCCGACGAAGCGACGCTCGCCGCGGTGGAGAGGCTGGCGCGCGAGCTGTTGGGTGCCGTCCTGCTGCGCCTCGAGCCGGAGCCGCTGCCGGCGACGGCGTGGTACGCGCCGCGGCGCCGACATCGCGCGGAAGTGATCGTGCGCGTGCTCGAGTCGCGCGTACCGAGCGGCGCCGCGCGCATTCTCGGCGTCACCGCCGGCGACATCTCCACGACTCAGGGCGAAGCCAACGACTGGGGAATCTTCGGCCTCGGCACGATCGGCGGCCGCGCGGCCGTGGCGTCGAGTCACCGCATCGCGCGCAGCGCCGACGACGCGGCCCACGCGCGCGTGATGTTCTCGCGCGTGTGCGTGCACGAGCTCGGGCATGCGCTCGGGAGCCCGCACTGCGAGGAGCCCGGCTGCTTGATGCAGGACATGCACGGCAGCGTCGCGGTGCTCGACTCGTCGAGTGACTTCTGCGCCGCAACGCGCGCGCTGCTGGCGCGCGAAGGCGTGCGCGCGCGATAGCGTCGCGTCATGGCGAAACACAAAGTTCTCGTGACGGGCGCGCTCGGGGTGATCGGACGCGCCGTAGTGGAGCGCCTCGCGGCGCGCGACGACGTGCAGGTCGTCGGCCTCGCGCGGCGCGCGCCCGACAGCGGCCTCGAGCACGCGCTGCGCGGCGCCCCGAACGCGGTGCAGTGGGTGCGCTGCGATCTGCAGGACGAGGCCGCCACGCGCGCGGCGCTCGCGCCGCATCGCGACGCGACGCATCTCGTCTACGCCGCGCTCTACGAGAAGCCCGAGCTGATTCGCGGCTGGCTCGCGCCCGATCACGTCGACGTGAACGGCGCCATGCTCCGAAACACCTTCGCGGCGCTCGGCGGCGCGCCGCTCGCGCACGTCTCGCTGCTCCAGGGCACGAAGGCGTACGGCGCGCATGCAGGCCTCGCGATGCGCGTGCCCGCGCGCGAGCACGACGCGAAGCGCAACCACGCGAACTTCTATTTCGTGCAGCAGGACGAGCTGGAGACGCGCGCGGCGAAACAAGGCTTCGCGTGGACGATCTTCCGGCCGCAGGTCGTGCTCGGCGTCGCCATCGGCAGCGCGATGAATCCCGTCGCCACGCTCGGCGCCTACGCCGCGATCCAGCGCGAGCTCGGCGACGCCCTCGTCTTCCCGGGTCACGCGCACGTGCTGACCGAGTGCATCGACGCGCGCATCATCGCGGCGGCGATCGAGTGGAGCTGGCGCGAGCCGCGCGCGAACCGCGAGGCGATCAACCTCACGAACGGCGACGTGATCGTGTGGCGCACGTTCTTCGAGCGGCTCGCCGCGATGTTCGGCATGCGCGTGGAAGAGAAGCCCGGACGCGTGGGCGACGCGCTGCCGCAGCGCGCCGACGTGTGGCGACGCATCGCGCAGCGCGAATCGCTTCGCGTCGCGGACCTGGACGCGCTGATCGGCCTCAGCTGGCAGTACGCCGACATCCTGTGGGCCGCGCCCGCGCCGCCGCCGGTGCCCACGCTGGTGTCGAGCATCAAGGCGCGCCAGCTCGGCTTCGGCGATTGCATCGACAGCGAGGAGTGCATCGTGCAGCACCTCGAAGCGATGCGCGCGCTCGGCTATCTGCCGAAGCATTAGGGGACTCCGATGAACGCTCGTGCCGCATTCTTCGCGCTCGCGCTCCTGGCCTGCACCCAAACGCCGAGCGCGCCGCCTGCGCCCGTGGCCGACGGCCAGCTCGCGACGCCGGCGAGCTACAAGACGTGGCGCCCGTTCCTCACGAACGTGCAGCGCCCCGACAACGGACAGGTGCGCGAGATCTACGTGAACGACGTCGGCGCGAAGACGACGCCCGGCGGCGCGTTCGCGAACGGCACGGTGTTCGTGATGGAGCTGTACGCCGCGGTGGCGAACGCCGACGGCACGCTCGCGACCGGCGCCGACGGCCAGCTCGTGCGCGGCGAGCTGAAGAAGATCTTCCTGATGGGCAAAGGCGAGGGCTGGGGCGCCACCTACCCCGACGCGACGCTGCGCAACGGCGACTGGGTGTACGCCGCCTACCTCGCCGACGGCACGACGCCGGCGCCCGACGACCTCATCACCTGCCGCGCGTGCCACCTGCCGCACGCGGAGAAGGACTTCGTGCACCGCTACGACGAGGGCGTCGCGGCGCTCGCCCGCTGACGCGGCGCTAGATGCGCCAGTCGGCGATCTGCACCTCGCTGCCGAGGTCAGCGAAGTCGCCGGCCGCGCGGCGCGCACGAAACTCCGACCACGCGATCGGCCGATAGCGAGGCGGACGCAGGGCGCCGCACTGACTCGCCAGCGGCGCATACGTCGCATCCGGGCCCGGATTCAAGAAGTACGGCGCGCTGAAGCGCACGCGATCCGCGTTCGCGATCACGCGATGGAGCGGCGCCCGCCAACGGTCGTTCGACCACACCTGCGCGACGTCTCCGAGGTTCACGACGAAGGCGCCATCGATCGGACGCACGAGCGTCCATTCTCCGCCGTGCAGCAACTGGAGGCCCGGCTCGTCGTCGTGCAGGAGGATCGTGAGCGCGCCCGAGTCGGTGTGGTGACGAATGCCGAGGTGCCCCTCGGCGTCGAGCGCCAGGTCGTGCGGCGCCGGGGATGGACACGGCGGATAGAAGTTCAGGCGCAGAAAGCTCGTGTGCTGCGGCGCGAACGAGGCGCGGAGCGTCTCGGGATCCTCGCCGAGCGCGCGCGCGAGGACATCGAGCACACGTAGCGCGACCGCGTGGCACGCCTCGAACCAGCGCTGCATCACGAGGCGAAACTCGGGAAGCGCCGCGGGGAATTGCGGGCTCGCTCCGGCGAGGGGCCCGCGATCGCTCGGCGGCCCGAAGTCCCAAATCTCCTTCCAATCGCGGCGATTCTTGGTGAGCTCGCGGTCGAACCAACCCCAGGGGTTTCCTTGCGTCCTCTCGATCGCGCGCTTCTGCGCTTCCGGCAACGAGAAGAAGTCCCGCATCGCGGCGAGCGCGGCCTCGCGGTCCGCGGCGCTCACGCCGTGACCGACGAGATGGAACGCGCCCCAATCGGCACAGATCTCGTCCAGCGCTCGCAGGGACGCACCCGGGCGCTCGAGGGCGGACAGATCGAGGACCGGAAGGGGCGTAGACCTCATCGCGTCACGACCCCGCCGGCCGCACGGGGTCGGGCCGCTTCGCGAGCTTGCGCTGGAGCGTGCGGCGGTGCATTCGCAGCGCGCGCGCCGTGCCCGAGATGTTTCCGTCGTTCTCGGCGAGCACGCGTTGGATGTGCTCCCACTCGACCTGCGAGACGGTGAGCGGCCCCTCGGACAGCGCGATCGGATCCTCGGGCGCGATGCCGAGCAGGGCGCGGGCGAGCGCGTCGGCGTCGACGGGCTTCGCGAGATACTCCGCCGCGCCGAGCTTGATCGCCTTCACTGCCGTGGCGATCGACGCGTAGCCCGTGAGCACGACGATGCGGCAGTCCGGTTTCGCGGCGTGAAGCGACGCGACGAGCGGCAAGCTCGACTCGCCCGCCAGATTCAGGTCCAGCACCGCGCAATCGAGTGGGTCAGCGCGTTCCGCGCACCGTATCGCGTCCGCAAGGCTCGCCGCCGTCTCCACCGCGAAGCCGCGCGCCGCGAGGGCGCGTGACATCACGCGCAGGAAGACCGGGTCGTCCTCGACGAACAGGAGTCGGCCGTTCGCGTCCACCTCCTTCATGCCGCCCCCAATGCCGCGAGCGGCAGCTCGATGCGCGCCCGCGTGCCGCCGCCATCGCGGGCTGCGAACGAGATGCGACCCCCCGCGCGCTCGACGGCGGCGAAGGCCAGCAGCAGCCCGAGGCCGTGGCCGTCCGCGCGCGTCGTCACGGCCTCGCGCCCGAGCTTTTCCCGGAGCGGCGCGGCGACTCCGGGGCCCCGATCGAGCACGTCGATCGCGAGGTCGCGCACGTCCCAGCGCGCCGCGATCTCCACGGCGCTCGGACTCGCGTCGCCCGCGTTGTCGAACACGTTGCAGAACGCTTGCTCGAGCGTCGGTTCCGGCGCGATCAGCGGCGCCGCAGCGTCGCCCGCCACGTCCACGCGCGACACGACGCTCGGGCGACGTGCCTGCCAGCGCGCGGCGACCGCCAGCAGCCACGCGTCGAGCGCGACCGCTGGCAGAACCTCCGCGCGAGGACTGCCCGCCCGCTGCGCGAGGCGCGTGAGGATCTGCTTGCAAGCGGCGACCTGCTCGCGAAGCAGCTCGGCATCCTCGCGCGCGGAGGCGCCCGCCTGCGCGCTGCGTGCGAGCTCCTCGGAGAGCACCGCGATCGTCGCGAGCGGCGTGCCGAGCTCGTGCGCCGCGCCGGCCGCGAGGTTGCCGAGCGCCACCGCGCGTTCGTCGCGGAGCGCCTGCTCGCGCGCACGCGCCAGCGCCGAGTCGCGCGCCCGGATCGCGCTCGTCATGCGCGCGACGAAGAACGCGATGGTGAGAGCCGACAGCACGAACACGATCCACATGCCGAGCAGATGAAACTCGAACGCGCCGGGAGCATGCTGCACGTGCGTGTCGGGTAGGCCGAACGCGAGCGCCGAGTACGCCACGATCGAGAGCGCCGCGAAGGCGGCCGCGAGATGGCCGGGCAGAATCGCGGCCGCGATCGCGACGAGCGGCAGGTACAGCGAGATCAACGGATTCGACGCCCCCCCGGCGAGCGCGACGACACCGGAGAGCGCCGCTGCGTCGAGCGCGAGCTGCGTGAAGAGCTCCGCATCCGCGACCGGCCCGCCGCGCGCCGCGCGCATGTGCGTGAAGGCGTTCAGCGCCGCCTGAAAGGCGACGATCGAGAAGATCGGCGCGAGCGGAAGCGGCATGCCGAGGATCCGCTGCGTCGCGAGCACGAGGGCGATCTGGCCCGCGATCGAGAGCCAGCGCAGCGCGAGCAGCCGGCGCAAGCTCTGGGCACCGGGATCGGCGGGAAGCAGCGCGTGCGTCGTCGCGGCAGGCATGCGCGCATTATTCCCGACGCGCGCGAGACCGCGAAGGTGCGGCGCTTCGTCGCAGGCGAGGCAGCGACAACGTGTCGCAGCGCGCGGGGTGAGCATCCTCCATAGCCTGCGAGGCCCTTTGGGAGACCTCGCCTCCATGAAGCCTTCGCCGTTCCGCTCGCTCGCGCTGCCGCTGCTGCTCGCACTCGCGGCTCCGCTCTCCGCGCAGACCGAGCCCCCGCCGGACGCCGCGAGTGCAGCGACGCCCGCGGCCGCCGCCGACCGCGAGCCGGTCGAAGAGATCCTGATCACCGGCGCGAAGACCACCGGCGGCGAGTTCGGCGAGAAGTCCGGCATCCCGATCGCGAAAGTGCCGCAGAGCGTGCAGGTGCTGGACGCGAACGGGATCCGCGTGCGCGGTTACACGAACGTCGGCGACGCGCTCCGCAGCGTGCCGTCGGCCAACGTCGGATCCCCGCGCACCTCGGCGTACCAGAGCTTCGATCTCAAGGTGCGCGGCTTCCTCGCGGACCAGATGCGCAACGGAGTGCGCCAACGCTACTACGAGGATGTCGACGCCTCGGCGCTCTCGAACGTGGACCGCATCGAGGTGCTGAAGGGCCCTTCTGCCGTGCTGTTCGGGCAGTCCGCGCAGGGCGGCGTCCTCAGCATCGTGACCAAGCGACCCCAGCGCGAGTGGGATGGGAGCTTCTCCTTCGTCACGGGCTCGTATCAGCGCTACGCCGGCAGCTTCGACGTGACGGGGCGGATCTCCGAGGAGCACGGCCTCTACTTCCGCTTGACTGGCGAGCTCGAGCGGGCCGGTACGTACGTCGATTTCCAGGACCTCGATCGCGAGAACGCGGCGCTCTCGCTCACCTGGGAGGCGAGCGAGCGCGCGACGGCTTACCTCGTCGCAGAGTGGGTGGAGCGCCGCACCCTGCGCAACCCGGGCCTTCCGCTCGTGGGCACCGAGCTCCCGAACGGCATCCGCCGCATCCCGCGCGACACATATCTCTCCGAGCCCAGCGAGTCGCCGCTGAAGTCGTCGGCGCCCCTCGTGCAGGCCTGGGTCGACGTCGAGCTGAACGACGCGTGGACGCTCACGCCGCGCGTCTCCTACAACGGCTTCGACACCGAGTTCACCCAGATCCGCGTGCGCGGGATCGGCGTGGACAATCGGACCGTGACCCGCAACGGACGCTTCGGGAAGGAAGACGACGAGTATCTGATCGCGCAGCTAGACCTGCAGGGCGACGTCGAGTGGTTCGGCACCGCGCACAGCCTGCTCGCCGGCATCGAGTACGACCGCGAGCGCGGGAGCTTCCTCCAGCGTTCGCTCGACAACATCGGTCCGATCGACGCGCTCCAGCCCGTCTACCAGTTCGGCGGCGCGGTCGGGCCGGCGTACTCGTTCGCCTTCGACATCACCTATCCGATCGACGGCGTCGCGCTCTACGTGCAGGACGTGGTCGACGTGACGGAGCGCCTCAGCCTCGTCCTCGGCGGCCGCTACTCGTGGTTCGACTCGCGCCTCTGGGAGCGCGACGCGAGCGGCGTTCGCGTCCCCGGGACGCGCGTCGCGACGACCGTGGACGACTTCTCCTATCAGGTCGGTGCGACCTTTCGGCTCACCGACACCTGGTCGCTGTTCGGCGGGTACAACACCGGCTTCGACGTCGAAAGCACGGCGGCGGCGCGCTCGCGCACGGGCGCCGCGTTCCGGCCCGAGATGTCCGACCAGGGCGAGGTCGGGATCCGCTACGCGGGAAGCACCGTCACGGGCAGCGTCTCGCTCTTTCAGGTCCGCCGCCGCGACGTGCTGACCGCCGACCCGATCGACGACACGTACAGCGTCCAGCAGGGCGAGCACCGCTCGCGCGGCATCGAGCTCGAAGGGACGGCCGAGCTGCTCGATGGCCTCACGCTGCAGGGCGGGTACGCCTACCTCGATGCCGAGGTCACGCGGAGCAACGACGGCGACGAGGGCCGGCTCGAGGACACCGCGGAGCATCAGGCGAACGCGAGCATTCGCTACGAGCTGGCGGACCTCCCGCTCGCGCTCTGGGCGGGCTTCAACTACGTGGGCGATCGCCCGCTCGTAAACGACGGATTTCTGCTCGGCTCCTACGTCGTCGCCGACATCGGCGCGTCTTACACGCTCGGCCGCGTGCGCCTCGACCTCGTCGTCTCGAACCTCGCCGACGAGCGCTACTTCGTCGCGAGCGGCAACGTGTTCGCCGTCTATCCCGGCGAGCCGCGCCAGGCGAGCTTCCGCGTCACCTACGACTTCTGAGAACACGCGTGACGGCGAACGCTCGGGACGACGACTCGCGGCGCGACGGCGCGCTCTATCGCTGGGTATGGCGCTGGCACTTCTTCGCGGGACTCCTCGTGGCGCCGTTCCTGATCGTGCTCGCCGCGACGGGCGGGCTCTACCTGTTCGACCACGAAATCGAGGGCTGGTCGAATCGCGAGCTCGCGCGCGTCGCGCCGACCGCGTCGCCGCTCGCGCCCGAACAGCAGGAGCGCGCGGTGCTCGCGGCCTATCCCGGCGCGCGCGTGGTCCGCTTCGCGCTTCCCCGCGCTGGGCGTGCGGCAGAGTGGCAGCTGCGCACCGCGGGAGGCGAGCTGCGCACCGCGTTCGTCGACCCAGCAACCGCCGCGGTGCGCGGCGACGTCGCCACCGAGAGTCGGCTGATGAGCGTGGTGCGCGAGCTCCACGGCGAGCTGCTGCTCGGCCGCTTCGGCACGACCGTCGTCGAGCTCGCAGCGTGCTGGACGTTCATCCTGCTCGTCACGGGTGTGTTCCTGTGGTGGCCGCGCGGCGCGCGTTCCGGGGGCGTGCTCTGGCCGCGCCTCGGCGCGCGCGGCCGCGTCTTGCTTCGCGATCTCCACGCCGTGCCGTCGCTCTGGAACGCCGCGCTCGTCGGCTTCCTCGTGCTCTCGGGCCTGCCGTGGTCGGGCTTCTGGGGCGAGCAGGTGGCGAAGCTCGGCACGCTCGCTCCGGCGCTCGCGCCGTCTCCGAACTTCCACGCCTGGCCGTCGGTCCCGGGCGCGCGGGAGGTCGCGGCGCGGGCGCCGGTGCACGATCACGGCGCCGCGCACGGCGATCTGCCGTGGGCGGTGCGCAAGGCCGGCGTGCCCGAGCTGCATGCCGCGCACGCGCGGGCGATCTCGCTCGCGCGCGTGATGCGCGAGGCGCGAGCGCGCGAGATCGCGCAGCCGGGACTCAGCGTGATCTACCCGCGCGACGAACGCGGCGTCTTCACGCTGAGCTTCGTGCCCGCGCGCGCCCAGGAGCAGCGCACGGTGCACCTCGATCCGCGCACCGGCGCCGCGATCGAAGACGTGGGGTGGGACCAGTACAGCGCGCTCGGGAAGACCGTGGAGCTCGGCGTGATGATTCACATGGGCAGCCAGTTCGGCCGCGCGAACCAACTCGTGCTCGCCGCGAGCTGTGCACTCACGATCGCGACGGTGGTGCTGGGCGTACTGACGTGGTGGCGGCGCCGGCCGCCCGGCGCGCTCGCGGCTCCCCCGCGCACGCCGGGCTTCGCGCCGAGCGTCGGCGTGATCGCGCTCGCGAGCGCGCTCGGCGCGTTCTTCCCGCTGGCGGGCGCGTCGGTCCTGTCAGTGCTCGCGGGCGACGCGCTTTGGCGCCTCGTGCGCCGCGCATCGACCTGACACGTCCGAGATCCGGACCGAACCGACGGCTCAGGCGGCGAGCGCGTCGCAGGCGGCCGCGCACTTCTCGCAGGCGTCGAGGCACTCCGCGCACGCGGCGTGATGCTTCGCGTGCTCGCGGCACTCCTCCGCGCACGCACGGCAGTACCCGGCACAGGCGCTCGCGAACGCGCGCAGCTCGGCGCTCCCACTCGCGGCGCGACTCGCGAGCCGCGCGAGCACCGCGCAGGCGTCGGCCGTGTCGAGCGAGCGTACGAGGCAGCGCGCGAGCGCGGCGTCGCCGCGTCCGAGCAAATCGACGCAGTGCGCGACACAGCGCTCGGCGGCGGCGAAGCACGCCAGCGCGGCGTCCGCTGCGGCCGCGATCTTCGGGTCGCGTGCCGCCGCCGGCGCGGCGGGGCCGTGCCCTGCGTTCGAATCGTGCTGCGGCGCCCCGCTCGCGCGCGAGGAAGCGAGTGCGAGCGCGGCTGCCATGGCGCCCGTCAGGACGCTGCGGCGATCGACCGATTCCATCGAGGCTCTCCTTCGGGTGTCCTGTCGGCGCGTGTCGCGCGGCATTGAGTAGCGGCTCGGCGCTCGAACCGCGCGGCGCGATGTCGCCTTCACTCCACGCGCTCGTAGCTCTCGTCGAGCCCCGGCATGAAGTAGGGCCCGCCGGGCGCCATTTCGCCTTCGAGGAAGACGACGTGGCTCGCGAGCGTGACGCTCGCGCGGAACGCGAGGCCGCGTTGGCATTCCTCGAAGTCGGGGCCGTTGCCGCCGTGCAGCGCGGTGTCGCGCGTCGCGGCCCAGTGCGCGGCGCTCGCGTAGCGCGTCGCGAGGTAGACCTCGTCGTAGTCGCGCGCATCCGCCTTCGCGCCCGGCGGCGGCACGACGCGCCACATGCCGATCACGCGCGCGCCGAGCTTCTCGAAGTACGGCCAGACCTGGTCGCGGCTCGCGGCGAGGAACTCCGGGAACGTGCCCGCCTTGATCTTGAAGTACCGCAGCGTGACGACCTCGCGGCCCGGCTGATGCGCGTCGTTGCGCACGGGCCGCGGCGCCTCACCCGCGACCCGGTTGAGCCCGCCCACGAAGGGCTCGCTCCGCTTCGCGTCCTCTGCGCGTGCGCTGCTCGCCGTCAACGCGAGCAGCGCGGCCAATAACAACTCTCGCATCGCTCCTCCCTCACGCCAAGTCCGGCGTCGCCTGCTCCATCAGCGGCATGTCGTCGGGCACGTCGCCGAGCGCGAGCGCGATCTTGCTGAAGCCCATGAAGATCGCGTTGGCCGCCGCGAGCTCGACCAGTTGCGCGGGCGTGAAATGCGCGAGCGCTTCACGCTGCAGCGCGGGCGTGGCCTCGGCGTCCGCGAGGAACGCGTCGGTCCACGCGAGCACGAGCTTCTGGCGGGGCGTGAGATCGCTCGCCGCGAAGTCATCGCGGATCTTGTCGACGACGGCCTCCGTGAGCCCTTCCTGCTTCGCACCTGCGAAGCGCGCGCTCTTTCAAAAGCCGCAGTCGACGGTGCGCGCGCTGCGGATGCGCGCCATCTCCTTGGTCGAGTGATCGAGCAGGCCGCGGCTCCAGAGCGTGCCGTACAGCTTCATGAACGCCGCGAGCGCTTCGGGCTGATGCGCGAGCGCGCTGCCCGAGATCGCGTCGGTCCCTAGTTGCTTTGGCAGCGCGATGCGCATCGATGGCTGCGCCACCACGCGCGGCTCGCGGCGCCTGCTCGGCGGCGAAGCGCCGCGTGCCTCGGCGATGCCGAGCATCTTCTGAAAGCGCGTGAAGCCATCGAAGATCGCGAGGGCTTCCACCAGCGCGACGACCGTGGCGTCCCCGAGCGCGCCGCGCACCGGCGCGACTTCCGCTTCGCCGATGCCCTTCGCGTCGAGCACGAACTGCTCCGCGAGGCGCAGGCACGCGCGCTCCGTTTCGTCGAAGCGCGCGCTCTTCCACCACGCGGCGAGCTCCGCGACGCGGGTCTCGTCCCAGCCCTCGTCGACGGCCTCGCTCATGCGGTGCGTTCCGAGCGGGACGGAATGCAGCTGCCGCACGCGCAGCTGCAGCAGCTGCAGAATCACGGGCGGCGCGAGGCGCTTCGTCCACGACAGCGCTGCGAGCTCGGCCCACGCTTCGTAGAGGTTCTCGCGCAGGCGGAACGCGCGCTCGAACTCGCTCGCGCCTTCCGCTCGCTCCGGTAGCCAGCTCATCCGCGATTCCACCGCCTGAAAGCGCGCGTCAGAGAGCCTTCGCCAGCTCCGGCTCACGAGCGCTCGGGGTCTGAGATAGCAGCGCCTCGGCGCGTGCGAGCTTCTCCGCGAGCTCCGCGATGCGCGCCTCGCGCGCGATGCTCAGCTCTTGCTCCGCGCTGACGTCGCGAGCCTGCACGACGAAGCGGAGCTCTCCGGCCGCCGTTCGATACGAGTTCACCGCGACGCGCATCCAGCGCCAGCCGCCGCGCGGCGAGCGGTATCGGATGGCCCCGCTCGTCACGGGCTTGCCCGTCGCGGCGGTCTTGAAGCACGCGAGAGCGGTCTTGTAGTCGTCGCGATGGACGTAATCGCCGCCGAGCGTGCCGAGCATCTTCGAGATGGGCACCGCGAAGCGCGACTCCTGCGCCGCGCTCACGAACAGCACCTCACCGCGGTCGCTCAGCTCTGCGGTCACGTCGTGCGCGTTCTCGACGTACGCGCGGAAACGAGCCTCGCTGGCAGCGAGGACTGCGTGCGCTGCCGCGACCTCGTCGCGCCACTCCGCGTGGGAGCGTTTCCACGCGCGCGCGAGCATCAGAAACGCCACGGCCGCCGGCGCGACCAACCAGGCGGCGTGGTTCACCTGCAGCCACGGCTGATTCCCGGGGAATGCTTCCGGCGACACGAAGCGCAGCACGATTCCCGCGACCGCGCATGCGGCGATCAAGAAGAACCAGCCCGCGCGCAAGCTGCCCCAGAGCGCGGCGACCGCAGGCGCCCCGGCGAGCAGAGCCGCCGCGGCGAAGCTCCGGCCGCCGGTGAGGACGAGCAGGGAGCAGGCCGCGGAGTTCATCAGCAAAGCCGCGCCGTGGCCGAGCGTGCGAGCAGAGCCGGCGCGGTCCGACGCGATGCACAGGGCCAGCAGGCCGGCACCGAATGCGGCGCAGGTCGCTGCGATGAGGGGCTCGCCGAGAAATGCGCGCAGCACCGCGCCGCCGAGCGCGAGCACCCCGACGATTCCGGCGAAGCGCTGCGCCTGCCCGTACTCGTCCCAGAGCGGGATCCGAAACGCGCGCGCCGGCTTTGGCTTGTCGTCGCTGGCTGCACTCATCCGGAAGCGTGGCTCCTCGCGAGGTACGTATGGCGCCCACGAGGCGAGGTGACGAAAAACGGCACAGATGCGAGCGATCGCAGTCGAGCCGAGCAGTCACCCGCGCGGCTGACTTACGCTCCGCGCCTCACCCCCGCGGAGCGCGCATGAAGTTTGGGATCTTCTTCGAGCTGTCCGTCCCGCGACCCTTCAGCACCGCCATCGAGCGCCAGGTCTACGAGAACGCGCTCGAGCAGTGCCGCGTCGCCGACGAGCTCGGCTTTCACTGGGCCTGGGCCGTCGAGCACCACTTCCTCGAGGAGTACTCGCACTGCTCCGCGCCGGAGCTGTTTCTCACCGCGGTTGCGATGCAGACCAAACGGATTCGAGTAGGCCATGGGGCTGTGGTGTGCGTTCCGGAGATGAACCACCCGATTCGCGTGGCCGAGCGCGCCGCCGTGCTCGACCTGCTCTCGAACGGTCGCCTCGAGCTCGGCACGGCGCGCTCGTCGACGTGGACGGAGCTGGGCGGATTCCAGGTGAATCCGGACGACACGAAGAAGACCTGGGACGAGTTCGTGCGCGCGCTGCCTGTGCTGTGGAAGCGCGAGCCCGTGCGCTGGAACGGGCGCTGCTTCTCGATGCCGGAGCGCAACATCCTGCCGAAGTGCGTGCAGGACCCGCACCCGCCGCTGTGGGTGACGGTCACGAGCCCCGGCACCGAGCTCGACGCCGCCGAGCGCGGCATCGGCTGCCTGGGCGTCTCGGCCGCGAGCTACCAGGAGCAAGAGCGCCGCACGCGCGAGTTCCACCGCCGCATCCAGCAGTGCAACCCCGTCTCGAGCGTGGTGAACGATCAGGTCGCGACGCTGAACTTTCTCTACTGCCACGAGGATCGGAAGCGCGCGGCCGACGTCGGCATGCGCTTCCTGGGCACGTTCTCGGTGGCGAACTCGCACTTGTTGTGGACGCGCGAGGCGTTTCCGACGCGCGCGTATCAGTCGCTCGCGAACCTCGCGCCAAGCTCGGCGTCGCAGGCGACGAACCCGAGCGAGGGCGTCGCGCTCCCCGAGGGCCTCTGCATCGGCGACCCCAAGCACTGCATCGACGCGATCAAGCGCTGGGAGTCGATCGGCGTGACCGGCGTGAACTTCCTGCTGAACGGGATGGAAGTCGTGCCGCAGCAGGCGGTGCTCGATTCGCTGCGCCTGTTCGCGAAAGAAGTGATGCCGCACTTCACGAAGCACGACGCGCTCGCTCCCGCGCGCGCCGCGGAGGTGCGCGCGTGATCACGGGGACCGCGAGGCTCGAGGACCTGAAGGCGCGCCGCCCGAAGCTGCCGGCGTTCGACGCCGCGCCCGTCGCGCTGCCGCGCGTCGAGATCGTGCAGGCGATGTTCGAGATGCCCACCTCCGCGCGCGAGTGCATCGTGCCCGCGGGCCTGCATCCCACGATTCCGCCCGCGCTCGTGCTGCAGGCATGGCGCTGCCCCGAGTCGCCGTGGGGCGCGTTCTCGCTTGTGATGGCGCGCGCGCAGACGCGCAGCGGCGTGCGCCCGCGCGGCTTCGTCACCGGCGCGGCGTGCGACAACGCCGCCGCTGCGAGCGCGCTCAGCGCGGGCTTCGGCTTCCCCGCGCTCACGGCCGAGATCCGCTGGCAGCGCGCCTACGACACCGTGCTCCTCGAGGTCGCGCGCGGCGGCGACACGATCCTCGCGTTCGAGGGCGCCGACCCCGACCCGCTCGCGGCCGGCGACGTTCAGTTCTCCGGCACGCTCAACCTCGCCGACACGCCGCGCGGCTGGCGGCTCGTGCAGGTCGACCCCGAGTTCACGCCCAAGCGCGCCGAGCGCCTGCGCCCGAAGCTCTCGGCGTTCGCGCCCGCCGCCTGGGGCGACCCGCGCCTCGATCCCTACTACCCCGTCTCCGCCTCGATCACGCTCGCCGACATCGCGATCCCCGCGATCCGCTTCGTCTGCCGGCCCGAGGAGACCGCCTTCACGGGCACCGAGAAGGTGTGAAGGCCAATTGGGGTCAGGCACGAATTGGCCAAAACCGCCATTCCGTGCCAGACCCCAAGTGGCCGCCGGTACAACTCTGCGCCTGAGTTGCACGGCGGAACTGCCGAAGCGCCGTCAGTTTCGTCACGCAGCCGCCCTCGGGCGGCACGTTCTCTGGAGCGCTTCGCCACGCGAGGGTTTCGCCGAATGCACACGCAGCTCGCCCGCAGATCACGCCGTTATGCTGGTCTGCCTATGCGACACGCCCTCGTCCTCGCCTTCGGCGCCTTCGCCCTCGCCTCCGCCGTTCAGGCGGAGATCGCCTGCTCCGACGTGAACGATCTCGAGCGCCAATTCCTGCGCGCGCACATCAGCAGCCGCAGCACGATCGACGGCGAGCTCGATCGCCGCACTGCCCAGCTCTACATCGAGCGCATCGACGGCCAGAAGCTGCTGTTCCTCGCGCCCGAAGCGAAGCGGCTCCAGGAGCAGCTGACGCGCGCCGCCCGCGACATCCGCAACGGCAACTGCACGCAGCTGCGCGCGCTGCACACGGACCTCGTCGCGCGCACCAAGCGCTTCGAAGACGAAGTGCGCGCTTTCGTATCGAGCCCGAGCTTCGCGATCGACCCGAACGCCGAGATCGTGCTCGATCCGGACGAGCGCGGCTGGCCGAAGACCGAGGCCGACCGCGTGCGCGAGCTGCGCGCCGCTGTGTACTTCCAGATGTCGGGCCTCGAGAACGACGGCCGCACGCGCGAGGAAGCCAAGCAGCGCCTGATCAAGCGCTACGAGCTCCGCACCAAGCGCGTGCGCGAGATCGAGTACACGGAGCTGCTCGGCGGCTGGCTCGACGCGTTCGCGAGCGCGCTCGACCCGCACTCGAACTACCTCCCGCCGCGCGCCAACGACGACTTCCAGATTCAGATGCGTCTCTCGCTCGAAGGCATCGGCGTTCAGCTGCGCGACAAGGAAGGCGTCGCCGTCGTCGAGGAGGTGATGCCCGGCAGCGCCGCGAAGCTCGAGGGCTCGCTGATCAAGGGCGATCAGATCCTCGAAGTCGCGCAGGAGAAGGGCGACTACGTCGACGTGGCCGAGATGGACCTCGACGACATCGTGCGCCTGATCCGCGGGCCGAAAGGCACGAAGGTGCGCCTGCTCGTGCAGCGCGACGGCTCGCCGCCGAAGCGCTTCCAGATCGAGATCGTGCGCGCGAAGATCGACCTCGAAGAGCAGGCCGCGAAGCTCGAGTTCCGCGAGGAGACCGTCGGTACGCGCGAGCTGAAGCTCGGCGTGCTGACGCTGCCCGGCTTCTACGGCGGCGGCGACCCGCGCAATCCGTTGGAGCGGCTCGCGTCGCGCGACGTGCGGCGTCTCCTCGAGCAGGCGCGCCGTGAGCAGGCCGACGGCCTCGTGCTCGATCTCGCGTTCAACGGCGGCGGCCTGCTCGAGGACGCGGTGCGCATCGCCGGCTTCTTCATCCACGACGGCGGCATCGTGGGCGTGCGCGAGGGCTTCAAAACCCTTCCGCTCGACGATCCCGAGGGCGGCATCGCGTGGGTAGGCCCGCTCGTCGTGCTCACCTCGCGCGTCTCGGCCTCGGCGTCGGAAATCGTCGCGGGCGCGCTCAAGGACTATCGCCGCGCGGTGATCGTCGGCGACGCCGCGACGTTCGGGAAGGGCACGGTGCAGACGATGCTTCCGCGTCGCGAAGGCGACGCGCTGAAGGTCACGACCGCGATGTTCTTCCGCCCTGGCGGCGCATCGACGCAGCACGCGGGCGTCGAGGCCGACGTGGTGTTGCCTTCGCTGCTCACGCCCGACGTGGTGGGAGAGAGCAACGAGCGCTTCCCCTTGCCCAGCGAGAGCGTCGCGCCGTTCCTGTCGCGCTCGGCGAACGCGGCGCTCGGCCGCGCGCGCTGGGAGCCCGTCACCGACAAGACGATCGCGGAGCTGTCGCGCCGCTCGGCGCTGCGCGTGTCGCGCGAGCCCGGCTACGAGAAGATCCGCGAGGAGCTGGCAGAGCGCGCGGCCGATGCAGGCAAGCTGAAGCTCGCGACGATGATTCAGCGCCGCGAGAAGGAAGAAGCGGAAGCAGAGGCGCGCAAGAAGGAAGAGGCCGCAGCGGCGCCGAATCCCGTGCCGCCGGTCGCGAAGGCGACGCCCGGGGGCGCGCCGGCACCGGGCCGCACCGCAGCAGTCGCGCCCGTAGCGCCGCGGCCGAGCCTCACCGGCGACGACGAGAGCGAGGAGCCGAAGCGCCCCGACCTCGACGAAGCCGTGCGCGTGCTCGCCGACCTCGTCACGCTCCAGCCGCCGCGCAGCTGAGCTCTCGACCCCTCAGGCCGGCGAGCGGACTGGGCCGGCGGTCTAGGCGCGCGAGCGAGGCGATAGCGTGGCCCACCAGCGACCCGAGCGCAACGACGCCCGCCCGCCAAAGCGCCGCCGATGCGCGATGATGCGCGGCTTCGCGTGACAACCGCGCTCAGGAGTCTCCCCATGCAGCTCGATCCCGCCGTCCGCTCGCGCCTCGAAGGACTGATCGCCTCTGAGCGCGTCGTGCTCTTCATGAAGGGCGTGCGTGGCGCGCCGCAGTGCGGATTCAGCGCGACGGTGTGCCGCATCCTCGACAGCCTGATCCCCGAGTACGCCACGGTGAACGTGCTCGCGGACGCCGCGCTGCGCGACGGCATCAAGCAGTTCTCGTCGTGGCCGACGATTCCGCAGCTCTACGTCGGCGGTGAGTTCATCGGCGGCTGCGACATCGTGCAGGAGATGCTCGCGGACGGATCCCTCTACGACGCGCTCGGGGTGCCGAAGCCGGTGATCGAGATTCCCGAGATCACGCTGACCGACGCGGCCGCGGACTCGCTGCGCAAGATGGCGTCGCGCTCGGCGGGCCCGCTGCACATCGCGATCGACGCGCAGTTCCAGCACAGCCTCTACTTCGGCCCGAGCGAGCCGGGCGCGATCTCACTCACGGCGAACGGCGTTGCGATCGAGATCGATCCGCTGAGCGCGCCCCGCGCGAACGGCCTCACGCTCGACGCGGAGGCGCGCGCCGAGGGCCCCGCGTTCCGCATCGACAATCCGAACGCACCGAAGAGCGCCGAAGTGCGCCAGATGAGCGTGGCGGAGCTCGCGCAGCGCCTGCGCTCCGGCGAGCGCATGGGGCTCTTCGACGTGCGCACGCCGGAGGAGCGCGCGGTCGCGCACATCGAGGGCGCGCGGCTGCTGGACAGCGACGTCGCCGCGCAGCTCGAGCAGCTCGACAAGGCCACGCTGCTCGTCTTCCACTGCCACCACGGCGGCCGCAGCCAGCGCGCCGCCGAGCACTTCGCCGCGCTCGGCTTCACGAACGTGTGGAACGTGGCGGGCGGCATCGACGCGTGGTCGCAGGAAGTCGACCCGAACGTCCCTCGTTACTAGAGCGCAACGGACCGATGTCGGTCCAGAAGGAACGCCACGATGGCGCTGAAGATTCTGAGCTCGCCGCCGCCGGAGCCCGAGGAGATCGCGCAGCAGCTCGGCGATGCGATCCGCAAGGCGCTGCCGGGCGCCGAGGTCGAGGTGAGAGCCGGCGGCGCCGGTCACTTCGAGCTCGCGGTGACGTCGAGCGCGCTCGCGGGATTGAATCGCGTGAAGCAGCAGCAGACCGTCTATGCCGCGATCGCGCACTTGATGGCGGGCGACTCCGCGCCGGTGCATGCGATCGACCGCATGACGATCAAGACGCCGTAACGAGTGCGCCGTGCAGCTGAGCGAGACACCGCGGGCGCCGCGTAGCGCGCTGAACGAGGGCGTCGCTCCGGCGCAGCCGGGCGAGTTCGCGACGCTGCGCATGGGCCCGCTCGCGGTGTGGCCGCCGGTCGTGCTCGCGCCGATGGCGGGCGTCACGAACGCACCCTTCCGCACGCTCTGCCGCCGCTTCGGCGCAGGGCTCTACGTGAGCGAGATGATCACGGCGCGCGCGCTGGTCGAGGGCAACGCCAAGACGCTGCGCCTCGCGCAGTTCGCGCCGGACGAGAAGCCGCGCAGCCTCCAGCTCTACGGCGTCGACCCCGTGATCGTGGGCGAAGCGGTGGCGCAGCTCGTGGGCGAGGACCAGGTCGACCACATCGACATGAACTTCGGCTGCCCCGTGCGCAAGGTGACGAGCCGCGGCGGCGGCGCCGCGATCCCCGCGCGCCCGCGGCTGCTCGCGCGCATCGTGGCCGCGGCGGTCGCGAACGCGGGCGACGTGCCGGTCACGATCAAGTTCCGCATCGGCGTCGACGAGTCCATAACAACCTTCCTCGACGCCGGGCGCATCGCGCAGGAGGAGGGCTGCGTCGCAGTCGCGCTGCACGCGCGCACGGCCGCGCAGCTCTACGACGGCGAGGCCGACTGGAACGCGATCGGCGAGCTGAAGCAGGCGGTGACGCGCATCCCGGTGCTGGGGAACGGTGACATCTGGGAGGCTTGGGACGCGCTGCGCATGATGCGCGCCACGGGCTGCGACGGCGTCGTCGTGGGCCGCGGCTGCCTCGGGCGCCCGTGGCTGTTCCGCGAGCTCGCATGCGTGTTCGACGGCCGCGAGCCCGAGCCGCCGCCCACGCTCGGCGGCGTCTGCGACATCCTGCTCGAGCACGCCGAGCTGCTCGTGCGCGCCTGGGGTGAGCGCCACGGCATCCGCGGCTTCCGCAAGCACGCCAGCTGGTACACGAAGTGCTTCCCCGGCGGCGCGCGACTGCGCCCCGCGCTCGTCGCCGCCGAGTCGTTCGCGCAGCTCGAAGCCGCGCTCGCCGGCGTCGCGCGCGAGCTGCCGTTCCCCGCGCAAGGCCTGCGCGTCGCGCGGGGCAAGCACGCGGGCCGCCAGCGCGTCTCGCTCCCCGAAGGCTGGCTCGCGAAGCGCGACGACCCGACGCCCCCGGGCCGCGAAGCCGAAGACGCGGACTCGGGCGGGTGAGCGGCGCGGGACCAAACGCGGGGTCGGTCCCTAATGAGTCGAGAGGCGCCCCACGAGGCTCGTCGGGCGCCGCGTACGCGCTGCTCGCGTACTCGGCGTGGGGCCTCCTGCCGGCGTACTGGAAGGCGCTCGGCGCCGTGCCGCCGCCCGAGGTGCTCGCGAACCGCGTGCTGTTCTCGGTGCTCTTCACGTTCGCGCTGCTGGCCGCGCTCGGGCGTTTCGGCGAGCTGCGCGCGGCGCTGCGCTCGCCGCGCGAGCGGCGCGGCCTCGCCTTCGCGAGCGCGTTCATCGCCGTGAACTGGGGCGTCTTCATCTGGGCGGTGCAGGCGGGCCGCATCGTCGAGACCAGCCTCGGGTACCTGCTGACCCCACTCATCAACGCCGCGGTCGGCGTCGCGATGTTCGGGGAACACCTCCGCCGCGTGCAGTGGCTCGCCGTCGCGATCGCCGCGATCGGCGTCGGCGCGCAGATCGCAGCGTTCGGCGCCGTGCCGTGGGTCGCACTCGTGCTCGGCGCGACCTTCGCGGCCTACGGCGTCGCGAAGAAGCGCACGGCCGTCCCCGCCCTGACGAGCCTCGCCTTCGAAACCGCCGCGCTCGTCCCGCTCGCGCTCGCCTGGCTGCTGTTCGCGACGCCAACCGCCGGCGGTGCGCTCGCGAGCGGCACGCCTCTCGAACGCACGCTGCTGATCGCCGCCGGCCCCGTCACCGCCCTCCCCCTCATCTTCTTCTCCGCCGCCGCTCAGCGTCTCTCCCTCATCAGCCTTGGCCTCTTCCAATACTTCTCCCCGATGATCTCCCTCGTCCTCGCCGTCCTCGCCTACGACGAGCCTTTCACGAAAATGCACGCCTTCACCTTCACCTGCATCTGGATCGCCATCGCCCTCTTCACCGCCAGCGCCTGGCACGCCCAGCGCACCGCCCGACTCGCCGCGACCTAACAAGCGCCCACTCCGACCCGAGGCGACTGGACGCACGGCCGACCGTGATGCCTGACGCGCCGCAGCGAGAGTCGGAAGAACCTCGAAGTCGAACGCTCCCCCCAAGCAGGTCGGCCGAGGCCGCAAGCGAAGCGCGCAGCAGCGGGCGAGTCCGCGAGCCCGCTGCGAAGTAAACAAGGAAAACCGCAAGCCTCGATGCCCAACACAGCGAAGAGCGAGCGTCAGCGAGCTCGCAGCGGAGTTGGGTGGCCGAAGAGCCAACCCTGCCCAAACGGAATCCCCAGCTGCCCGAGCATGTCCAGCTCTTCGAGTGTGTCGAGGCCCTCGCCGATGATCTGCGCGCCGATGCCGTCGGCCACGAGCTGCAGCGCCCGTAACAAGTTCTGCTTCGAGCCGTCGGTGTCGAGGTTCGTGATC
This sequence comes from Deltaproteobacteria bacterium, assembly GCA_016875395.1. Classification (NCBI taxonomy): domain Bacteria; kingdom Pseudomonadati; phylum Myxococcota; class Myxococcia; species Deltaproteobacteria bacterium. Next base: position 303,482 of record VGRF01000001.1, on the reverse strand, counting down.
AGCGCACGGTCGACCTTGATGAACTCGGGCTCGAGCTCGATCAGCGCGTGCAGGCTCGCGTAGCCGGCGCCCGTGTCGTCGAGCGCGAACTGGAAGCCGAGCTTGCGGTACTCGTCGCGAATCTCGCGGAACGCGCCGAAGTTCTCGATCGACTCCTGCTCGGAGATCTCGAACACCACGTCGCTCGGCGAGAGGTTCGCCGCAGCGAGCGTGCGGGTGACGGCGTCGGGCCGGAACTGCGGGTCGTGGATCGCAGTGGGTCGCACGTTGAGGAACAGCCGCGTGCCGCCCGGCAGCGCGTTCGCGCCGTCGAGGCCGCTGCGGCGGCACAGGCAGTCGAGCTCGTAGACGAGGCCCTCGCGCTCGGCGGTTCCGAACATCACCGCGGGCGAGTGGAACTCGCTGCTTTCCGGCCCGCGCGCGAGCGCCTCGTATCCGAACACGGTCTTCGACGCGACGGACACGATCGGCTCGTACACCGAGCTCACGCCGTTCGAGAGCAGCATGCTGAGGAACGCGTGTCGCCGCTGGCGTTCGCGCACGCGCCTCGCGAGCACGGCGTCCGCGCGCGCCTCGTCGATCACGGCGCGCAGCTGCGTTTCGCCCGCGCGGAACGGATTGCGGAGCGCCGCCGCGTAGCCGACCCCTAACAACGGCGCCTCGCGCGCCAACGGATACACGAGCTTGCGCCCCGCCTGCTCGATGCCGCGCTCGAGCGCACGAGCGAGCCCGGGCAGCTCCTGCCGGAACAGCGCGCCGTCGCTCGCCTCGCGGCACACGAAACCGATCACCTCGAGCGTGCCGGCATCCCCGGAAACGACGAACGCTTCGCCGCCAAAGAACGGATCCACGATCCCGCGCACGAGCGCGCCCACCCGCGCCAGCGCCTGCGCCCGCGCCGCGCCGCCATGCCCCGCCTCCACGAACGCGAGCTCGCTCGCATCCACGACGAACACGCCGAGCAGCGGCAGCGCCTCGAACCGCGCCAGCACCCCCTCGAGCTGTTCCCCAAGCCGCGGCAACACCACCGCCGCCACTTCATCCCGCTGCTGCTTCTCAGGATCGTGCATGAAACGACGCATCGGCCGGCAACACTGCGCGATTGAGGCACACCACCGCAGCGCGCCAAGAAGCCTCGAACGCCGCGCCGCAACGAACGAGCGCCCGAGAAACACGTTTGTCGCGCCGCAGCAAAAGTCAGAACGACCTCGAAGTCGACCGCTCCACCCAAGCAGGTCGGCCGAGGCGGCAAGCGAAGCGCGCAGCAGCGGGCGAGTCTTCGAGCCCGATGCGAAGTAAACAAGGCTGAAGCCGCAACGAAACCGCCACCGAGGTAGCCTGCCCCGATGCCCGTTCGCGCCGTGATATTTGATCTCGGGGGAGTCGTCATCGACTCGCCTCTCCACGCCATCAACCGCTACGAGCGCGAGCTCGGCATTCCGGAAGGCGTCGTGAACCGCGTCGTCGTCGACACGGGACCGCAAGGCGCATGGTCGCGGCTCGAGCGCGGCGAAGTGTCGATGGACGCGTTCCATCGCGACTTCGAAGCGGAGGTGCGCGCAGCGGGCCACGTCCTCTCCGCGGCCGCGATGATGGCGCGCATCGCCGAGTGCGGACCGCGGCCGGCGATGCTCGAGGCGATCCGGCGCATTCGCGGGCGCGGCCTGCGGGCGGGCGCGCTCACCAACAACTGGGCGAACGAGCGGGGCGAGCCGACGCACGATCTGAAGGACCTGTTCGACGCGTTCATCGAGTCGAGCAAGGTCGGCCTGCGCAAGCCCGACCCGCGCATCTACCACCTCGCCTGCGAGACGCTGGGCGTCGCTCCGAGCGAGGCCGTGTTCCTGGACGACATCGGCCGCAACCTCAAAGCCGCGCGCGAGCTCGGCATGCGCACGATCAAGGTCGACGCGCCCGGCCCGGCGCTCGCGGAGTTGTCGGAGCACGTCGGCTTCGCGCTGAGCTAGCCGACTCGCGCGCTCGCGACGCATCCGCCATAACACCCGGCTGCGCGGAGCTCTCGCCATTTCCAGCACGCCGAGCACGACTGCCCCGAGCGGCGCCCTTGCCGGCGAAGCTCGCCGTCTGGCGCGCCTCGCGGTGCCCGTCGCCTTCTCGAACATCGGCATGATCGCGATGGGCGTGGTCGACCAGCTACTGCTCGGCCACTACGGGACGCGCGAGCTCGCTGCCGCCGGCCTCGGCAACCCGTGGATCTTCGGCACGATCATGTTCGCGAACGGCATCCTGCTCGGGCTCGATCCGATCATCTCGCAGGCGCACGGCGCGCGAAACGGCGAGCGCTCGGCGCGCGCGTTTCACACGGGGCTCGTGCTCGCGGGCGTGCTCTCGATCCCCGTTGCGATCGCTTGGCTCTTCACCGAGCCGGTGCTCGTCGCGGCGGGCCAGGATCCCGAGCTCGCGAAGGTCGCGGCGAAATTCGTGCACGCGCAGATTCCGAGCATTCCGTTCTTCCTCGGGAGCACCGCGCTCTCGCGCTACCTGCAGAACCGCGAGCACGTGCGACAGACGGTCGTGGTGATGGCCGTGGCGAACGTCGTGAACGCCGCCGCGGCGTGGGCGCTGATCTACGGGCAGTTCGGCGCGCCCGAGCTCGGCGCGACGGGCGCGGGCATCGCGACGGCAGCGACCCGCGTGGCGAGCGCGCTCACGCTGGTCGCGTGGACGCGCGCGTTCCGCCTGCACGAGGGCGCGTGGGTGCCCTTCGGCGCGCACGCCTTCGCGTGGCGCAATCAGCGCGAGGTGCTCGCACTCGGCATCCCGATCGCGTTCCAGACCTGCACCGAGATGTGGGCGTTCGGCTTCGCGAACTACATCGCCGGGCCGCTCGGCGCGACGCAACTCGCGGCGCATCAGATCGCGATGCAGTTCGCGTCGATCACCTTCATGATTCCGCTCGGCATCTCGCAGGCCGTGACGATTCGCGCGGGGAATCTGATCGGCGCGGGCAACGCCGCCGCAGCCACGCGCGCCGGCTGGCTCGGCATCGCGTGCAGCGCCGCGTTCATGGCGCTTGCGGCCGGCACGTTCATCCTGGGCCGCGACGTCCTGCCGCACGCGTTCACCCGCGACGTCGCCGTGATCGCCGCCTGCGCGGCGATCCTGCCCATCGCCGGGGCATTCGAGATCTTCGACGGCATGCAGGCGGCCGCGTGCGGAATGCTGCGCGGCATGGGCCGCCCGATGCCGGCGACACTCGCGAACATCGCCGGCTACTGGGTGATCGCGCTGCCCGTCGGCGGGTATCTGGCGCTGCGCACGCCGCTCGGCCTACGCGGGCTCTGGCTCGGGCTCTTGTTGGGGCTGATCGTCGTCGCCGTCGCGCTCGTGCTCTGGCTGCGCAAGAACGCTCCGCGCGACGCGAGCTAAGTCGCGTCGATCGCCGCCAAGATCGCGTCGGTTCTCGGCACGTCCGTCGTCGTGCGCGAGCGGTGCAGGAAGCGAATCACGCCGCGCCTGTCGGCCACCAGCGCGCCGCCGAGGCGAAACACGTCGCTGCGCGGATTCGCGGCAGCGCGCATGTCGGCTTCGCGCAGGTTGCGCAGCGAGCTGGCCGGATTGCTGAGGAACGGCGCGAGCGTGAGACCGAAGACGCCCGTCCGCCCCATCGCGAGCGCGTCGTAGGCGTCGTGCTCCGGATCGCCGTAACAGCCGTACGCGAGCTTCAACATGCGCGCCATGCGGGCCGCCTCGGCGCCGGTGCCCTGGCCGATCGCGGCGACCGTCGCCGCGCGCTTCTCGAACTCTGCGATGCGCTTCTGCACCTCGCCGAGGTGCTGGCGGCAGATGGGTCAACCGAAGTGGCGCAGGAAGATCAGCGCGAGCGGTGCGTCCGCGTGCAGCGACGCGAGCGAGACCGTGCGCTCGCTCGCGTCGCGCAGTTCGAGCGCAGGCAGCTGCTGGCCGACTTCGAGCATGCGCCGAGCTTAGGCGAGGAGCGGCGGGCGCCGCGCAGTGACTTCGGTCACGCGCGCAACTCTTGCGCACGCCGATGCGCAACCGGCGCGAGGGGGAACGAAATGGCGCTGCGCAAGAGCCTACTCGTGATCGAGGGCGGCGGTGATCCGCTGGAGCCCATCGCACGCCGCCTCGCCGCGCTCGAGTTTCACGTCGTGCGCGCGAAGACGCCGCGCGACGCCACCGAGGTTTTGCGCGATCCACGTTTCCTGCTGGGTGCGGCCGTGATTCCTGTCGACCTGCCCGCGCAAGATCTGTCGAGCGTGCAGCAAGCGATCCGCGCCGGCGGCCGCATGGGCATGCTGCCGATGCTCGCGTGCGGAATGCGCCCCGACCCGAACCTGCGTGAGCGACTCCGCCGCGCGGGCGTCGACCATGCGCTCTGGTTCCCGATCGACGACCACCTCATGCGCTTCCAGGCCAACCGCGCTCTCGCTGGCAGCTTGCCGGTTCGCATGGAGCGCAAAGCGGAGCGCGTGCCGACGAACTGGCCGGTGAACTTCCGCTCGAACGGCCGCGAGCGCCCCGCGAAGCTCTACTCGCTGTCCGCGAGCGGCGCGTTCGTCGCGACCACGCAGCCCTCGCAGCCGCGCACGCTCGTGCACCTGGGGCTGCCCCTGCCCGGCGACGACGTGCGCGTCGCGGCCGAGGTCGTGATGACGAACGTCCCCGGCAACCTCGCGCGCGGGAATCTGCCCACCGGGATGGGCGTGCGCTTCCGCGGCGTCGACGACCGCACCGAGGCCGCGCTGCTCGCCTACACGCTCGAGCGCAGCCGCGTCCTCAAGGTCTGAGGCGCCACGAGGCCGAGCGGAGCGAGCCGCAAGCGAAGCGCGCAGCGAGGCGAAGCCGAGCGGAGCCCGACGCGCAAGCGAAGCGCGCAGCGAGCCGCAGGCGAGCGAAGTGAACGCGGCAAGCGCAGCGCGCAGCGAGGCGAAGCCGAGCGGAGAAAACGCGCAAGCGAAGCGCGCAGCGAGGCGAAGCCGAGCGAAGCAAACGCGATAGCCTGCGCGCCCATGACGGAAATCGTTCGCTACGAGCTTCGGGACGGAGTTGCAGTTCTCGCCTTCGACGACGGCCGCGCCAACGCGGTGTCGCACGCGGCGATCGACGCGCTGAACGGCTCGCTCGGGCGCGCGGAAAAGGAAGCCGGCGCCGCCGTGCTGTTAGGGCGCCCCGGGCGCTTCTCGGCGGGCTTCGATCTCTCCGTGATCAACCAAGGCATCGACGCCTCGCGCGCGCTCGTCACCGCAGGCGGCGAGCTGCTCGTGCGCATCCTGGAGAGCGACGTGCCGGTCGTCGCCGCGTGCAGCGGACACGCGCTCGCGATGGGCGCGCTGATGCTGCTCGCGAGCGATTACCGCGTGGGTGCGCGCGGCGCGTTCAAGATCGGGCTCAACGAGGTCGCGATCGGGCTCACGCTGCCGGTGTTCGCGCTCGAGCTCGCACGCGCGCGCATCGCCCGCGAGCACCTCGCGCGCGCGACGAACCTCGCCGAGGTCTACGACCCCGACGGCGCGCTCGCCGCGGGCTACCTCGACCGCGTCGTCGCGCCCGAGCAGCTCGAGGCGGAGGCGCTCGCGGCGGCGCAGCCGCTCACGAAGCTGAACCGCGCCGCGTATCGCGGCACGAAGCGCAAGTTGTTCGGCCCGATGATGCAGCACGTCCGCGCCACGCTCGCGCAAGACATGGCGAGCTGGACGACGCCGTGAGGCCCGTCGCCGCGCTCGCGCTGGGCCTGATCACTGCCGCGCTCCCAGCACTCGCGGACACTCCTGCGCCGAACGCCCGCGAGAACGACCCCTGGTTTCGCGCCGGTCGTGAAGCCGCCGCTGAGCGACGCGCGCAGCTCAGCGCTTTTCGGCGCGCCAAGAACGTGATCCTCTTCGTCGGCGACGGGATGGGTCTCTCGACCGTGACGGCCGCGCGCATCCTCGCGGGTCAGCAGGCGGGCGGCCTCGGCGAGGATCACTGGCTCTCGTTCGAGCGACTGCCGTTCACCGCGCTCTCGCGCACGTACAACACGAACCAGCAGGTGCCCGAGTCATCGGGCACGATGAGCGCGATCGTGACCGGCGTGAAGACGCGCGCGGGCTCGCTCAGCGTGGACGAGACGGTGAAGCTCGGGGACTTCGCAGCGGTCGCCTCGCACAGCGTGCCCACGCTGATCGAGGAGGCCGAGCAGCGCGGGCTCGCGACTGGCGTCGTCACGAACACGACGCTCACGCATGCGACGCCGGCGGCTTGTTATGCGCACGCGCCGCATCGCGAGTGGGAGACGGACGCGAAGCTCTCCGAGGCGGCGCGCGCGGCGGGCTTCCCCGATCTGGCGCGGCAGCTCGTCGAGTTCGCGAGTGGCGACGGCATCGACGTCGCGCTCGGCGGCGGGCGCGCGTTCTTCCTCGGCGCGAATCAGCCCGACCCCGAGGACGTGGACAGGACCGGCGCGCGCCTCGACGAGCGCGATCTGCCCGCCGAGTGGGCCGCGCGCCGCGGCGGCGCCTACGTGTGGAACGCGGAGCAGCTCCGCGCGCTCGACCCGGCGACGACGACGCAGGTGCTCGGGCTGTTCGACGCGGGCCACATGGAGTTCGAGATCGACCGCGCGCAGGACACCGCGGGCGAGCCGTCGCTCACGGAGATGACCGAGAAGGCGATCCAGCTGCTCTCGAAGAACCCGCGCGGCTTCGTGCTGATGGTCGAGGGCGGCAAGATCGACCACGCCCATCACGGCCACAACGCGCACCGCGCGCTCACCGAGACGATCGAGCTGTCGCGCGCGGTGCAGCGCGCGCTCGACATGACCGGTGACGACACGCTCGTCGTCGTCACCTCGGATCACAGCCAGCCGCTCGTGATGTCCGGCTACGCCGTCCGTGGCAATCCGATCCTCGGCAAGCTCGTGATCAACGGAACCGACGGCGAACCGATGCCCGCGCCGCTGCCCGATGCGTTCGGCCGCCCGCTCACGACACTCAGCTATCCCGCAGGCCCCGGTCACGCGTCCGAGAGCAACCTTCAGCCCGCCGGCCCGAAGAAGTTTCCGCACTACATGCCGGCTTATCAGGGCGATTACGTGCCTCGCCCGGATCTCAGCGAGGTCGACACCACCGCGCCCGACTACATGCAAGAAGCCCTGGCGCCGCTCTTCGCCGGAATGCACGCCGGCGAGGACGTCGCGATCTACGCAGGCGGCCCCGGCGCTGAGATGTTCACCGGCGTGCGCGAACAGAACTACATCTATCACGCGATCGTGACCGCGCTGGGCTGGGCGGAGACGCCGACGGATCCGAACGCGCCGGCGTTCTAGACCCCGGGCTCACCAGCGAGCGCGGAGGCCGTGCGAGGCGTCGCGGCGCGAAGACGTATCCGGCACACGGCGAGCGCCGCGCAACGAAGCCAGGCGGGCAAAGAGACGCACGCCTAGCCGAGGCGTGCGGATTTGCCCGCCTGGCGAGGCGCCGCGGCGCGAAGACGTATTCGGCATACGGCGAGCGCCGCGCAACGAAGCCAGGCGGGCAAAGCCGCACGCCTCGTCACGCGAAGGCGCGGCTGACCCACCAGTACACGCCCGCGCAGCAAACCGCGGCGTTCGCGACATCGCGCGCGAGAGCTCGCGCAGCGTCGCGCACGAAGCGAGCCGCGAGCCAAGCCAGCGTGAAGAACAGCGCGACGCAAACGAGCTGACCGAGCTCGACGCCGGCGTTGAAGCCGAGCAGCGCGGCGAGCAGGCGATCCTGCGGCAGCGCGAACTCCGCGAGCACGCCGGCGAAGCCGAAGCCGTGCACGAGCCCGAAGCAGAACGCGACGGCGAAGCGAAGCCGCGCGGGCCGCTCGCTGCGCGCCAACAATGCGAAGTAGCAAGCCGCGAACAGCGCGAGGCCGGCGTAGGTGGTGGCCGAGATCGCGCCTGCGCCGAGCGCGGCTGCGAGCGCGAGCGCCGCGAAGCCGAGCGTGATCGCGCGCGGCAGCGCTCGCGGGCGGGCACTCGTGAGCCACGCGTTGTCGGTGGCGACGATCGCGATCGAGAGACCGATCAGCGCCTCGACCGCGGCGCCGTCCGGGTGCACGCGGCCGAGCGCCGCGAGCCCGAGCGTGATCGAGTGCGCGACGGTGAAGCCCGTGACGACGGTGACGACCTCGCTCGCGCGCGCGGCCAACAACAAGAGGCCGAGCAGAAACACGAGGTGGTCGTAGCCGGTGAGGATGTGCTCGACGCCGAGCTTCACGTACTCGAGCAAGCTGCTTCCGAGTGCGGGCTTGGCCTCGCCCTCGGCGCGCGGCAGCTCCCAGCGCGGCGACGCGGACGTGAGCAGCCGCTCCACCACGCGCTCGCCGCGCAGCTTCGCGAAATGCAGGTGGCTCGGCGCCACCTCCTGCAACACCTCGCTCACGATCGCGAGCTCGTCCGAGCGCGCGCAGCGCACGCTCCACTCGATCACGGCGCGGTCCGCCGGCGCCGCGAGCGCACGCGGCGGCTCGACCACCGCGCAGGCTTCCCCTCCCGCCTCGAGCCGCAGCGCGCCCACGAGATAGGTCGCGAGCTCGGGCGGCAGCCGGGGCGGCGCCACGATTCCCCACGGCAGGCGCGTGAGCTCGTACTGCGGGATGTCGAAGCGCACCGTGGCGGCCACGCCGTCGATCGCCCACGTCGAGTACGACGTGCTGCGCGTGTGCGCCGCGGCGGAGCTGGCGAGCAGCAGCGCGCCCCCTAACAATCCGAGCCAGACGCGCGCGCTCACGGCAGCTCGTCCGTGACCTGCACGTCCGCGTCTTCCCGCAGCTCGTCGAGATAGCTCCGCAGCGCGCGATCACCGCCGCGGCGCACCCACTCGGCCTGCACCTGCTCGCGCATCTCGTCGAGCGGCGGCGTGTGCTCGGGCTCGCGCTCGAGCACGCGCAGCACGTGGTAGCCGGCGCCCGAGCGCACGGGCGCGCTCCACTCGCCGGGCGGCGTAGCGAGCGCGACGCGCAGCACGCTGGGCCCCACGTACTCGCGCAGCTTCGCGGGCGGGAGCAGCGCATCGGGCACGGGCGACACTTCCGCGGCGCCGAGCGCGTCGCGAACGCTCGCGAGCGAAGCGCCGCTCGCGAGCTGCGCGCGGGCGTCGTCCGCACGCGCGCGCGCGCGCGAGTCGGCCGCAGCGTCCTTCACCGGCACCACGAGCTGCTCGATGCGCACGCGGCCTGGCGTCGTGAAGAACGCGCGCTGCTCCTCGTAGAACGCGCGCAGCTCGCGCTCGCTGGGTGTCTCGGTCTCGGACTCCGCGACCGCCGAGCGAATCATCGCCTGCACGATGTCGGCGCGAACGCGGCGATCGTTCTGGGCGAGGCCCATCGCGAGGCCGCGCTGCACGAGCAGCTCTTCCTCGATCAGGCGATCGAGGATGCGCCGCCGCATCTCCTCGCTCGCCGCCTCGCGCGTGTCGGCCTCGAAGCCCTCCACGAGGCGCGTCCAGGTGTCCGCAGAGATCGCGACTCCGTTCACGCTCGCGACCGCGCCCTTCGGGAGTGCGCGCTCGCTGCCCGGGCCAAGCACGCCGTAGCCCGCCGCCGCGATTCCGGCCGCTGCGCCCAGCACGAGCAACGCCAGCGGCCTGCGGCTCGGATTCGGGTCGGCGGCGGACATGGACGCGCAACCGTACGGGGAAGCGCATGTTGCGGTCAACGAAATCGCCCTCACGCGCGTGGCGGCCTGCGCCGAAAAGCCTTCCGGGCCGGGAGGGGCCGGGTGCAGCTTCTCTCCATGCAAACTTTTCTGCTGATCTCGATCGGCGTGTGCCTCTACGTCGCGTTCTTCCACTACGGGATGCGGCGCGCGGGCGCGGCGCACGCGTGGCTCGCCGCGTGGGCGCTTGCGGCGGCGGGCTTCGCCGCGGCGCGGATCGTTCAGCTCGAGCTTCCCGAGTACGCCAACGCCGCCACGCGCTGCGCTGCCGCGATCGGGACGCAGTTCGTGTGGACGCTGCTGCGCTTCACCAGCGAGCTCACGGAGACGCCACGCAGCCCGCGTCTCCTGCGCAGCTTCGGCGTGGCCAGCTTCGCGTTTGCAGCGCTAGCGCTGTTCTCCCCGTGGATCCTCACGGGCGAGATCGTCGAACGAGAGTCCTATCTCGGCACGACGTACCACGGCTCGGTCGCGGGCCCGCTGATGCCGCTGTTCGCCGCGTATCTGCTCGGCACCGAGGGCTGGATCACCTGGCGCCTCGCGCGTGCGACGAACCTCGCGCCCTTGGAGAGGCGGACGCTGATCGTGGCGCTCGTGATCTACGCCGCGATGTGCGCCACGAACGTCGCGGCCACTCTTGGCTTGCCGGTCGCGCCCATCGGCGAGTTCGCCCCGGCCGTCGTCGCGATCGGCGCAAGTCGGCTCGTCGCGCGCCGCCAAGGCCGGCTCGAGAGCGATCTCGAAGCGCTGGTTGCCCAGAAGACCGCGCAGCTCGTCGAGAACGAGGCGCGCTACCGCGGTTTGGTCGAAAGCTCGAAGGTCGGAATCGTGTGCATCGACCGCGCAGGGAAGGTGCTGACAGTCACCCCGCGCATCTACGAGATGTTCGAGCTCCCGGTAGGCTCGTCGGAACCCGGCGCGAGTTTGCAGGATCTCCCGCTCACGAGGGACAACGGCGCCGCGGCGCTCGTGAAGAGCGTGATCGAGCGCGCCAAGGCGATCTCCGCCGAGACGCGCCAAGCCACGACGCGAGGGCGCAACATCGACGTCCACTTCATCGTCGCCCCGCAGCGCGATTCCGCCGGCGAGGTAGCTGGTGCGCTGATGCTGCTCGAGGACGTGACGGAGCGCCGCGCGATCGAATCGCGCTTGCGCCAGTCGCAGAAGATGGAGTCGGTGGGCGAGCTCGCGGGCGGGATCGCACGCGGCATCACCGCGCCGATGGAGAGCGTGCGCGACAACCTCGCGCGCGTGCGCAGCGCGTGCGACGACGTGCGCAAGCAGCTCGCGCCCAGCGCGACCGAAGAGCAGCGCGAACGCTTCAGCGAGATCGAGCAGCTCGTCGACGAAGCCGCTGAAGGCGTGCAGCGCGCGCTCGGCATCGTGAGCGACATGCGCGAGATCTCGAGCGGCGGCTCGCTCGCGATCGCCCCGGTCGATCTCAACCAGCTGCTCGCCGGCGTCGCGCGCATGGCGGGCACACAGCGGCGCGGCGCGCAGCTCGTCGAGCGCTACGCCGAGATTCCGCTCGTCACCGGCAACTCGGGGCAGCTGCGCCAGGTCTTCCTCAACCTCATCGTCAACGCCGTGCAAGCTGCGCCCGAGCGCGGCCACGTGTGGATCGAGACGCAGCGCGACGGCGACTGCGTGCGCGTGCGCGTGTCCGACGACGGCGCCGGCATCTCGCCGCAGCATCGCGACCGGCTCTTCGAGCCGTTCTTCACGACCAAGCCCGCGGGTCAGGGCACGGGCCTCGGCCTGTTCCTCTCGTATCAGATCGTCCAGAAACATGGCGGCGAGATCCGCTTTCGCGCCGACGCCGCGGAAGGCGCGACCTTCGAGGTCTCGCTCCCGATCGAACCGCGCGCCGGGGCCGCAGGGGCGCAGCCGTGAGTGAAGCGCTGCTCCTGATGACGGTGGGCATGTGCGACTATCTCGGCATGATGCGCCTCTGGTTCGGCTTCCAGACGGCGGGTCCGGGCTCCTGGGCGGGAAGCTGGGCCATCTCTGCAGCGCTCTTCGCCACGCTGCGCTTGTTCGAGACCCACGCGCAGAGCGCCGAGTCTGCGGTGTGGCTCGCGAGGCTCGCGGCCGGCGCCGCCGTGCCAGTGATGTGGACGATCCTGTGCTTCGTCGAGAGTCTATGCAGCGGGGCCGCGCGAATCAGGCGGCTGTCCTGGGCGATCCTCCCCCTCTCGCTGCTGCCCGTGCTCTCGCCTTGGGTGATCACGGGCGACACGGTCGCCTTGGAGGGAGCGGACGGCGCGGCTCTCTTCCGAGCCGTCCGCGGCGACATCGTTCCGCTCTATGGCCTCGGCATCGTCGCCACGCTCGGCTGGTGCGGGCGCGAGCTCGTGCGCGCCCGCGAGCTGCCGGCGCACGACAAGCGCGTGCTGGCCGCGCTGCTCGTCGGTTACGGAGGAATGGCCGCGCTCTCGCTCGCCAACGAGATTGCCCTCACCTCCTACGCCGGCTTCGTCGAGTTCGCGCTGCTCGCGATGGCGATCGGCTTGGGCCACCTGGTCATGCGCCACCAGTTCCGCCTCGAGAGCGAGCTCGTCGCGCAGGCCGAGCGGCGTTCACGCGATCTCGCCGACAGCGAGGCGCGCTACCGCGATGTCGTCGAGAACATGCCGATCGGCCTGTTGTCGGTGAATGCGCGCGGCGAGCTGGAGCACGCGAACGCGAAGCTGCTCTCGATGCTCGGTTCGACCTTCACGGAATTCGCGAGCGCATTCGACGTGCTTCACGAGGAGAACGCCGAGCGCTCGGGCTTCTCGCCGATGCTGGCGCGCTCGCTCCAGACGGGCGAGTCGTTCTCCTCCGAGTTCGAGTTCGACTCGTGGTGGGGCCGGCGACTCATCACGCGAGCGTCGGTGACGCCGCGGCGGAGCGCGCAAGGCGCGATCACCGGCGCGCTCGCCGTGATAGAAGACGTGACGGAGCAGCGTGCGATCGAGCGGCGACTGCAAGACGCGCAGCGCATCGAAGCGGTGGGACAGCTCGCGGCGGGCATCGCTCACGAGATCAACAACCCGATGGCGTACGTGCGGGCGAACTTGTCGATGCTCGCGGAAGAGGTCGACGCGCTTTCGAAGAGCGTCGCCGCGAACGCGCCGGGCGCCCCCGCGCTCCCGCAGGTCGCGGAGCTGCGCCAGCTGCTCCAGAGCTCACTCGCGAGCGTTGGGCGCACAGTCGCGGTCGTGCGCGATCTGCGCGAGTTCTCGCACTCGAGCAGCGCTCAGCGCGAGGCGACCGACGTCAACGCGCTGCTCGACAACGCGGCGCGGCTCGCCGTGACGCGCTCGGAGTCTTCGTGCGAGGTGCGGCTCGAGCTCGGCGAAGTGCCCTCGATCGTCGGGGCGCCCGGTCAGCTCGCGCAGGTGATGCTCACGCTGCTGGTCCAGGCGATGCACAGGGCGAGTGGCGCGAGCATCGTGCGCGCATCGACGACCGCCGACGGCGACGAGGTGCTCGTCGTGGTGCAGGACGACAGAGCGCCGATTCCCCCCGCCGAGCGCGCGCGCCTGTTCGAGCCCTTCGCGAAGGTGCGCGGCGAAGAGCCGAGTCTCGCGCTCTACGTTGCGCGGCAGATCGTGCAGGAGCACGGCGGACGCATCGAGGTGCGCTCGAACCAACAACAGGGCACGACGTTCTCCGTGCACCTCCCCGCTCGCAAAGATCCTCTCGAATGAACGCCCCTCCTCGCCCGCCGCGCCCGTACACTCCGCGGCCCGAGGAGACCGAGTGACGCGCAAGTCCTTCGCGATGGTGCTCGCCGAGCCGAGGAGGCTCGTGGCCCGCGAGCTGCCGATTCCCGAGATCGGGCGCGACCGCGCGCTGCTGCGCGTCGAGACGTGCGGCATCTGCGGCAGCGACTACGAGCAGTTCGAGGGCCAGCTGCGCACGCCGAACGACTGCATCCCCGGCCACGAGCCGCTCGGCGTGATCGAGGCGATCGGCGACGGCGCCGCGCGGCGCTGGGGCGTCGACGTCGGCGACCGCGTCGCGGTCGAGAACATGATCTCGTGCCGCTTCTGCGCGATGTGCCTCGCGGGCAAGTCGCACCTGTGCGCGAAGCGGCGGATCTACTCCTACATCCCCATCTCGGTCGAGCACGGCCTGTGGGGCGGCTACGCGCAGTACATGGTGCTCGACGAGGGCACCGTCGTGCACAAGGTCGACCCCACGCTCGCGCCCGCGATCGCCGCGCTCTTCAACCCGCTCGGCGCGGGCTACCGCTGGGCCGTGGAGATTCCGCAGACGAAGCCTGGCGACTCCGTGGTGGTGCTGGGACCCGGCCAGCGCGGCCTCGCGTGCGTGCTCGCCGCGCGCGAGGCGGGCGCGGCGCAGGTCGTCGTTACGGGGCTCGCTGCCGATCGCGCGAAGCTCGCGCTCGCACGCGAGTACGGCGCGGACGTGACGATCGACGTCGAGAACGAGAACGCGCGCGAGCGAATCCTGAACGCGACCGGCGGACGCGGCGCCGACGTCGTGGTCGACGTCTCCTCGTACGCCACCGCACCGGTGCGCGACGCGCTCGACTACTGCGCGCCCGGCGGCACCGTCGTGCTCGCCGGCGTGAAGGGCTTCCGCCCGATCGAGAACTTCATCAGCGACAAGATCGTGATGAAGGAGATCTCCGTGCGCGGCGCGATCGGCGTCACGTCCTCCGCCTATCGCAGCGCGATCCGGCTGATCGAGTCGCGCAAGGTCGCGCTCGAGAAGATGCACACCCACGACTTCTCGCTGCGCGACGCCGAGCAGGCGATTCGCACGCTCGCGCGGCAGGTGCCGGGCGAAGACGCGATTCACTGCAGCCTGTTCCCGGAGCGCTAGGGCATGAGCGCATGGAAGAGGATCGCGCTCGCCCTCGGTGCGCCCGCCGTGGTCTTGCTCGCGTGGCGATTCGGCGCGTTCGACTGGGTCACGCACGACAACATCCACCGCCTGCTCAACGAGTCCGGCGTGTGGGGCCCCGTGCTCTACGTCGCCGCGTTCGCGGCCTTGGACCCGTTCGGCGTGCCCGGCGCGGTGTTCGTGCTGCCCGCCAGCCTCGCGTGGGAGACGAGCTTCGCGGTCGCGATGTCGGTGCTCGGCGCCACGGGCGCGGGCGTCGTCTCGTTCGTGCTCGCGCGCGGCGTGCTCGGCGACAAGTTCGAGCAGCGCTTGCCGCCCCGGCTGCGCGCCTTCACCGCGACGGCGCGCGAGCATCCGCTGCGCACCGTCATCCTCGTGCGCGTGCTGTTCGGCCTTGCCGCGCCCGCGCACTGGGCGCTCGCGCTCGCGGGCGTGCGCTTCGTGCCGTTCGTGCTCGGCAGCATCATCGGCTTCATCCCGCCGATGACCGCGTTCGTGGTGTTCGGGCGCGCGATCATCCAGTGGCTCGAGCAACAGCGCGACGTCCGGCTCTGGCCGATCGCGATCGTCGTCTGCATCGCGGGCTACTTCGCCTACCGCTGGTGGTTCCGGCGCACGCCGCGCCGGCTGCGCGAAGGGGCCGGCGCGGAGGACTGAGGCGCTCTCGCGCTACTCGACCGTGACCGTGGCCTCGCGCATCGGCAGCTGATCCATGTGCGGGAGGCACAGGTACTCGAAGCGCCCCGCCTCGTGGAAGGCGTGCCGAAACACCTGCCCGCGAGTCATCACGGGCGACTGCAGCGGCGCGAAGGTGGGCGTGCGCTCGTGGCCGCTCGTGACCGTGTGCACGGCGAGATCGTCGTTCACCCACGCCACCGTCGCGCCGCGCTTCACGCGCAGGTGCTTCGGCTGATACGACATCGCGCGGATGTGAACCACCGCGTCAGCACCCGACAGATCCGGCGGCGGCGCATCGCTCGCGACGAAGAGCGCGTCGAGGGCGGAAGCGTGGTGCGCGGATGGCGGCGCCGCGAGGGTCCGTCGCTCGGGCAGCGCCGCGGCGCTGCGACGGCCTCCTGCGCTCTCGTCGCGGCGCGCTCCTGAAGCGTTGCGGCAGGGCCCGAGCGGAACGCCGCGGCGAAGCGACGAATCAGGCAGCGAGACGCAATTGCCTTTGCCGGTGCCGTCCCACGCGAAGTCGAGCCCGCCGCCGTAGCGCTTCTCGATCGTGGGGTGCGGCTTCGTGCCGTTGCCGACGGCGTAGTTGAAGAGCACGCGCGTGCCGTCGGCCAGCGGCTCGAGCTCTGGGTCCTTCGCGCTCTCCTCGCGCGCGAGACGGATCACGCCGATTCCCGAGGAGTGATTGCCGCGCACCCAGTTGTCCTCGACCACGGTGTCGTCGGCGCCCATCACGAGAATGCCCATGCCGTACGGCAGCTGACCCACGATCGCGTCGGGGTCCCCGAAGTTCGGCGTGTTGTTGTGGAGCACCCAGTTGTGGTGCACGCGATTGCGCTTCGCCTCCTTCAGCACCTTGCCGGGCAGCACGAACACGAGAATCCCCGCGGTGTTGTCGTAGGCGACGTTGTCGTGCACGTCGGCGTCGTTGGTGTTCTCGATCTCGATGCCGGCGACGTTCCCGAACACGGCGTTGTAGGCGACGACCGCGCGCTCGGACTCGCCCACGTAGATGCCCGCGTCGCTGATGCGCGTGACCGAGCAGTGCGTGATCTCGATGTTGCGCGACTGGATCGGGTACACGCCGTAGAGCCCGGTGTCGTCGATCACGAGATCCGTGAGCGTGACGCCGTCGACCTGCTGCGTCGTGACGCCGTTGCCTTTGTAGTGCTGGACCGCGAAGCCGCTCATCGTGAACGGGCTGCCCGACGCGATCACCCCGTCGTTCAGCTTGCCCTTGCCGTCGAGCACGGGCCGCTTTGCGCCGCTCACGAGGCCGCGCAGCGTGATGCCCGCCGTGTCGACGACGAGCGCCTCGTGGTACGTGCCCGCCTCCACCTCGATCACGCTGCCCGGCGGCGCCTTCTCGATCGCCCTCTGGATCGACTCGCCCGCGCGCACGCGAATCGTCTCCGCGAGTGCAGGCAGCGTGAAGAGCCCGCACAGCAACGTGAGTGAGGCGCATCGAATCCGCGAGGTCATGGCGATCTCCAGTCCGGCGAGTGATTAGGGAGCGAGCAGCGGCAGCCCCGACGGCACGCGCTCGGGAACCTCCGGGCGCGCAGATTCATCCGTGAGCGCGCGCAGAAACGCAACCAGGTCGGCCGCCTCCGCGTCGCTCATCTCGATCGGGCGGATGAACTCGTGCAGCCGCGCCGCCGGCACGCCCTGCGCGAGCCCGCCGCCTTCGCGATAGAACGCGACGACGTCTTCGAGCGTCGCGAGCGAGCCGTCGTGCATGTACGGCGCCGTGAGCGCGACGTTGCGCAGCGTGGGCACGCCGAAGAAGCCGCGCTGCGCAGAGAGCCCGCTGATCGCGCTCACGCCGAGGTCGCCCGATGGCACGCCGATCGAGAGCGCGAGGGGCGCATCGAACGTGGGCAGACGATGGCACTCGAAGCAGCGCGTCGTGAGCGAGCGGAACAGCGTGAGCCCGTTGCGCTCGCTCGCGCTCAGCGCCTCGCGTTCGCCACGCGCGTAGCGGTCGTAGCGCGACGCGCGTGAGACGAGCGTGCGCTCGAACGCCGCGAGCGAGCGCGCGACGTTCGCGAGCGAGATCGCGTTCGCGTCGCCCGGAAACACCGCCGCGAACTGAGCGCGATACGCAGGAACCGCAGCGAGCTTCGCGAGTAGCTCGCGCGGATCCGCGTTCAGCTCGTCCTCCGCGAGCAGGGGCAGCAACACCTGCTCCTCGAGCGAGCTCGCGCGGCGATCCCACATCAGGCGCGCCTTGAACGCGGCGTTGTAGAGCGTGGGCGTGTTGCGCTGGAGCACGGCGCCGCGAAAGCCGCGCGCTCTGGCGAGCCCGTCCGCGAGCCCGCGATCGGGGCGATGGCAATGCGCGCACGAGAGCGAGCCGTCGCGCGAGAGCACCGGATCGAAGAACAAGAGGCGCCCGAGGGCGGCGCGCTCGGGTGTCGGCGGCTCGCCGGGCATCGCCGGGAAGTCGCGGCCGAACGCACTCGCCGCAGCCAACGCGAGGGCCGCTGCGAGGAACGGGAGCCGCATGCGTGCGCGCATCGCCGCGCAGGGTGACGAACTCGGCGCGCGCGTGGGAAGATGCGCGCATGGGTTTGCGCGTATTCATCGCCCTCGCGATCGCAGGCCTCGCGCTCGCCGCGCGCGCGAGCGAGCCCGCGTTCTCGTGCTTCGCACACCGCGGCGGCATCGTGCGCGGCATCCCCGAGAACACGTTCGCCGCGTTTCGCCACGCGCTCGCGCGCGGCGCACATGGCGTCGAGCTCTACGTGCGCAGGAGCGCAGACGGCGCGCTCGTGGTGATGCACGACGACACGGTGCAGCGCACCACGAACGGCCGCGGCCTCGTCGCGCGACTCACCCTTGCGCAGCTGCGCGGCCTCGACGCCGGCAACGGCGAGCGAGTGCCGACTTTGGCGGAGGCCTTTGCCCTGCTCGCGCAGGAGCGCGCCGCGGTGCTCGTCGACGTGAAGACGCGCGACGTACCGCTGCGCGACCTGCTGCGCATCGCGCACGAGCACGACGCTGCGCACGCGCTGATCCTCGGCGTGCGCGACGTCGACTCCCTGCGCGAGGCCCACGTGCAGTCGCCGCGACCGCGCACGCTCGCGTTTCCCAAAGACGCCCGCGACGCCGAGCCCTTCGCACGCGCCGGCGCCGCGATCATCCGCCTCGAGCCCGCCTGGCTGCGCCGCGACGCTCAGCTCGCGCAGCGCGTGCGCGCCCTCGGCGCCGAAGCGTGGGCGCTGATGGGCGGCGCGCCGCGCGAGGAGATCGAGGCGATGAAGGTGTTGGGCGTGACGGGCGTGCTGACGGATCGGCCGGAGCTGTGCGGCGCGGCGGCGCCCTGAGAATCTCTTCATCCTGGACGCAGGACGAGTGCCGGACGCCAGGCGGGCGCGGTTGCATCGGTTGGTTGAGCTGTCGCGCGAATCTCGGTGGCGCGCGCGCCCCGGCGCGTCGCTCGCGGACCTGCTCCGCGAGGTCCAGCGCTCGCGCGCACGCGCGCGCCTCAGCTCCCCGCCGCGCGCGAGTCCACCCTGAAGAAGAGCGTCGTGCCCGCGCCGCTCGCATCCACTCCGTACTTGCGCATCACCTCGCCGCGCGCGAACTCGCGCAGGCTCGCGTCGTCGTCGCGCGTGAGGCGCGCGGGGTAGAGCTTGCCCTCGATGCGCAGCAGCGCGCGTCCATCGGCTTGCGCGGCAAGCTGCCAGCGCTTCATGGGCGGCTCGCACGCGCCGCAGGGGACGTACGCGACGCCGCCGCGCACGAGGATCCAGCTCGTGCGCGAAATCGACTCGTTCTCGAGCTGAAACTCGATCTGCTTCACGTCCGCCGCGAACGACCAGTCGCTCACGGGAAACTCGAACAGCTCGCCTGCCTTCAGCGGCCCGCCGGGGATCGGTCCGAGCGGGCCATCCGTGAAGAAGCGCGGCGCGAAGACGGCGACGAGCGCGAGCACCACAAGCGCGAACAGCGCCTTCGCGAGCCAACGAAGAACCTTCATCCCGTTCTCCTTGTCAGGTACGAAACGCTTCCCACACGCACAGGTTGCCAGCCGCCGTGGGCACGCGGGCGATCTCCGCGGGATCGACGAAGCCCGCGTGGTGCAGCAGCCGCGGCATCTCGCCGCTCAGGTTGTCGTCGGCGGTGCCTTTGCGGTTGTAGATGCGCGCGAGCGCGTTGCCCCAGCGCGAGTGCTGCGGACCGAAGTCGAGGATGTGGATCGAGCCCTCGCGGTAGAGCAAACGATGCGCCTCGCGCATCACCACGAGCTTCTGCGCGCGCGTGAGCGTGTGCATGCGGAAGATCGAGATCACGCGGTCGATGCTCGTGGAGCGGAACGGCAAGAGCGTGCTCGGGCCGCGATAGAACTGCACGCGATAGCCCGCGTGCTGCGCGCGCCCGATCGCGCGCGAGAGGCGCGCGGGGCTCGGATCGATGCCGTACACGTGCGCATTCGGCTCGTGCACCTTGACCATCACCGTGGTCTCGCCGCGCCCGCAGCCGACGTCGAGCACGTGATGCCCCGGCCCGATCGCGAGCCGCTCGATCAACACCTGCCGCGTCTCGCGCTCCCGCAACGCCCACCGCCAAATCGGCGCGAACGTCTCGTAGAAGAGGTCGTAGGTGGGCTCGGGAATGAAGTGGGGATGGCTCGGATCCGAGCTTGCGAGGGGCGCGCTCATCGAGGTGCACCGTACCGCGGTGGTCCCCGCGAGATCGAGGTGCGCTCTCTCCTTGTTTACTTCGCTTTCCGCTCCGAAGACTCCGCGGAAAGCTGCGCGGTCCGAGCGTTGTGCAGGTCAAGTCGTTCGGTGGTCTGCGATTCTTAGTGGCGCATCGGAGCGTGGGGGCGCCCGCTCCTTTCCTTGTTTACTTCGCTTTCCGCTCCGAAGACTCCGCGGAAAGCTGCGCGCTTCGCTTGCGGCCTCGGCCGACACGCTCGGGAGGAGCGTTCGACTCCGAGGTCGTTCCGGCTCCATCGCGAACGCGGCAAGGCACCGAGGTGCCAACCTGCACGCCGCCACCTCGGTGCATTGCCGCGCTGAGGAAACGGCGGAACGCGCTTGAAGTCGAACGCTACTCGGCGCGTGTCGGCCGAGACCGCAAGCGAAGCGCGCAGCAGCGGCGGAGTCTTCGACGCCGATGCGGAGTAAACGTGGAAGTGCGTGCCCGCGAACCTCGGTTTCTGTCAGCACTCACAGCGAGTGCACACCTTCAATCCGCTACCCACCGCGCCGGCACGCAGGCGCCTTGCTCGTAGAGCCACTCGCCTGCGCTCTCGAGCAGAGTGGGCTCGCGATGCGCTTGGGAGATGACGTAGGCGCGGATCAGCTCGGCGTCTTCGCGCGAGAGCGAGTCGGCGAAGCTCGGCATGCCGCGATCGGCGCGAACGCCGGCGATCACGATGTCCTGCCACTGCGCGTAGACGTCGCGCTTCGCGAAGCGCAGATCAGGCAGCAAGCCGCCGCTCTTGGTGCCGATGCCGTGACAGAACATGCACCACTGGTGGTAGAGCACGCGGCCGCGCTCGATGTCGGCGGCGCTCGCGGTCGCGGGCGGCGCGTCGACGATGCCCGGCGCGCGCAGCTTGCGCGGCGGTAGCGCGGCTTTGCCGCCGAGCTTGAACGCCGCCACGTAGCCCGCGTTCTCGTAGGGCACGAGCGAGAAGTTGAGCCCCGCCGAGCCGCCCGCGCCGATCACGACTGCGACGTACTGCTCGCCCTTCACCGCGTAGCTCACGGGCGCTGCGAGCACGGCGGTCGGCGCCTGCGCCTCCCATAACAGCTCGCCGTCCGTAGCGCGGTAGGCGGCGAGCGTGGAGTCCCCGCCGGTGCCGTGGAACACGAGGTTGCCGGCAGTCGCGAGCGTGCCGCCGTGCATCTCGGAGGTGTGCTCGATCTTCCACACGCGCTCGCGCTTCACGGGATCCCACGCGACGAGTCGCGTCGGTGCGCAAAAGCGCAGCGAGCGCTCGAAGCCGTCGACGCGCTTCTGCATGCGTGCGAAGTCTTCGCCGGTGTTGAAGCGGCGCGGCGTCTGCTTGAACTGCTTGTCGCGATGGAACGGGTACGCGATCGCGTAGGTGGGGATGTAGACGAGGCCCGTGCCCGGATGAAACGCCATCGGGTGCCAGTTGTGGCCGCCCGCGGGACCGGGCCGCATGAAGCGCGTCTTCTTCCACTCGCCGAGGCCCGTCTCCACGGGCCGCCCGGTTGTTAGGTCGACGTGGCTGGCCCAGTTCACCGCGACGTACTTGTCCGCCGAGAGCAGCTCGCCCGTCGCGCGGTCGAGCACGTAGAAGAAGCCGTTCTTGGGCGCCTGCATCAGGACTTTGCGCGTGCGCCCGCCGAGCGCGAGGTCCGCGAGGATCATGTGCTGCGTCGCGGTGAAGTCCCAGTTCTCGCCGGGCGTGGTCTGGTAGTGCCACGCGAGCTCGCCCGTGCCGATCCGCAGCGCGAGGATCGAGGCGAGGAACAGGTTGTCGCCGCCGCCGGGGCTGCGGATCTCGCGCGGATACGGGCTCGCGTTGCCGACGCCGACGTAGACGAGGTCGAGCTCGGGATCGAAGGCGAGCGAGTCCCACACCGTGCCGCCGAGCCCCGACTCCCAGAGCGAGCTCGCGGACCAAGTCTTCGCCGCGAGCTCGAGCTCTTTGTGCTCGCGCGGCCGGTCTGGAGCCGCGGGCACGGTGTAGAAGCGCCAGCGCAGCGCGCCGGTCTCGGCGTCGTAGGCCGAGACGTAGCCGCGCACGCCGAACTCGGCGCCGCCGTTGCCGATGATCACGAGCCCGCGCATGGCGCGCGGCGCGCCGGTGATCGTGTACGGCTTTGTGCGATCGATCGTGTTCACGGCCCACACGCGCGCGCCCGTCTTCGCGTCGAGCGCAACGAGCCGGCCGTCGATCGTCCCCACGTACACGCGTCCCTGATAAACCGCCGCGCCGCGATTCACGACGTCGCAGCACGCGAAGCGCCCCCACGCGCGCGGCACCTCGGGATCGTGGCGCCACAGCTCGCGGCCGGTCGCCGCATCGAGCGCGACCACGATGCTCCACGGCAGCGTCACGAACATCACGCCGTCCACGACGATCGGCGTCGCTTCGTGGCCGCGCGTCTCGCCCGTCGCGTAGACCCAGGCCGGCTTCAGCTGCGCGACGTTCTTCTCGTGGATCTGCGCGAGCGGGCTGTAGCGCTGCTCGCTCCAGGTGCGCCCGTGCGCGAGCCAGTTCGCGGCGTCGCGCTCGGCGGCGGCGAGGCGCGCGTCGTCGACGACTCGCGACGTGGGCTGCGCGTGCGCGAACGCGGCGAGCGAGGCGATGGCGAGTGCGAGCGCGGCGCGAAACATGCGCGCGAAGCTCGCAGTGCAGCGCTCAGGCGTCGAGCACGTTCGCGCGCCCGCGCGCTTCGAATCGCTCCCGAATCGCCGCGACGTCGGCGCTCGTGAGCGCGCGGTAGCCCGATTTTGTGCGCAGCCACACAGGATCCGCGCACTCCCAACGCTGCTTGCGCAGCTCGCGTTTCAAGATCTTGTTCGTCTGCGTCTGCGGCAGCTCGCTCGCGACGCGCACGTAGCGCGGCGCCTGCTTCGTACCGAGGTCGGGTTGCTGCGCGAGAAATGCCGAGAACGCTTCGGGGTCGAACGCGGCGCCTGGGCGGAGGATCAGCGCCGCCATGAGCGCGTCGCCGACCTCTTCGTCGGGCACGCCGTACACCGCCGCCAGCGCGATGTCGGGATGGCGCGTGAGAATTCGCTCGACCGGGGCCGCGGCGAAGTTCTCGCCGTCGACGCGCAGCCAGTCGAAGTCGCGGCCGGCGAAGTAGATGAAGCCCTGCTCGTCGCGATAGCCGAGATCGCCCGTCCAGTAGATCTTGTTACGGACGCGCGCGGCGTTCGCCTCGTCGTTCTTGTAGTAGCCCTCGAACGTGACGGCGCTCTGCACGTTCGCGATCTCGCCGATCGCCTCGTCCGCGTTGAGCAGCTTGCCCGCCGCATCGAAGCGCGCGACGGCTGTTTCGGCGCCCGTCTCCGAGCTCAGAATCACGGTGCCGGGAATCCCCACGCCCAGCGCGCCCGCGGGCATGTTCGGCACGCGCGCGATCGACACCGCCCCCTCGGTCGAGCCGTAGGCGTCGATCACGGTGCAGCCGAAGCGCTTCGCGAAGCGCTCGAGGTCGTGGTCGGCCGCTTCGTTGCCGAAGGCGAGGCGCAGCGTGGTGGCGGCGTCGTCCGGCTGCTCGGGCGTCGCGAGCACGTACGTGAGCGGCTTGCCGACGTAGTTGAAGTAGGTGACGCCGTGCTTGCGCACGTCGGCGAGAAACCCCGAGGCCGAGAACTTGCGCCGCAGCACGATCGTCGCGCCCGCGTGCACGGCCGGCGCCCAGCCCGCCATCAGCGCATTCGAGTGGAACATCGGCATCACCTGATAACTCACGTCGTCCGGCGTGATGCCGCGCATCGCGCAGATCGTGCGCGCGATGCCGCCGAGCCGCAGCTGCGAGCAGATCGCGGCCTTCGGCTGGCCGGTGGTGCCCGAGGTGAAGATCAGCAGGTACGGCGCGAGCGGATTCAGCTCGACTTGCGGCTCGGGCGAGCCCGCGAACTTCGCGACCGCCTCGCGCCAGCGCGGCGACTCGACCTCGAAGCGGCGCTCGGCGCCCATCGGCAGCGCGAGGCCACCCAGCAGCGCGGCGTAGCGAGCCTCCGTCACGAGCAGCTGGCAGTCCGTGTGCGCGATGTCGCGCTCGAGCTCGGCGCCACGGCGCGTCGGGTTGATGCCGACGACGGTCGCGCCCGCATAGGCGGCTGCCGCGAGCAGAAACGAATACTCCGGCACGTTGTCGAGCAGCACGCCCACGTGAAACGGCACGCCCGGCGTGCGCAGCGCGAGCAGCAGCGCCGCGCGGTCGCGCGCGGCTTGGTCCATCTCGCGCCACGTATAGGCCTCGTCCTCGAAGCGCAAGCCCTCGCGCGCGTCATCGCGCCGCGCGCGCCAGAGATCGCGCACCGTGGGCGGGGGAGTCGTGAAGGCGGGCACTGCGGTGGGTGCGGACACGCGAGGTTCTCCGAGCGAGCGCGGCAACGTAATGGCTTTTGCACCCGCCGCGCACGGCCGATGTCCCGCGGATGCTCGCGCTGGTCGCGGCAAGACTCTCAGCAGGTACCGTGCTCGCCCCATGAAGCCCGAAGCTTGGTTCACGCTCGCAGTCGTCACGGCGATGTTCGTCGTCATGGCGCGCGGCAAGGCGTCGCCCGCGACCGCGATCTTGTGCGCGGTGATCGCGCTGCTCGGCGTCGGCATCATCGAGCCGGCCGAAGCGTTCGCCGGCTTTTCGAACTCCGCACCGATCACGGTGGCCGCGCTCTACGTGCTCGCGCGCGCGGTCGAGGACTCGGGCGCGCTGCGGCCCCTCGTGCGCGCTGCGCTCGGCGGCGGCACGCACGACATCGTGCGCTTGTTGCGACTGTGCGTGCCCTCGGCCGCCGCGTCGGCGTTCCTCAACAACACGCCCATCGTGGCGATGCTGATCCGCCCCGTCTCCGAGTGGGCGGAGCGAAACGGGCGCTCCGCATCGCGCTACCTGATGCCCCTCTCCTTCGCGGTGATCCTCGGCGGCGTCGTCACCACGATCGGCACCTCCACGAACCTGGTCGTCTCGGGCCTGCTCGAGAAGAGCGGGCGCGCGCCATTCGGGCTGTTCGAGATCACCCACGTCGGCCTGCCCGTGGCGATCGTCGGGTTGATCGTGGTCGCTCTGACCGCGGGCCGCTTGCTTCCCGAGCGCAATCCGCCGCGCAGCGGCTTCGAGGATCCGGGCCGCGACTTCTCCGTGCGCATGGTGGTCGAAACGGGCGGGCCCCTCGATGGCCGCACGGTCGAGGAGGCAGGCCTGCGCCACCTGGAGGGCGTGTTCCTCGTCGAGATCGAGCGCGACGGAGAGCCGATCGCACCCGTCGCTCCGACGACGGTGCTGCGCGAAGGCGACCACCTGCTGTTCGTCGGGCAGGCGCGCTTGATCCTCGATCTCCAGAACATCGACGGCCTCGACTCCGCCGAGCGCGTGCACATGGCGAGCGTCGAGGCGCCGTCGCGCCACATCGTCGAGGTCGTGGTCGGGCGCGAGTCGCCGCTGCTCGGGCAGACGCCGAAAGAGATGGGGTTCCGCGAGCGCTATCAGGCCGCGATCGTCGCGATTCACCGCGAGGGTCAGCCGCTGATCGCCAAGCTCGGCCAAGTGAAGCTGCGCACGGGCGACACCTTGTTGCTGCTGACCGATCCGGGCTTTCGCGAGCGCTGGCGTGGCCGTCCCGACTTCCTCGTGATCAATCCGCTCGATGGCGAAGCGGAGGAGCCCAAGATTCAGCGCGGCAGGGCCGCGTGGGTGGGGATCGTCGCGTTCGCGGTCGTCGGCCTCGCTGGCAGCGGCGTGCTGCCGATCCTCCAGGCTTCGCTGTTGGCCGCGGTCGTGCTCGTGGCGACGCGCGCGCTCAGCGCCGGCGCCGCGCGCGACTCCGTCGAGATCGACGTGCTGATCGTGATCGCGGCGTCGTTCGGGCTCGGCGCTGCGATCGAGCAGTCCGGCCTCGCGGCGTCGCTCGGCAGCGGAATCATCGACGCGTTCTCGGGCTACGGCTGGCGCGTCGTGCTGCTCGGCATCGTGATCGCGACCGTCGCGCTCTCCGAGTTCATCAGCAACAACGCGGCCGCCGCGCTGATGTTCCCGATCGGCATGGCGACCGCGCAGCAGCTGGGCGCCGACGAGCGCGCCTTCGCCATCGCGATCGCCGTGAGCGCGTCGAACTCTTTCCTCACGCCGATCGGCTACCAGACCAACACGATGGTCTACGGCCCGGGCGGCTACCGCTTCGGCGACTACGTGCGCCTCGGCCTGCCGCTGACGATCGCGTCGGTCGTCGCGTGCGTGCTGACCGCGTGACCGCTCAGCCGTCGTAGTTCGCGACGACTCGACTCACGCGCCCGTCCGCTGCGAGCTCCATGAACTCCGCGGTGCGCGTGCCGCGCTGGTTCACGTACACGATCACGAGGCTCGCGAGCCCCCACGCGACGCGCTCCGGCACGAAGCGCAGCTGCGGGTACGCCTCGAGCCCGCGCCGAAAGTACGCGCGCAGCGCGGCCTTGACGCGCACGGTCCCCGCCGGATCCCCGAGCAGCTGCACGACGACGGGCGAGGTCAGCGACACGTCCTCGGTGTAGTGGGACAGGATTCGCTCGAGGTCGTGCGCGTTCCACGCCGCGACCCATTCCTCCGCGAACGCGTGCGCGCGCTGCGCGTTCGGCATCACGCCCCCACCGCTCCGCGCTTGCCGAAGCGCGCCGCGCTGCGCTCGCGCGCGCGCTGCGCCTCGATCTCGCGGTCGCGCGGCGGCGCCGTCGTCTCGAGCGCGTGCAGCAGCTCGTGCGCGACGTGCGCGGTTTGCTCCACCGCGCGCTCGAACGCCGCCGCGTTCGCGCGCGAGGGCTTGTTCATGCCCGAGAGCTTGCGCACGAACTGCAGCGACGCGGCGTGGATCTCGTCGTGCGTGACGGGCGGCTCGAAGTTGAACAGCGTGCGGATGTTGCGGCACATGGGTCACCTCGCTCCCGCCAGTGTGCCGCGCTCACGCCACCAGCTTCACCTCGCGCGTGCCGCACAGGAACTTCGCGCCCACGCGCGCGACTGCGCGGCGGCCGAGCGGGCTCGTCGCAAGGCCGAGCAGCAGCGCGCGCACCCATTCGGCGCCCGGGTAGGTGCCCATCACGACGACGGGCGGACGCCTCGCGAGCCCCTGGATCTCGTCGATCTCGGGCCCGCGCTCGGGCTCGACGCACGCCGCGGCGGCGTCGAGCTCCGCGTCGCTCGCGTTCGCGCGCAGCGCGGGCGCGAGTGCGTTCAGCGCGGCGACCGCGTCGCGCAGCGCGACGTTGATGCCCTGCGCGCCCACGGGCGACATCGTGTGCGCGGCGTCGCCGATCAACAGCGCACCCGGCTTCGCCCAGCCGCGCACGCGGTCGGTCTCCGCATCGAGCAGGAACGGGCGTGACACGGCCGCAGCGCTGGCGCGGAAGTGCTCGGCGAGATCGGGCGAAACGTGATCCGCCATGGCGCGCACCCAATCCTCGATGCCGCGGCTGCGCAGGTCGCCGTAGGTGCCCTTGCGAATCACCCAGGCCACCTGGAGGCCGCCACTCGGCGACGGGAGCGCGATCAGCAGGTGGCCGTGACCGACGTAGCCGCGCACGGGCTGCGCATCCACATAACAAGCTGGCCACGGCAGCCTCGCCCACACCACGTCCATGGGCGCCCAGATCTGCGTCACCGCGAACCCGCCGCCGCGCCGCACCACCGAGGCGCGCCCATCCGCGCCGACCACGAAGCGCGCCGCGAGCTCGCGCGCGCCGCCCTCCCCGTCCACGCGCACCCCGCACACGCGGCCCGCGGCGTTCCGTAACAACTCGCGCACCGCGGCGCCGCGCAGCAGCGTGAAGCCCGCGTGCTGGCTCGCGCGAGCGACGATTGCTTCGAGCAGATGCGGCTGCGAGACGGTGTAGGCGTGCACGCCGGGCGGCAGCACCTCGCTCGCGCGCACGCGCGCCACGAGCTTCCGACCGCGAAACAGCTCGATCGCGTCGGGCACGCGGTGTGGCACCGACGGGATCACGTCGCCGAGCCCGAGCTGCGCGAGCGCATCGACCCCGCTCGGCATCAGCGCCTCGCCGCGAAACTCACGCGCGAAGTCGCGCTGCCGCTCGACGAGCGTGACCGCTACGCCGCGCGCCGCGAGCGCGTAGGCGAGCGAGGCGCCCGCGGGACCGGCGCCGACGATGAGAATTGGGGTCGTCACGTCGCCGCCTCGTCGAAGCTCACCGCGTCCGGCGCCTCGCGATTCCAGTCCGCGCGCGACGGGCCGCTCACGTCGAAGCAGAGCGCACCGCGCAGGCAGCCGCCCCTACGCGTCTCCATCGCACGCCTCCTTCACGAGATTGGGTCCAGCCGCACCGCGCACACGGTTTCGTCGTCTGGACCGAGGAAGCGAACCCAGCGGTCGACCCAGCCATACTTCGCCCGCAACAACTCGTGGATGCGCTCGTGGGGCCCGGGCATCGGCGTCGCGCGGTAGCGCCGAGCGACGCCGCCGCGCTCGAGCGTCACCTCGGAGCTCGCAAAGCGCGGCAGCCAGTCGTCGCCCCCGCTGTGGACCCACACGGCGCCGTCGTCGTCGACGGCCCACAGGCGGATCGCCTGCCCAGTGCCGTCGGCGCGCTGGGTCCGCAGCGTCACGACCTCGCGACCCAGCTCGATTGCGGCGAAGTGCGCCGCCACGCACGACGCAGCGAATCCGACGAGCCCGAGCGCGACGATCGCGATCCGCTTCATCCCGCCCTCACACCCGCGGCAGCACCTCTTCCGCGAACAGCTTCACGCTCTCCCAGCCGAGCTCGGGCGGCGTGCCACCGCAGAGCGGGTAGAGCACGAACGTCGACCACGGGCCCTGCGCCTTGGCGCGCGCGACGCACTCGTCGGGCGTGAGCACGCGGAACTTCCCTTCGGCGCGGAGGTCCTCGATCGACTTCGCGCGCGAGTGCACCGTCGAACTCTGCTGGTAAGCGGGCTGCCAGCTCGAGTAGGTCGTGGCTTCGTACAACAAGTACGGCCCCAGCTCGCGCCACGCCTTCTCGGGATCGCGCGCGACCCAGAACGTCTCGCCGCTTCCGGGGGGCAACACGACGGGCTTCTTGCCGAGCCGCGCGCACTCGCTCTGGTAGAGCGAGATCATCTCGGCGTCGTTGCTCGCGGGCTGATAGGGCAAGCCGAAGCGCGCGGCGCGGCGCGCGCCCGCGAGGCTCTGGCCGCCCGCGTTCACGGGCGGGTGCGGCTGCGTGAACGAGCGCGGCGTGACGCGCACCGTGCGGCCCCGCCACTCGAACGGCTCGCCGCTCCACGCCTTCAGTAACAACTCAATGCACTCGTCGAGCAGCTTTCCCCGCGCGGCGAAGTCCTTGCCGAAGCTCGCGTACTCCTCGGGCCGGTAGCCCATGCCGAGCGTGGTCGAGACGCGTCCGCGGCTCGTGAGGTCGAGCACCGCGAGATCCTCGGCGAGCTTCACCGGGTCGTAGAGCGTCGCGAGCAGCGCCGAGATCGTGATGCGCAGCTTCGACGTGCGCGCCGCGAGCGCGGCAGCGAGGACGATCGGCGAGGGCAAGAAGCCGTCGTCGACGGCGTGATGCTCGGAGAGCGAGATCGCGGTGAAGCCGCGCGCGTCGGCGTACTCGGCCATCTCGAGCGCCGCGCGATACAGCGAGGCGTGGTCCGCGGGCGAGAACGGCGCGCGGCGCAGGTCGAAGCGCAGCAGCGAGATGGCCACGACTAATCCCTACCTTCGAGGTCTGCATGCTCGGGGCGGCGCTCTTCGGGCAGCTCCTGGAGCACATGGAATCGCACCTGCCCGCGCGCCACGAGCTTGCCGTCGCTCGCGCGCTTCACGGTCACTTCCCACACGTGCGCGCTGCGGCCCGTGTGCACGGGCAGGCCCTCGCACACGAGGCGGCCCGCGCTGTGCGAGCGGAAGAAGTCGGTGCTGTTCGCAACCCCGAGCACGCCGCGCTGCCCGTTCGCGAGCGCCGCGTTCCCTGCGCCGTAGCTCGCGACCGCCTCCACGATCGAGCAGTAGACGCCGCCGTGAAGCACGCCGTACGGCTGGTGGTGCTGCGGGCCCGCTTCGAGGTTCGCGACGACGCGCTTTGGGGTGACCGTCACGAACTCGAGGCCGAGCGCGCGGGTCCAGTTGTCGTTCTGCGGGGTGAGCTGCGCGGCGACTTCTTTGCCAGGCAAGCGCGTCTCTCCTTCTGCCGATGAGTTCATATCGTATGCGGCCTCTTCCTCGACTTCTGCCTGGAGCTTGCGCGTTGCCGATCGCGATGAATCGCTGCGTGCGAGGTGTGCGCTGAGATCGCTGCGCACAGGGCTGGCCGCGCTCTCGCTCGCGGCGCTGTTCGCGCTCCCGGCCGCGGCGCGCGACGAGTCGTATCGCGTCGAGATCAAGGCGCCGCGCTCGCTGAAGAAGGCGCTCGAGACCGACCTCGACTTGATGCGCTGGCGCGAAGCCGAGGAGCCGCCCGACGCGGAGCTGCTGACGCGCCTCGCGAGCGAGGCCGAGACGCAGGCGCGCGAGATTCTCGCCACGCGCGGCTACGTCTCGCCGCGCATGCGCTGCGAGGTGTTCACGGGCGAGGCGCCGATGCGCGTGCGCGTCGTCGTGGAGCGCGGGCCGGTGACGCGCGTACGCGTGGTGAACGTCGAGATCCGCGGTGCGATTGCGGAGTCGAGCGATCCACTCGACGTGCAGGCGCTCGCCGAGGCACGCGATGGCTTCGCGCTCGCGAACGGCATGATCTTCACGCAAGAGCGCTGGACCGCGGCGAAGGCGCAGGCGCTCGATCGCATCGCGCGCCGCCGCTGGCCCGCGGCGAGGATCGTCGCGAACGAGGCGAAGCTCGATCCAGCGCAGGCGCGCGCGGAGCTGTCCCTCACGATCGACAGCGGGCCGCCTTTCGCGTTCGGCGAAGTCTAGGTCGACGGCCTCGAGCGCTATGCCGCGCGCCGCGTCGAGACGCTGCGCCCGTACGAACCAGGCGAGCCGTACGACCGCGAGCGCCTCGACCGCTTCCAGCGCCGCCTCGCCTCGACGAGCTACTTCGCGAGCGCACACGTCGGCATCGATCCCGACCCTGCGAACGCCGCGGCGGCCCCCGAGTCGCGGTGATCGAGGCGCCCGCGCGCCGCATCGAGCTCGGCGCGGGCTACGGCACCGATGCCCACGGCAACGGCTCGATCGAGTTCCGCGACCACGACATCGCGAGCAGCGCGCTGCGCCTGCGCGCGCGCGTCGAGGCGGACTTCCTCGAGCAAGGCGTCGAGACCGAGCTCTCGCTGCCCGAGCGCTTCGGCTGGTCGGACAGCGCGGGGCTGCGTTTCGAGCACAGCGACATCGAGGATCTCGTCACGGACGAGGTCTCGCTGGTCGCGAAGTCGAGCGCGCTCGACGAGTTCAGCCGGCCCGCCTTCAGCGCCACCTTCGCGTTTTCGCGCCAGAAGGCGGCGGGCGTGCTCTCCGAATCCGTCCACGCGCTCCTCGTGGAGTACGCGCACACCTGGCGCGCGACGGACGACTTGCTCACGCCGCGCCGCGGCTGGATGGCGCAGCTGCAGATCGGCGCCGCGCCGCCGGGCGTCTCGACGCGCACGTTCGGCCGCGCGACTGCGCGCGCCGCTTACTACGTCCCGCTCACGCCGCGCGACGACCTCGCGCTGCGCGTCGAAGCCGGCGGCGTGCTCGCGAAGCGCTCGAGCGGAATCCCGCAGTCGATGCTCTTCCGCACGGGCGGCTCCACGAGTGTGCGCGGCTACGACCTCGAATCGCTGGGGGATGACGAAAGCGGCGCTGTGCTCGGTGGCCGCTACTTCGCGCTCGCGAGCGTCGAAGCGACGCACTGGTGGAACGAACGCCTCGGCACCGCGGCGTTCGTCGACGCGGGTAGCGCCTGGAACGAATGGGCCGGCATCGCGCTCGGCTACGGCCTCGGCATGCGCGCGCGCAGCCCCATCGGCCCGCTGCGCATCGATGTCGCGTACGGGCAAGACGACGGCACGGTGCGGCTCCACTTCTCGCTCGGGCTCACGTTCTGATGCGCCGCACGCTCCTCATCGCGCTCGCCGCGCTCGCGGGGTTCGGCGCCGCGCTCGTGTGGGCGGCGCAGTCCGAGGCCGCGCTCGCGTGGTTCAGCGCGCGTGTCTCCACGATCTCGGGTGGGCGCGTCGCGATCGAAGGGGCGAGTGGCTCGTTGTTAGGCCCGCTGCGCGCGGAACGTGTACTCGTGAAGACCGGCGAGACGCTGACGACTGCGGAGCGCGTCGAGATCACGCCGCGCTGGGGAGCGCTCGCGCAGCAGAGGCTCTCGATCGACACGCTCAGCGTGGGCCACCTCCACGTCGAGCCTGGCCCGCGCCGCGACGAGCCGCCCACCGTCCCCCCGAAGATCGGCATGCCCTTCACGATCGAGGCCCGGCGCGTGGCGATCACGCGCCTCACGATCGGCGACGGCGGCGAGTTCTCCGGCGTGCGCGGATCGCTGCGCCTGGGCACGGACGCACTGGAAGCCACGCTCGACGCGATGGCGGCGCCGTGGGGCAGGTTCTCCGGACAAGCGCGAGTCGGCGGCGAGCGCCCGTTTCCGCTGAGCGGCGACGTGCGCTTCGCGCGAGACGCGCTGCCGCGCATGCGCGCGCACCTCGTCGCGAGCGGCTCGCTGATGGACGCCGAGCTCGCGCTGCGTGGAACCCTCGCCGAGTCGGTCGTCACGGGCGCGGCCGGCTTCTCCTCCTTCGCGCGGCCGTGGCTCGGCGCGATCACGCTGCGTAGCGAGCACCTCGACACGGCGAAGTTCGTGGCGAGCGAGAGCGCGCCGCACAGCGATCTCGCCGTCGCGATCGACGCGCGCGGCGCCACTGACGTGCTCCTGCGCGGCGCGCTGCGCGCCGAGAACGAGGCCGCGGGGCCGGTCTCACAGGCACGGGTGCCGCTCGAGCGCGTGACCGCCGCGCTCGCGGTCGACGGCGGCACGCTGGCGTTCTCGGAGATCGCCGGCGATCTCGGCGCAGCGGGCGCTGCTCGCGGAACGGGCGTGCTCGAGTCGGGCGAGCTGCGCCTCGACCTCGCGCTCGAGCGCCTCGATCTGCGCGCGCTTCACGAGAACCTCGTCGCGACGCAGCTCGCCGGCGATGCCGACATCGCGATCGATGCGGCGCGGCTCGAGGCGCAGCTCGCGCTCCGCGAGCCGGGCCGCGAGATCACCGGCCTGCTCGTGCGCGAAGGCGATGGCGTTCGCGCCGACGACGTGCGCATCGCGATCGGCGGCGGCGTGATTGCGGGCAGTGGCGCGTGGGACGGCGCGAGCGCGTTCTCGGCGCGCGCGAAGTTCGCGGAGTTCGATCCCGCGGCGCTCGGCGACTTCCCGAGCGCGATGCTCTCGGGCGAGCTGGACGCCGCCGGGGAGCTCGGCACGCGCTGGAACGCGCGCCTCGACTACGCGCTCACGGGCAGCCGCTACCGCGGGCGCGCGCTCGAAGGCCGAGGCGTGCTGACGCTCGAAGCGGGGCGCGTGCGCGACGCCGACGCCGAGCTGCGCCTCGGCGCGAATCGGCTGCTCGCGAAGGGCGCGTTCGGTGCGCCCGGCGACGCGCTCGACCTAACAATCGCTGCGCCTGATCTCGGCGCGCTCGGCGGCGATTTCCGTGGGCAGCTCAGCGTCGAGGCTCGGCTCACCGGCTCGCTCGACTCGCCCGGCGGCACGCTGAGCGCGGATGCGAGCGAGCTCGCGCTGCCCGGCGGCGTCGCGATCGGCGCGCTCGCGCTCGATGCGGGCATCACGGGAGACTCCCGCGAGATCGACGCCGAGCTCCGGGCGAGCGCGCTCTCGATCGCAGGCGCGTCCATCGATGCGGCGAGCGCGACTGCGCGGGGTCCACTAGCGGCGCACGCGCTCGAGCTGCGCGCCAGTGGCAGCGGCGTCTCCCTCAGCGCTTCGCTCGCGGGCGGCTGGGACGGCGCCTGGTCCGGGCGCGCGCTCGCGCTCGAAGTCGCGGGCCGCCTGCCCGCTCGCTTGATCGAGCCCGCGGCCCTGCGCTGGGCACCGCCCGGCGAAGTCTCGTTCGGCCCCGCGCGCATCGCGGCGCTGGGCGGCGAGCTGGCGGTCGGCACGTTCGAGCTGAGCGAGCGCCGCCTCGAGACTGCGGGCGTCGCGAGCGATCTCTCGCTCGCCGATGCCCTCACGGCCGTGGGCGGCGACGCGAGCGCCGCGGGCGACCTCCGAGCTCGCGGCGTGTGGGTCGTGCCGCGCGATCCCGCGCAGCTCGGGCAGGTGCGCCTCGAGCTCGCCTCCGGCGACGCGCAGCTCGGCGGCGCGCCGCTCGGCGTTCGCGCGCTCGGGATCGACGCCGCGCTCGGAGCGAGCGTCGCGCACGTGACCGCGAGCGTGTCCGGCGAGCGGCTCGGCGAGGCCACGCTGCGCGCCGACCTGCGCGCGGCTCCGGGGCGAGCTCTGCTCGCGCGCACGTCCGCACTCGACGCGCAGCTCGATGCCGAGGTCTCCTCGATCCGCGCGCTCGGCGGGCTGCTCGGCATCTCCGCGCGCGTGGAGGGCCGCGCGTCGCTCGCGCTGCGCGCAGGCGGCACGGCGGGCAAGCCCGCGCTGAGCGGCGACGTGAACGGCGAAGCGCTGCGCTTCGATTGGCCGACCGCCGGCATCGCGCTGCGCGACGGCAAGCTCACGGCTCGCCTGACGACCGACACGCTGCACGTCGACGCGCTCTCGTTCACCGCGTCGAAGGGCGCGATCTCGGCGAGCGGGAGTGCGCCGCTCGACGGCTCGCCCGCGACGCTCGCGTGGAAGGCCGAGGGCCTGCGCGTGCTCGATCGCCCCGACCGAAACCTGGAAGTTTCGGGCGATGGGTCCGCGAAGATCGGCCTGCGCGGCGTCGAGTTGCGCGGCGAGCTTCGCGCCGATCGCGGCTACCTCGAGTTGCCGCGCACGCTGCAAGCTCGGCTCGGCGACGACGTGGTCGTGCTCGGCCGCGAGCGCGCGCCGAGCGCGGCGCAGCGCGCGCGCCTCGACCTCGACCTGATGCTCGACGCCGGCAAGGACCTGCGCGTCGTCGGCTCCGGCCTCGACACGTTCCTGCGCGGCAAGCTGCGCGTGAAGACGCTCGCGGACGGCACGCTCGTCGCGTTCGGCGAAATCGACGCGAGCCGCGGCACGTATCGCGCATTCGGCCAGAAGCTCGAGATCGAGCGCGGCGCGCTGATCTTCAACGGAGCGATCGACGACCCCGCGCTCGACGCGCTCGCGCTGCGCAAGAACCTGCCCGTCGAGGCGGGTGTCGAGCTCACCGGCACGCTGAAGTCGCCGCTCGCGCGCCTCACCTCGAATCCGCCCGTGCCCGATTCCGAGAAGCTCTCGTGGATCGTGCTCGGCCACGGCGTGTCCGATGCATCGAGCGCCGACACTGCGCTGCTGCAGGCCGCCGCCGCCACGATCTTCGAGGGCGACAGTGCCGTGCCGATCTCGCAGCGCATCGCGCGCGGCGTCGGCCTCGACGAGATCTCGCTGCGCAACACCGGCGAGCGCGCGCAAGCCGACGCATCGAGCCGCGCGGTCGCACTCGGCAAGCGCCTCACCGACAAGCTCTATCTCGAGTACGAGTACGGCCTCGAAGCCGCCTCGCACCTCGTGCGCCTCCACTACGCGCTCTCGCGCGCGTTCAGCGTGCGCGCAGAGACGACGGGCGAGACGAGCAACCTGGGTGTGAACTATCGGAAGAGCTGGGACTGATCAGGCCGCGCTGTGGACGTCACGCGCCCGAAACGCCGCGACCGCCACCGCGATCGGCGCGAGACACAGGAGCCCCATCGCGGCGGAGGTTCCGTGCGCGCCCGCGATCCACGCGAGCGCGAGCGGTGACGCGAGGTGCGCGGGCTGCAGCAGCGCGTTGATGGCGTTCACCATCGCGGGGCGGCCAGGCAGCGCGGCGTAGGCGCGCGCGCGCAAGAGCGGATGGAACGTGATCGACGCGGCGCCCACGAAGCCGAGCGCGAGCGCGGCAAGCACGGGGCTGCGCGTGAGCCAGAACGCGACGAGCGCGAGCGCGGCGACCACCGCGCTGAAGCGCAGCGCGCGCAGCGGGCGGACGCGATGCAGCGCGGCATCCAGCAGCACGATTCCCACGACGTCGCCGAGCGTCCAGGCGCCGATCACGAGCATGCGCTGCTGCGGCGTCGCGAACTCGGCGAGGTGCGCGGCGGAGAAGGCGACGAGCACCTCGTCGAGCAACTCCGACACGAGCGCGACCGCGAGCCAGCCCACGAGCGCGGGGTTGTTGCGGACGACGTGCGCGAGCTCGCGCAGCGGTGGACGCGGCTCGCCCTCGCCTGCGCCTTCGTCGTCGACCTCACCGTCGCCGTCAAGCGCGAACGGGCGATCGAGTGACGGCGTGCGCCAGTGCACGACCGCGAGCGCGAGGGCCGCCGCCGCCGCGAGCCACGCGACGGCGCGCCAGCCGAGGCCGAGCGGAACTGCCGCGAGCAGCAGCAGCGGCACCAGCGCATCGCCCGCGATGCCCGCGAACGTGAGGCGCGTGAGCGTGCGCTCGCGCTCGTGCGGGCGCGCCTCGACGAGCGTGCCCTCGCTCGCAGCGAGCGCGATGCCGCTCGCCGGGCCGTAGAGCGCGAGCGCCGCGAGCAGCACCCACACGTTCGGCGCCGCAGCGGAGAGCGCCATCGCGGCGGCGAGCACCGCGAGCGCGGAAGCGGAGACCGCGCGCACTCTCCAGCGCTCGGCCCACGCGAGGATTGGCGCCTCGACGAGCAGCGCCAGCGACATGTACGCCGCGATGACGAGACCCGACGCGAAGCCGGGCGCGAGGCCGAACTCGTCCGCGAGGTCAGGCGCGGAGACCGGCGCGACGCCGGAGGCGAATTCGTCGAGGAAGGTCGCCGCGAAGAGCGCGATCAGCGCTCCGCGCGAGAGCCGCAGTCAAAGCCGCGAGGTGTCGTTCAGCGTCATGCGCTCAGCCTAATTGCTGCGCGCGAGCGGGAGCAAGCGGAATCTCAGGACTTCGCTGCGCCCTCGTCCACGTAGCTCTGATGAAGATGAACCGGCGGCGCGTGTGGCTTGCGGATGCGGATGTTCATGATCTCGACGAACAGCGAGAAGGCCATCGCGAAGTAGATGTAGCCCTTCGAGACGTGCTGACCGAAGCCGTCGGCCACGAGCACTACGCCGATCAGCAGCAGGAACGAGAGCGCGAGCATCTTCATCGTCGGGTGGCGCTCGATGAACGCGCTGATCGCGCCCGCGAAGACGAGCATCACGCCGACCGCGATCACCACCGCGGCGATCATGATCGCGATCTCGCTCGCCATGCCGACGGCCGTAATCACCGAGTCGAGCGAGAACACGAGGTCGAGCAACACGATCTGGAAGAGGATCGCGCCGAACGCAGCCGTCGCCTGCTTGCCCTCGGGCCCGTGCGCCTCGCCCTCGAGCTTGTCGTGAATCTCCCAGGTCGCCTTCGCGACGAGGAAGAGGCCGCCGAACAGGAGAATCAGATCGCGGCCCGTGAACGAGTGGCTCATCACGGAGAACAGCGGCTGCGTCAGCCCCATCACCCAGCTGATCGCGAGCAACAGCAGGATGCGCATGCCCATCGCGAGCCCGAGGCCGATCTGGCGCGCCTTCACCTGCTGATCGGGCGGGAGCTTCCCGCACAGGATCGAGATGAAGACGATGTTGTCGATGCCGAGCACGATCTCGAGCCCGGCGAGCGTCAGCAGCGCGATGAGATTCTCGGAGGTCAGCAGCTCAGCCATGGCGACCTCACCAGCCCAGCACGTGCGCGAAGATCAGCGGCGCCACGATCGTGGCGTCGCTCTCGATCACGAAGCGCGGCGTGGTCACGTCGAGCTTGCCCCAGGTGATCTTCTCGTTCGGCACCGCGCCCGAGTAGGAGCCGTAGCTCGTGGTCGAGTCGCTGATCTGGCAGAAGTAGCCCCAGTACGGGCACGGGCGGCGCAGATCCTGATGGATCATCGGGACGACGCAGATCGGGAAGTCGCCCGCGATGCCGCCGCCGATCTGGAAGAAGCCCACCGTGCGCAGCGCCTCGTTGCCCGCGATCGCGCGCATCTCCACCACGCCCTCGTCGTGCGAGCCCTCCACCTCGGGCAGCTCTTCGAGCGTCTTGCCCATGGTCGTGTGCACGTACCAGCGCGCGAGCGCGCCCATCGTCTCGAGGCCGCTCTTCACCGTGGAGTAGCTCTTGATGTCACCCGAGAGCACGTGCGAGACGAAGATGTTGCCGAGCGTCGAATCCTCCCAGCCCGGCACGAAGATCGGGAGGTCCTTCTCGCACGCGGCGACCAGCCACGAGTTCTTCGGGTCGATCTGGTAGGCGTCGCGCACGCGGCCTTCCCGTAACAACTGGTAGAAGAACTCGTACGGGAAGAAGCGCTCGCCGCGCTGCTCGGCGCGCGTCCACAAGTCGAGGATCGGCTTCTCGATCGCGCGAAAGGCTTCGGCCTCGGGGATGCACGTGTCGGTCACGCGATTGCGCCCCGCCTTCTCGAGCTCCTTCTCGTCCGCGGGCGAGAGATCGCGATAGTTCGGGATGCGCACGTAGTGATCGTGCGCGACGAGATTGAAGAGATCTTCCTCGAGGTTCGCGCCGGTCGAGCAGATCGCGTGGACCTTGCCTTGGCGAATCATCTCTGCGAGCGACTTGCCGAGCTCTGCGGTGCTCATCGCGCCCGCGAGGGTCATCAGCATGCGCCCGCCGCCCGCGATGTGCGTCTCGTAGGCCTTCGCGGCGTCGACCAGCGCGGCGGCGTTGAAGTGCTTGAAGTGCGTCTCGATGAATTCGCGGATTGCCATCGCGTCCCCCTGCGCCCCGACGAAAAAGTGCGGCGGAGGGGAGCGGAAACGGGATGGCGGCGCAAGCTGCCGCGTCGACTTCGCTCGGCTCCGCGTCACTGCGCGCGGCGCGCTCAGGGCTTGCGGATCCGCCTCGCCGCGAGCAGCACGAGCGCGCCGATCGCGAGGAACGGGAGACCGAGCGCGGAGACCGCGCCGCCCAGCTGCGGAAGCGTGAAGCCGAGCGCGAACACCCCCACGCCGACCGCGAGCGCGACGACGCCGAGGCCGACCCACAGCCGCGGCGTGTGCTGCAGCATCCCCGCCGAGATCGCCGCGGTCTTGATGCTCTGCTCGAGCGTGGCGGCGAGCGCCGCGACATCCGCCTCGCAGCGCCCGCGGCAGGCGAGTCCGAGGCGCTGCGGCGCCGCGCATTCGCTGCAGACGCCGCGCATGCACGCGCGGCAGATGCCGATCGCGGCGCGGCCCTGATGTTCGGCGCACTCCATTCGCCGCGAATCGGCGCGGCGCAGCGCGTGCTTGAACTAGCGTGCGCCCGTTCCAAGGAGACTCCCATGGCCGCCAAGTGGCTCGACGATCCGCGCATCGACCCCCGCATCAAGGCCCTGCTCGGGAACCTCAGCATGCCCGCCGCGCCGAACGCGGAGAGCCGCGAGCAGCTGCTCGCGGAGGCGAACACGCCGCAGGCGAAGCAGATGGCCGACGCGATGAAGGCGATGATGGAGGCGATCGACAACGAGCAGATCGCGCCGTCGAAGGGCCTGCGCATCACCACCGAGCGCTTCGCGTCGCAGCCCGACGGCAACGCGATCAACGTCCAGTTCATCCGCGCCGACAGCGGCGAAGTGCAGCCGTGCGTCTACTACATCCACGGCGGCGGCATGCAGAGCATGTCGTGTTATTACGGCAACTACCGCGCGTGGGGGAAGATCATCGCCTCCTACGGCGTCGCGGTCGCGATGGTCGACTTCCGCAACTGCCTCACGCCTTCGTCCGCGCCCGAGGTCGCGCCCTTCCCAGCCGGCCTGAACGACTGCGTCAGCGGCGTGAAATGGCTCGCGGCGAACGCCGCGCGCCTCGGCATCGACCCGAAGCGCATCGTGATCGCGGGCGAGAGCGGCGGCGGGAACCTCACGCTCGCCACCGGACTCAAGCTGAAGCGCGACGGCGAGCTCGGCCTGATCAAGGGCCTCTACGCGCTGTGCCCGTACATCGCCGGCGTGTGGCCCCTGCCGCAGAACCCGTCGAGCGTGGAGAACAACGGCATCCTGCTCGAGCTCCACAACAACCGCGGCGCGATGGCCTACGGCATCGAGCAGCTCGAGAAGCGCAATCCGCTCGCCTGGCCGGGTTTCGCGAGCGACGACGACGTGAAGGGCCTCGTGCCCACCGTGATCAGCGTGAACGAGTGCGATCCGCTGCGCGACGAAGGCATCGGCTTCTACCGCCTGCTGCTCGCGAACGGCGTCCCGGCGCGCTGTCGCCAAGTGATGGGCACGATTCATGGCACGGAGATTTTCACCGTCGCGTGCCCGGAGATCAGCCGCGACACGGCGCGCGATCTGGCCGCCTTCGCGCGGGAGTGAGGCGCCCTACAAGCTCGGGAATCTCGCGTGCCACTCCGTCGCGCGCTCGTAGGCGTGGCCCGCGCGCAGCACAGTCGCCTCGTCGAACGGTCTGCCCGCGAGCTGCAGGCCGATCGGCAGCCCCGCGCGCGTGAAACCGCACGGCAGGGACAGCGCGGGCAGGCGCGTCGCGTTGAACGGCGCGGTGCAGCGGATCATCGCGGCGAGCACGTTCTCGTTCGCTCCGCCCATGCGAATCGTGTCGTCTCCGATGCGCGCGGCGACGATCGGCGTCGCGGGCGTGGCGAGCAGGTCGACGCTCTCGAGCGCGCGGCGCACCGTCACGGTGAGCGCGTCGCGCGCGCGCAGCGCAGTCATGAGGGCCTCGCCGCTCGGCGCAGGGCTTTGCAGGAGCGCGCGCACGTCCGCGCCGAGATCCTCGGGCCGCGTGCGCAGTGCATCGGCGTGAATCGCCTGCGCCTCCGCGAGCACGAACGCGAAGGTCGCGCCGACACCTTCTGCCACGCCGGGCAGCTCGATCTCGCGCACGTCCGCACCGAGCCGACGCAGCTCCGCGAGCGCGGCCTCCACCCCGGCCGCGACCTCCTCGTCGCAGCGCTCGAAGAACCACGCGCGCGGGACGCCGATGCGCAGGCCGCGCACGCCAGCGCCGAGCTGCGCGGTGTAGTCCTCGGCCGGCGTGCGCACGGTCGTCGCGTCGTTCGCGTCGTAGCCCGCGATCGCGCTCAGCACGAGCGCGGCGTCCTCCACCGTGCGCGTGAGCGGTCCGGCGTGATCGAACGCATACGAGAGCGGCAGCACGCCCTGCTTGCTCACGCGCCCGTACGTGGGCTTCATGCCCACGACGCCGCACACCGAGGCCGGCATGCGAATGCTGCCGCCCGTGTCGGTACCCGTCGTCGCGGTCGCGAGGCCCGCGGCGATCGCGGCGCCCGAGCCTCCGCTCGAGCCGCCCGGGATGTGCGCGAGGTTCCACGGATTGCGCGTCGCGCCGTAGTGCGGGTTCGTCGTGGTCACGCCGTAGGCGTACTCGTGCGTGTTGAGCTTCCCTAACAACACGGTGCCCGCCTCGCGCAGCTTGCGCGCCACGCTGCAATCCGCGCTCGGCACGTGATTCGCGTGGAACTTGCCGCCGCCCGTCGTGCGGATGCCCGCCGTCTCGTAGAGATCCTTGTGCGCGATGGGCACGCCGTGCAGCGGCCCGCGCGCGCGGCCCGCGGCGAGCTCCGCGTCCGCGCGCTTCGCATCCTCGCGCGCGCGCTCCGCCGTCACCGTGACGTACGCGTTCACGCGCGGGTTCAGCCGCTCGATGCGGCGCAGGTACGCGTCCGTCAGCTCGAGCGCGGAGACTTCCTTGCTGCGCAGCGCCTGCGCGGCGCGCGTGATCGTCAGCGTCGCGAGATCGAGATCGGCCATGGCGAATCCTCCGCGCGCGGCGCGCGCCTCAGAGCATTACGATCGTGCGGCCCGTCGTGGCGCGCGTCGCGAGCGCGTGAATCTCGCGCGGAATCTCGTCGAACTTCGCGACGCGCCCGATCACCGGCTTCAGCTTCCCGCGGGCGACTTGCGCCGTGATCTCGCGCGTGATCTCGGCGCCGCGGCTCGCGGGCAGAAAGTTCCAGCCCATGCCCTTCTTCATCATCGGAATCACGGGCTCCGGCGCGTACGCCAGCAGAACGCCGCACAGCTTCAGGTTCCCCACGATCACGCGGCGCGGCACGATGAACTTCTCGTCGAGCACGGTCTTGTCCGAAGCAAAGCCCATCATCAAGTAGCGGCCGTCGTAGGCGGTGCAGGCGAGCGACTTCTCGAACACCGCCGCGCCCACGTTGTCGAACACCACGTCGACGCCGCGATTCGCGGTCTTCTCCATCACGATCGCGGCGAAGTCTTCACTCGCGTAGTCGATCGCGACTTCCGCGCCGAGCGAGCGGCAGAGCGCGACCTTGTCTGCGCCGCCCGCGGTCGCGAACACGCGCGCGCCGGCGTTCACGGCGAGCTGGATCGCGGCGCTGCCGGAGCCGCCCGCCGCCGCGTGGATCAGCACGCTCTCGCCGCGCTTCAGCTGCGCGCGGTCGAACAGGCCGAGCCACGCGAGATGGAACGGGAAGTAGAGCGCCGCGGCGTCGGGGAGTGGGATCGCGGCGTCGATCTCGAACGCGGAGTGACCCGGGCAGATCGCGTACTCGGCGTAGCCGCCGATCGCGCCTTTCGTCATCGCGGCGACGCGCTGCCCCACGCGCGCTTCGGCGCCGGCGCCCGCGGCTTCCACCACGCCGAACACCTCCATCCCCGCGGCATACGGAAGCTCGTGGCGCACCATCACGTTGCCGCCGTTGATGCGCTCGAGATCGTTGAGATTCAGCGGGATCGCCTGCACGCGCACCAACAACTCGCCGGGACCGGGCGCGGGTATGGGCACCAGGTCGAGCTGCAGCGCTTCGAGCGGCGGCCCGTACTGATGC
This sequence comes from Deltaproteobacteria bacterium, assembly GCA_016875395.1. Classification (NCBI taxonomy): domain Bacteria; kingdom Pseudomonadati; phylum Myxococcota; class Myxococcia; species Deltaproteobacteria bacterium. The sequence goes on along the minus strand of VGRF01000001.1, from coordinate 260,783 downwards.
GTTCGCCACGCGCGCATCGTGTCCTCGCCCATCGCTGCTCCTCACGGCTCCGCGTGAGCTTCGCTCAGCGCGTCTCGCCCTGCTCTCGCGCGAGCCGCTCGCGCACGAGGCGGCGGAACGCGAGCGGCGCCTCGTCGTGCGGAGTCGAGGCCATGCGCGTGCCGGGAGCTGTTAGGTCGAGGATGCGCTGCTGGCCCTCGATGATGCGCTTGTCCTCGGCGAACGCGGCGTTCACGACCGCGAAGATGCCCTCGACGCGCTCGGGCGTGGCGTTCTCCGCCGCGAAGCCCGTCGCGTAGAAGTACCGCGAGCGCTTCGCCGAGACGGGCGTCACCGCTTGCTGCTCCGCGCGGTGCGAGAGCGGCTTCTCGTCGGGCACGCCGAAGCCGCAGCGCGCAGCGGCACCGAGCGGATACCACGCGGTCGTCATCAGGAAGAGGCCGGGCAGCAGGTATCGGTACGAGCTCAGCGTGTCGACGGGCGTGGGGTGACCGGGCGCGAGCCGCGAGTCGGGGTACCAGCGATCGATGCGCAGCCCGTCTTCGAGCTTCGTGATGCGCGGGACTTCTGCCGACCACGAGACGCCGCTCGAGCCGCCGAGCGTCGTCGCGTGCGAGAAGTCGAGGTGCGAGAGGTCGCACAGGTTGTCGTTCAGCAGCTCCCAGTTCGCGTCGTAGTCCATCACGTCCGCGCGCATCACCCAGCGCGGGTCGTCGAGACCGAACGCGTCGGGGATGCGCGCAGGGTCCGCGAGCGCCGCGTCGCCCATCCACACCCACAGCCAGCTCCAGCGCTCGACGACGGGGTACGCGCGCACGCTGAGCCGAGGCGGCGCGCTGCGCGCGGGCATCGCGGTGCACATGCCGCGCGCGTCGAAGCGCAGCCCGTGATAACCGCAGCGCAGCTCGTCGCCCTCGATCGTCCCTAATGACAAGGGCGCGTGACGATGCGGGCAGCGGTCTTCGAGCGCGACGACCGAGCCGTCGCGCCTTCGGTACAGCGCGATCGGCTCGCCGAGGATCACCCGCCCGATCGGCGCGCCCGCGGCGAGCTCGTGGCTCCAGGCCGCGACGTACCAGAGGTTGCGAATGAAGCCGCTCACGACCTACGCGCTGGGCTTCCGCGAGTCGCTCCCGAGCGCGACCGAGCGCACGGCCTTGCTGTCGGTGGGCTGGTGCCCCACGTCGTGCTTCGGAGCCGGAATCTCCACCACGCGATTCGTCAGGCGACCGAGCCCCGTCACCTCGACCTCGACCACGTCGCCCGGCTGCATCGGCCGGGAGTTCGCGGGCGTGCCGGTGAGCACGATGTCGCCGGGCAGCAGCGTGATGTGCCGGCACAAGTCGGCGAGCTGGTAGTCGATGCCGAAGGTCATCTCCGAGACCTTGCCCTCCTGCACGACGCGCCCGTTCAAGTAGGTGCGCAGCACGCTCTCGCGCACGTCGACGCCGCGCACGAGGCCGGGCCCGATCGGGCAGAACCCGTCCTGCCCCTTCACGCGCAGCATCGAGCCGGCGTCGGTGTCGCGGAAGTCCTGCGCGCCCACGTCGTTCGCCGGCGCGAAGCCCGCGATGTAGTCCCACACCTCGTCGCGCGAGACGTTGCGCATCGGGCGCCCGATCACGGCCGCGACTTCGCCCTCGTAGTTCAGGTACTGGCAGTTCGCTGGGCGACACAGCACGCCGCGGTGCGCGTTCAGCGCGGTCGTCGGCTTTTGGAAGTACGTGGGCGTGACGAGCTCCGGCGCTTGGAACTCGATGCGGCGCGACTCGTAGTTGAGATGGATGCACAGGATCTTCGTGGGCTCGCACGGCGCGAGGTAGGTCGCGTCGGCTTCGCGCACGCGGCGGCCGTCTCCCAGTAACAACTCGTCTCCCGCGAGCGTCACCCACTGCGGGGTGCCTTGGTGGAGGATGCGGCGCGTCTCGATGCGGGGGCCGGAAAGAACGCTCATGGGATGCTCCTCGCGCAGGCGGCTCAGAAGAGGCCTTTGTGCCCGTAGGTGTCGGCGTCGTAGTACTCGCTCTGGTGCGTCGCGGGGCGACCGCCGAAGCCGTACTCGAAGTTGAAGCCCGACGGACTCTTGAAATAGAACGAGAACATCGCGTCGTTGGCGTGCTTCCCGAGCTCGATCGCGATGGGGATGTTCGCCTTCTTCACGAGGTCGTAGGTGAGGCCCACGTCGTCGAGGTTGTCCACCTCGAGCATGATGTGGTTGAGACGCTTCTCGCCCGGCGGCACGCCCCACGCCACGGAGTGATCGCGCGGCGAGCAGTGCATGAAGCGCAGCTGCAGCGCCCTCGGCCCGAGGCCGAACTTGTACTCGACGCCGCCGCGCATCCCGAGCGCGCGGTAGAAGCGCGTCGCGGCGTCCGAATCGGGCTCGCGCAGAATGCAGTGGCCTGCGCCGCCGTCGCCGGTGAGGAAGCGGCCGTGCATGCCGCGGCCGGGATGGAACGGGCGGCTCGGCTGAATGAGCGGCGCGTGGAAGATCTCGATCGGCGTGCCGCCCGGGTCGGCGAGCTTCATCACCTCGAGCACGCGGCGCTCTTCCGCCTCCGCGAGCGAGCCGACGCGGAACTCGATGCCCGCGTTCGCGAGCTGCTTCTGCATCTCCGCGAACTCCTCCGCGCCCGCGACGCGGAAGCCGAGGTACGCGATGTCGTCGTCGCCGTTCGCGTGCACGACGAAGCGGTGATGCCAGGCGTCCATGCGCAGGTAGAAGCGATCCGACTCGCCCGGCTCCTCGCGCACCTCGAGCCCGAGGATCTCGCGCGCGAACTGCTTCCAGGCAGCGACGTCCTTCACGCCGATGCCGAAGTACCCGAGCTCCGTGACCTGAACCATGGCGATTCCTCCGCTTCGTTTCCGGCCAAGCATGCCCGAGCACGCACGCCGCGGCTCGACCCACCGTGAGGCCACTGTTCGAACTCCGCTCGGCTCCGAAGACTTCGCCTCGCTGCGCGCTGCGCTTGCTAGGCGAACGAGCCCTTCCTGACCGAGATGTTCTTCACGTCGCAGTAGAAGTCGAAGCTCCAGTGCCCGCCCTCGCGGCCGAGACCGGAGTCGCGCGAGCCGCCGAAGGGCGCGGCGAGATCGCGGATGAAGAAGCAGTTCACCCACAGCGTGCCCGCGACGACGCGCTCCGCGATCGCCATCGCGCGCTTCTCGCTGCGCGAGAAGAGCACGCCCGCGAGGCCGTAACGGGTGTTGTTCGCGAAGGCGACGGCCTCGTCGTCGCTGCCGAAGGTCTGCCACGTGAGCACGGGGCCGAACACTTCGCGCTGCGAGATTTCGGCGTCTGGCTTCACGCCGTCGAACAGCGTGGGCTCGAAGTAGAGCGCGCCGGCTTTGTCGCGCGCGCCGCCGAACAGCACGCGCGCGCCCGCGTCCTTCGCGCGCTCGACGAAGCCCTGCACGCGCGCGAAGTGCTCCGCGGTGATGAGCGGTCCGACGCGCGTCTTCGCATCGCGCGGGTCGCCCACCACCATGTGCGCGCAGGCGGCGCGCACCTTCGTGAGCAGCTCCTCCGCGATGTCGCGATGGGCCACGACGCGCGTCCCGGCGAGGCACACCTGCCCCGCGTTCATATACTGCCCCGCGATCGTCTGTGCGGCGGCGTCGAGATCGGCGTCCGCGCACACGATGAACGGCGACTTGCCGCCGAGCTCCGCGGCGAGCGGCGTGATCGAGCGCGCGGCGGCTTCGCCGATCAGACGCGCCGTGTCGGTCGAGCCGGTGAACGAGATGCGGTCGACGTCGCGATGCGCGACGAGCGCTGCGCCCGCTTCCTCGCCGATGCCTTGCACCACGTTCAGCACGCCGGCCGGCACGCCCGCCTCGTGCGCGATGTCGCCGAGCAGCGAGCAGGTGAGCGGCGCCCACTCCGGCGGCTTCGCGACGACCGTGTTCCCCGCCGCGAGCGCGGGGCCGATCTTCCACGTCGTCAGCATCATCGGTGCGTTCCACGGCGTGATCAGCGCCGCCACGCCCGCAGGATCGAAGCGCACGTGATTCACGACCTCGGGCGAATCGATCGTCTGGCCCTGTAGCTTCGTCGCCGCGAACTCGGCGAAGTACGAAATGTTGAGCGCCGCGCGCGGCACGACGCGGTGCGAGTTGCCTAACAACAGCGAGCCGTTGTCCGCGGTCTCGACCGCCGCGAGCTCCTTGCCGCGCGCCTCGATGCCCTTCGCGAAGCGCTGCAGGATCGGGAGCCGGCCCTGGGGCCCGAGCTCCGCCCACGCCGGGAACGCCGCGCGCGCGGCGGCGACGGCAGCATCGACCTCGGCCGCGCCGCCGGCGGCGACGTCGGCGAGATGCGAGCCGTCGATCGGCGAGAGATCAGCGAACCGCCGGCTCGATCCCGCGCGTTTGCCGTTGATCCAGTGGTCGGTCGACACGTCGACGTTCGCGACCTTGACGGAACTCATCGGGGCTCTCCTTCAAGAAGCTCTCGACCAGCGCGAGCGCGCGCTCCTTCGGCGCGAGCAAATGAGCCTGCATGCGATTGCGCGCACCCGAGGCGAGATAGAAGCGCTCGTACTGCTCCCCGCGCCCGCCGAGCGCGGTCGCCGCGAAGTCCCAGGCGAGCCGGAAGATGCGGATGCGCCGCTCGGCGTCGACGTCCGCGCCCTGCAGGTACTTCGCGATCAGCGGTCCGAGCTCGGCGTCGTCGATCTGCGACTTGGTGGGCGTCGCGAGCACGTTGTGCGAGCCGATCAGGCGCAGGATCTCGTTCACGCGCGGCATCCAGAACGGCATGAACTGCTTGATCTGGTTGAGGGGCGTGCCGTTCGGGAACCACACGCCGTTGCCGAAGTGGAACGCCTCGGCCTCGGCGGTCGCGATCGCGGCGCGCGTCAGCTCCGCGTAGCCGAACAGCTCGCCGAGCATCTCGGCGGTGGGCTGGCCCTTGTCGCCGATCGCGCTCGCCATGCGGCAGCCGAGCCCGTACGCGAACTCGAGCTTCGTCTGCGCGCGGATCATCGTCTGCTGCATCACGTTGGGGAACCAGCCGGTCGTCATCACCTGGTTGTAGACGTCGACCTGGCCGTCGATGAACAAGCGCTCGCGCGGGATCTCGACGTCGTCGAAGATCACGAACGCGTCCTGCTCGTCGAAGCGGCTCGATAGGGGATGATCGAACTTGTTACGGCCGCGCGAGACGCTGTCGCGGCACAGGAACTTGACGCCCGGCGTCGCCATCGGGATCGAGAACGAGAGCGCGTAGCGGGAGCCGTCCGCCGGGATCGGGTGCGCGGGGTAGACGGCGAGCTCGTCCGCGAACGGCGCGAGCGTCGCGAGCACGCGCGAGCCGCGCACGAGAATGCCGTGCTCGGTGTCCGCGACCTTGTGCAGCACGACATCGCCGCCGCCCGCCGCGACGTCGGGCTGCGCCTTGTTCACGGTGGGGTGGATGATCGTGTGCGTGAGCGAGATGTCCTTGCGGCGCAGCTCCTTCTGGAACGCGACGAGGCTCGCAGCGCCGCGCTCGTTGCCGTGCAGCGCCCACTCGTCCGCGCGGCCCGCGAAGCCTGCGAAGGTCACGTTCATGTAGTCCGGCGAGCGCCCCATCAGGCCCACGGTGTGCTCGGCGATGCGCTGGAGGCATGCGTGGCGGCGCGCGATGTCCTCGCGCGAGCGCGGAATCATGTGACTCACGTTGATCGGCTCGCCGGTTTCCGGGTCGGGCATCAGGCACTCGGCCGCGTGGTCGTGCTGCAGATCGAACAGCTCGGCCATCGTCTGCGCGGCGCCGGCCAACGCGGGGTGGCTCGCGGCGTCGCGCACGCGCTCGCCGTCGACCCACAGCTCGCGGTCGTCCTTCAGCCCCGCGAGAAACTGCGCACCCGTTCGTGCAGGCATCAGGGCCTCCTCTTTCGCGCCGGCGTACGCGGCTCGAGCGCGCGCAGCTGCACCGCGAACGCGTCGCTCAATCGGGCGAGCGCCGACGCAGCCTCGAGCCCACCCTCGGCCCCGAGCCACTTCTGCAGGCGCGCGATGAACAGCGCGAACAGATTCTCGGCGACGAGCTGCGCGGAGACGCCCGCGTCGAGCTCGCCGCGCGCCTGGCGCAGCGCGATCCGCTCGGCGACGCGCGCGCCCAGGCCGTCGATGAAGTCGAACACCTGCGCGCGATCGGGCGCGGAGACGAACAGCATCTCCTTCACGAACGCGCGCGCGAGCTCCGGATCGCGCTCGTGGTGCTCGATCATCGCGCCGTAGACGTGCAGCAGCTCCGTCATCAGCGACGCGCGCCGCGGCAGCGTCGCGAAGGCGCGCTCGATCACGCGGTCCATCTCCGCGCGGAACAAGTCGACGAGCAGATCTTCCTTCGAGGCGAAGTACAGGAACAGCGTGCCCGCGCCGACGCCCGCCCGCGCAGCGACCTCGGCGGTGGTGGTCGCGGCAAAGCCCTTCTTCGCGAACAAGCCGCGCGCCGCGGTGAGCAAGCGCGCGCGCTTCTCTTGCTTGTTGCGTTCGCGCTTGGGGAGGTCGAGAGCGACGGACATCGGGGCTCGCAAAAACTGAGTGCGCTCAGTTTTCTCGCGAAGCGGCCCTCGCGTCAAGCAGAATTTTCAGCCGCCCAGCACTTCGCGCTGGTAGACGAGCCGGAAGAACAGGATCGCGGCCTGTACGAGCTGGAGGCACAGACCCACGAGATACGCGCCGCTCGGGCGTAGCTCGAGCCAGCCGAACGCAGTGGCCACCAGCGCGAGGCCGACGGCGCCCGGAGCGAGCAAGAGCCACGCAGCAACGCCGCGGTCACCAGGCCGCAGGAAAAACGCGAGCAGCGAGACCACGTGCAGCGCCATCAGCGCGCCGAGCACGGCGCAAAGCGCTCGCCACGCCCACTCCGAAAGAAGTGCGAGCTCGTCGAGCGCGAGCGGCGTGAGCGAGAACACGAGGGCGATCAGCGCGTGGAACACCATGCCGTTGAACTCGTCGCGATCCCAGCGCGAGTCGCGCTTGCCCACCACTTCGACGATCGCCGCGAAGCCCGCGATCGAGACGGTCACCACCACCGGCGCTCACGCGTCCGCCCTCGGCTCCGCATACCAGAGCACGTTCGTATCTCCAGTCGGTGTGTTCTCTGTCTCGCTATCGCAGACCAGCGCTCAGATTTTGGAGCCGCCGGGGGTCGCCCGAGCAAATGCAAATTCGGCTCTGCGCGTCTCGTTCTTTTCCGACGTCGACCTCCTTTTCTCACTGAGCGGCAGCGTCGACTGTTCCGGTAGTTGCACCTCGTTCGTTCAGCTTTACGGCCCCGACGATGTCCTGCTGTTTGACGCGACGACCGTCAGCGGAGCGCAGTCGGGCAGCGTGCAGGGCGTGTTGCTCGCGAATCAGTCTTATTTCTTGTGGGCACGCACGGACGTTGTGGCCGCCCGTACCGCCACGTCGGGCGTGGCCTTCGACGCCGCAACCGGGTCGTGGGACCTCACGCTCTCCTTCGGGACAACCGGCGGGCTGCCCGAGCCGGCGGCGAGCGGATTGCTGGTGATCGCCGCGCTCGGTTTGACGCTCCGTGGGACGCGTGCGCTCCGGCGATCGTCGCCACCGCACGGCCGGCGGTAGTCACCCCTCGAACATCTTCCGCGTACTCGCGCCGATGATCTCCACCACCTGCTTGCGGGGCATGCGATCGAACTGCGCGCGCACCGCGCGGTTGTCCTCGCCTGGGATGCAGATCGGCCCCGCCTCGCGCGCGTTCGTCAGGTGGTCGAGCGCCTCGCGCGCGACGTCGGCAGGCGCGGCGAAAGTCGCGGGGTCGACGAGCGGCTTGTTATTGCGCAGGCCAGGCGTGTCGGTGTTGCCGGGGCAGAGCGCGACCACGTCGACGCCGTGCTCTCGCCACTCCCACCACAGCCCCTCGGCGAGCACGAGGTCGAACGCCTTCGCCGCGGCGTACTCCGCGACCCAGCCCGTGCCCTGAAAGCCCGCGAGCGACGACGTGAGCACCAGCCCGCCGCGTCCACGCCTAACAAGCCGCTCGCCGAGCACGTGACTCGCGGCGAGCACGCCGTTCACGCCGACGCGCACCGCCTGCTCGTGGCGCGCGAGCGGCTGCGCGAGGAACGCGCCCGAGAGCGGCAGCATCGCGGTGTAGACCGCGAGGCCGACGTCGAGGCGCCCGAGCACGCGCGGCAGGCGCTCCGCGAGATCCGGCGCCGCGAGATCGAGGCGCGCAGTCTCCACCTCGACTGCGGCGTTCGCCGCGCGCACGCGATCGCCCGCCGCGTCGAGCAGGTCGTCGCGAACGTCCACGAGCAGCACGTTCAGCCCGCGCCGCGCGATCTCCTCCGCGAACGCGAAGCCGATGCCCTGCGCCGCGCCGAGCACGACACCGTGTGGGCCGTAGCGAGCCGCGAAGTCCGTCATCGCAGGGACCGTGCAGCCATCGGTGCCAGGCACCGATGGCTACCGCGCGAACTCTCGCGCGCCGCGACCCACCCGCCCGCGATGCATGGCCATGGGTGCCTGGCACCGATGGCTACCGCCGTCATTCGTGCAGCCCCCCAAAGCGCGCCGTGTAGCCCGCGAAGCGCGCGCGCACGCGCGCTTCGTCGAGGCCGTACTGTGCGAGCTGATACTCGTGCTTGCCGTGCTTGCCTTCGGGGTTCTCGGCCGCGAACGCGCGCAGCGCCTCACTCGCAGCGCGGGGCAGCGGCAGCGCGAAGTGCGCGTAGATGCGCTCGGCGCACGCGAGCGGATCGCGCGTGAAGTCGGCGTATGGCACGTCGAAGACGCGCGCGGGATCGAGCTTCTCGCGCACCGCGAGGCCGCGGTCGAGCGAGCGCGCGTAGAACTCCATCACCGCAGGGCCGAGCTGATCGCGCGGAAAGTCGAGCGTCGCCATCAGCGCCTCGGTCATCGAGCACGCCGACGCGATGCACGCGACGGGATCGCGGTGGTTCCACACGATCGCGACATCGGGAAACGTCGCGGCGAGCGCGTCGAGACCCCACAAGTGCGCGGGCGCCTTCAGCAGCCAGCGCTCGCCCGGGCGCTGCCAGTCGAGGAGCTGCATCAGCCGCTTCTGGTACGCGTAGAGCCCGCGCAGATCCGCGGCCTCGGCCTGAAACCAGCTCGCGTACGGCTCGACGAAGATCTCGACGCCCATCTGCACGCCGTGCATCGCGTACGCGTGCAGCAGCACGCACTCCTCCGGCGTGTCGGCGCTCGTGAAGTGGATCTTCGTGAACTCGGGGCGCTTCTCGCGGCCCTGGGCGTAATAAGCGTCGATCGCGGCGCGCCGCGGATCGGGTGTGCCGGGCGGCAGCGCGAGGGGATCGGGGCACTGCGTCTCCCAGAGGCGCAGCGGGCGCGCCGCAGGGTCCGCCCCTAACAAGCTGAACAGCGCCGACGTGCCCGAGCGCGGCAGGCCCGTCAGCACGACGGGCTGCTTCACGGGGCGCGCGAGGATCTCGGGATGCTGCGCGAGCGCAGCCTCCACCTTGAGGCGCGTCGCGAGCAGGTTCACGAGCCGCCGCCGATTGCGTGTGCGGCCCTTCTCGCTCCACGCGGGCGACTCGTACGTCGCGCACAGCGCGCGCAGGCCCGGCAGGAAGTCGTCGCCGCCGAAGTCCTCGAGCTTCGCAGCGGCGCGCGCTTCCGCGATCAGCACCTCGGCGGCGAACGTCGCCGCGCTCATTTCGCGACGTCCGCGAGCTTCACGACGCGCGCCTGCGGATCGGGATGCGACTTCGCGCGAATCCAGCGCACGCACATCGTGCCGCTCGAGTGCCCGCAGGTATCGAGCCAGTTCGGCAGGCCCGGATCGCGGTGCGCGGCGATCGCCCTAACAGTTCCGTTCGCCGCGTACTGCGCGGTGTGCTTGTTGATGTGGATCTTCGCGAAGCGGTAGTCGAGCGACTCCATCCACCAATTCGCGAGCTGAAAGTTCCAGAAGTCGCACTCGGGCGGCGCGAGGTCGACCACGAGCGCTTCGTCGGGCGCGAGCACCCAGTGCGAGTGGTAGTAGGCGATGTTCGGGTCGCCGCCGGCCGCGAACGCGACCTCGTGCGGAAAACGTGGCAGCTGATTCGTGTGCTTCGTGAAGCCCTCGCTCCACTTCTGGAACAGCTTCGAGGTCCCTAACACCATCTTCGCCGCGCCCTGCAGCATGCGGTCGAAGCGGACGGGATCGAGCGGCTTCACAGGCGCGGCGCCGCCGATGCGCTCGATCTTCACCTGCGCCGGCTCTTCCTTCGCGTGATCGAGGCGCGTCTGGCGGATCTGAATCATGCGCGACTCGGGCTCCATCGGGAGCCAGTTCACCTCGCCCGCGGGCTTCTCATGGCTCGCGACGATCTCGAACGCGCCGCCCGCGCCGAGCTTCATGTCCTTCGCTTCGAGGTAGCCCGTCGTCTGCAGCGAGCCGGTCGAGGCGTAGTTGCCCTTCTGCGAGCCGAAGCCGAGGTAGTGCACGGACCCGCGCGTGCCCCAGATGCGGTAGTCGTGCGCGCCGTTCACCGGCGCGTTGAGATAGATGTTGTCCGGGCTGTCCATGCCCATCTTCACCGTCTCGCCCGTCGTGCGCTGGAAGACGGGATGCTCCGCGTCCGAGGCTTCGACGTAAGTTTCGAGCCCTGCCCGTAACAACCGCGTCAGATAGCGATAGCCCTCGGCACGATCGAGCGGATCGTTCGGCGTGGAGCCCGCGAGCACTACCGCGCCCGCCGCCTTCAGCGTGTCGCAGAACTCTTCCCACGCGCGGCCGTCCATCACGCGCTGCACGGGATCTTGCTGGCTCATCGCTCTCTCCTCGCGAAGCGGCCCAGCTTATCGCGCTGGGTGTGAACGGATTCACATCGTGAAGCGATCTCTGCGGCGGATGATCCGCGCGGGTTTCGCAAAGGAGCAGCGATGCAGGTACGGGTCGGCTCGTTCAATCTCGAGAACCTCTTCAACCGCTACGCGCTGCTCGACGAGCCCTGGCAGAACCGCGACTACGACAAAGTGGTGGCGGCATACGACATCGCCTCGATAGCGAGCCGCGACGGCGACCTCGTGTCGTACGAGCTCACGCAGCTTCAGCGCAACAACACCGCGCTCGCGATCGAGCACGCACGGCCCGACATCCTGGTCGTGCAGGAGGTCGAGAACCTCATCGCGCTACGGACCTTCAACGACAAATACCTCGACGACTATTTCGACCGGCTCGTGCTCGTGGATGGCAACGACCCGCGCGGCATCGACGTCGGCCTCCTGATCCGCGCCGGCTTCCAGGCGGAGATCGTCGGCGTGCGTACGCACATCGACGACAACAAGAACGGCAAACAGGGCGGAGTGAAGCGCTCCGCGAATCGCGCTTTCGGTTTCACCGCGAGCAACGCGATCTTCTCGCGCGACTGCCTCGAAGTCGACGTGAAGGTCGGCGGCGTGGTGCTCACGCTGCTCGCCAATCACCTGAAGGCTCAGGATGGGAAGGCGAGCTCCGTCACGCGCAGGCTCAATCAGTCGAAGCGGGTCGCTGCGCTGGTCGACGCGAACATTGCGGCGGGTCGCAAGCCCATCGTTCTTGGCGACCTCAACATCGACTCGAAGGCGAAGCAGTACGACAAGTCGCTCGACCCTCTCGTGAAACACAAGAAGCTCGCGGACACCGACCCGGCGGGCGACTGGACGCACTACTACGCGTCCAAGAAATCCGTGAGCCGCCTCGACTACATCCTGGCGGACAAGACGCTGACCGCCGGGCCGATCGAGATCGTGCGCGACGGCCTCACGACGAAGTGCAAGCAATACACGGGCAACCGCTTCCCGACGATCGGGCCGGAGCACACGGAAGCGAGTGACCACTGCGCAGTGGTGGTTCCGTTCGACGTTTGAAGAGCGCGCCGCGATAGCGTGGCCGCATGGCACCTCGCTACGGGCTCCAGCTCTACACCCTGCGCGACGACTGCGCGCGCGACCTCGAAGGCACGCTCGCGTTCGTCGCGCGCTGCGGCTATGCGGGCGTCGAAGTCGCGTCGACGCACGACCTCGGCGCGCGGCAGTTCCGCGCCCTGCTCGACGCGCACGGCCTCGCGGTCGCGTCGATGCACGCGATGGCGTTCGGCGATGAAGCTCCGCGCGCGTTCGAGATGGCGCGTGAGCTCGGCGCGCAGCTCGTCGTCGTGCCCTTCGCACACCCGAATCGCTTCGCGAGCGCGCGCGAAGTGGCCGAGCTCGCGAGCGAGCTGAACGCCGCGAGCGAGGCGGCGCGAAAGCACGGCCTGCGCCTCGGCTACCACAACCACTTCTGGGAGTGGCGCGCGCTCGAAGACGGGCGCAAAGCCTACGACGCGCTCGTCGCGCAGCTCGATCCTCGGGTCGAGCTCGAGCTCGACGTGTACTGGGCGACCACCGCGAAGCGCGATCCCGCCGCGCTGATCCGGGAGCTGGGGCCGCGCGTGACGCGTGTGCACCTCAAGGACGGGCCCGCGGACAAGTTCGAGTCGCCGATGGTCGCGCTCGGCGACGGCGTGGTGGACCTAACGAGCGCGATGCAAGCCGCCACGCGCGCGGACTGGATGCTGGTGGAGCTGGATCAGTGCGCGGGGGAGATGACGGAAGCGGTGAGGAGGAGCGCGGAGTGGCTTCGCTTGCCGCGAGCGGCCGAGGGAGCGTCTGCGCGCTCTCCGTCCGCGACCTCGACCGAGACGTGATCGAGCGACTGACGCGTTCGATCAAATCGCCAGCACCGTCCTCACGCCCTTCGCCGCGCGCAGATCCGCTAGCGCCTCGTTGATCTCGCCGAGCGGGCGCTTGGCGGTGATGAGGGCATCGAGATCCAGCCTCCCCGCGCGCCACAGCGAGAGCAGGCGCGGGATGTCGCGCACGCTGTTGCAGTCGCCGAGCAGCGTGCCGCGGATCTTCTTGCCCATGCTGGCGACGAGCGCGGCGGGGGCGAGCGTGACGGCTTGGTCGATCGGCGGCGCGCCCACGACCACGATCGTCCCGCCCATGCGCGCGGCGAAGAAGCACTGCGTGACGAGCGCGGCGACGCCGGCGGCCTCGAAGCAGTAGTCGGCGCCGATGCCGCTCGTCAGCTGCTGCACGGCGGCGATGGGATCTTCCTTCGTCGGGTCGATCGCGTGCGTCGCGCCGAGCGCTTTCGCCGTCTCGCGCCGCGCGGCGACCGGGTCGCTCACGATCACTTGCGCCGCGTTCGCGAGGCGCGCGCCCTGCACGACCGAGAGGCCGATGCCGCCGAGGCCCGTAACGAATGCGGTCGCGCCCTCCTCCACTCTCGCGGCGTTGAGCACGGAGCCGACGCCGGTCTGCACCGCGCAGCCCACCACGCACGCGACGTCGAGCGGCGTGTCGCTCGGCACCACCACCGCCCCGGTCGCTTGCGTCACGGTGTACTCCGCGAACGCCGCGACGTTGAGGCCACGCCACACCTTCTCGCCCTTGCGCGAGAGCCCGGTCGTGCCGTCCGGAAATGCGCCCGTCATCACGCCCATCGCGAGCTTGCACGTGCTGAACTCGCCGCGCACGCACCAGTAACAAGTGCCGCACGGCGGGCACGGCGTGAGCACGACCTTGTCGCCCGGCTTGTGCGTCGTGACGCCCGCGCCCACTGCTTCCACGACGCCCGCGGCCTCGTGCCCGAGCACGATCGGCGTGGTCATGCCGGCGTCCATCACCGTCACGTCCGAGTGGCAAATGCCGCACGCGTGCACGCGCACCAGCACCTCGCCCGCGCGCGGGTCGCGAATCTCGACATCGTCCACCAACTGGACGGGCTTTCCCTTCTCGACGTGCAGCGCGGCGCGCATGGCGGCTCCTTCGTTCGACGTGAAGCGCGGCAACGTAGGGCGATCGCGCGCGCGAATCGACGACGTCCGCCTACGATGCCGGGCTTCGAGGTGCTGCAATTGCGCGTGATGGTCACAGGCGGAACGGGCTTCACCGGCTCGCACACGGTGCGTGCGCTGGTTGCTGCGGGGCACGAGGTGCGGCTGCTCGTGCGCGATCGCGAAAAGGTGAAGCGAGTCTTCGCGAGCGACGCCTTCATGCCGAGCGACCTGGTGTTAGGGGACGTGGTCGACGACAGCTCCGTCGCCGAGGCGATGCGCGGCTGCGACGCCGTCGTGCACGTCGCAGCCCTGGTGGATCTGCGACGCAAGATGGCGGCGCGCGTGCTCGAGACGAACGCTGCGGGTGTGGAGCGCGTGGTGGGCGGCGCGGCGAAGCGCGGCGTGCCCCGCATCGTGTACGTGTCGAGCCTGTCGGTGTTCTTCAAGCCGGGCCCCGCGCCCCTAACACCTGAGAGCCCGATCGTGCCGGCTGCGAGCGCGTACTCGCAGTCGAAGGTGGACGGCGAGATCGCGGTGCGACGGCTGCAGGAAGCGGGTGCGCCGATCCGCATCTCGTATCCCGCCGGCATCATCGGCCCCGACGATCCGGGCCTGACAGACGGCAACAACGCGATGCGCGCTTGGATCGCGCAGAGCGCGATCGACACCGGGGGCGGCTTCCAGCCGGTCGACGTGCGCGATGTCGCGGCCCTCCACGTGAAGCTGCTCGAGCTGCCGGACGGCCTGCATCGCTACGCCGCCGCGGGTCCGATGATGAGCTGGGCCGAGAACTACGCTGTGATCGAGCGCGTGACGGGGCGCAAGTTCCGCATGCGCGTCGCGATCTCCGGCAAGCGCATGCGCACGCTAGGGCGCATCGGCGACGTGGTGAAGCGCGTCGTCGACTTCTCGTTCCCGTTCACGCTCGACGCGATGGTGTTCGCGACGCAGTGGCCCGGCGTCGACGCGAGCCGCACCACCCGCGAGCTCGGACTGCGCTTCCGGCCGGTGGCGGAGACGTACGCCGACACGATCCGCTGGCTCGCGCGCGCCGGCCACATCCCGCGAAAGCTGGCGGGGCGGCTCGGGGAGTAGGCGAGCGACGAGACGTTTCGGCCGGGCCGATTTGTCGCATCGGCCGGTCATTTTGGCCCGGCCGGTTTGTCACTCCCCGCTCGTTTTGGCCCGGCCGAAGTGATCGCCCTGCCCTCAAGCTCGGCCTGCGCCCGCCCGAAAAGCTTCGCAATGGCAACGGCTTGGAAGCGGGAAACGCCGGTTCGTGAGGGCGCAGACGCGGCGCAGAAGCGCGCGCGTGTGCTCGTGGTCGACGACGACGCGGGCATTCGCCGCGCGCTCGCGCGCCTGCTCGAGCGCGACGGGCTCTCGGTCACCGCCGTCGGCTCGGCCCGCGAGGCGCTGAGTGCGTTCGCGGATCGCGCGCCTGATCTCGCGGTGCTCGATCTCGGCTTACCCGACGCGGACGGCATCGAGCTGTGCGAGCAGCTGCGCGCGCAGCCGAGCGGCCGAGATCTGCCGATCATTCTGCTCACGGGCAGCGACGCGGGTGACACTCTCGCGCGCGCCTTCGACGCCGGCGCTTCGGACTTCGCGCGCAAGAGCGAGCCGCTCGCGGCGCTCGTGCACCGCGCGCGCTTCCTGTTGCGCGCGCACCGCGACCGTGCGGCACTGCTCGCGAGTGAGGCGCGGCTGCGCGACGCGCAGGATCTCGCGCGGCTCGCGAGCTGGCGCTTCGCGCTGGAGATGCGCGCGCTCTCCGGCGGCGCAGAGCTGTGGCGCTTGTTGGGGACGGCGCGCGGCGTGCTGCCCGCGATCGCGGAGGCGGAACGCGAGTCGCTCGAGGCGAACATGCGCGAGTGCCTGCGCAGCGGGCGCGTCGTGGGCGGCGAGCTGCTGCTCGCGACGAGCGGCGCAGACGCGCGCGCGCTCCGCTACCGCATGCGCCTCGCCTTGAGCGAAGACGGCGAGCCCGTCGCGCTCGAAGGCGTCGTTCAGGACGTGAGCGCATGGCGTCGATCGGAGACGCGCGCCCAGTTCCTCGCCGACCACGATGTCGCCACCTCGCTGCCGAATCGCGCGAGCTTGCTGCGGGCGCTCGAACGCTCGATCGCGAGCGCGCGCGAGACGCAGGGCGAGATCTCGCTCGTCGCGCTCGGGCTCGATGGGAGCGAGCGCATCGCCGAGACGCTCGGCGCGAATGCTGCGGCCGAGCTGCGACGCGAAGCCGCGCGACGCCTCACGGGCAATCTCGAGGGCTTCGTCGCACTCGTCGATGAGGCGAGCTTCGCGCTGGTCTCATCCAGCCCCGCCAGCGCGGAAGCGGCGCACGCCAGCGGCGAGCGCGCACTCGCGCTGCTCGACGCGCCGTTCCGCGTCGGCGGTCACGAGGTCTACCTCTCCACGTGCGCCGGCGTCGCGCGCTTTCCGCACGATGGCGGCGACGCCGAGGCGCTGCTGCGCGCCGGCGAGCGCGCGCTCGCACAGGCGCGCCGCGGCGGCCCGCGCGTGCAAGCGCACAGCGCCGAGACGAGTGCCGCCACGCTGCGCCGCTTCACGCTCGCGAGCCGGTTGCGCACTGCCATCGAGCGCGGCGAGCTCGTGCTGCACTACCAGCCGAAGCTCGCACTCGACAACGGAGTGATTACGGGCTTCGAGGGGCTCGTGCGCTGGGACGAGCCCGAGCTCGGAATGCTCGCGCCGGGAGAGTTCGTGCCGATCGCCGAAGAGAGCGGCCTGGTCGGCCGGCTCGGCGACTGGGTGATGCGCGAAGCCTGCCGGCAGATCGTCGCCTGGCGCGACGCCGGGCTCGGCGACGTGCCGATCGCGGTGAACGTCTCGCCGCAGCAGCTGCGCCGCGAGGGCCTCGCCGCGCGAGTCGCAGAGTTGTTACGGGAAAGCGGCGCTCCCGCGCATGCGCTCGGCATCGAGATCACCGAGACCGCGCTGCTCGACGACCCCGAGCGCGCGATTCGCGAGCTGAAGGCCCTTCGCGAGCTCGGCATCGAGCTCGCGCTCGACGACTTCGGCACGGGCTTCTCCTCGCTCTCCTATCTGCGCAGGCTGCCCGTGCAGATCGTGAAGATCGACCGCGAGTTCGTGCGCGAGATCGCGACGCGCGAAGACGCCGCGGCGCTCACGGCCTCGATCGTGGCGATGGCGAAGGCGCTCTGGCTGCGCGTCGTCGCCGAGGGCGTCGAGCAGGAATCCGAGCGCGAGCTCGTCGGCATCTGGGGCTGCGAGGAGGCGCAAGGCTTCCTGTTCAGCCGCCCCGTTCCGGCGCCCGAAGCGGAGCGACTCTGGCGCGAGCGCGGACCGCACTCGCAGCGAGCGAGGGCGGCGCTGCACTAGCGTTTTCCTCGCGCCGAGACGCGCGGGAGAATGCTCATGCCGAAGAAGTCGCCGCGGAAACCCACTGGCCGGCTCGCAGACAAGGTCGCCCTCATCACGGGCGGCGCGAGCGGCATGGGCCGCGCGACCGCGCTGCGCTTTCTCGAAGAGGGCGCGTGCGTCGTGATCGCGGACATGAACGAGGGCACGGGCAAGGAGACGCTCGAGCTCGCGGCGAAGCTCGGCGCGGCGAAGCGGATCACGTTCGTGCGCACGAACGTCGCGGATGAAGACGATGTCGCCGCCGCCGTCGAGCGCGCGCTCGAGTTCGGCGGGCTCGACTGCATGTTCAACAACGCCGGCATCGGCGGCGCGCTCGGCAGCCTGCTCGACACCGAAGTCGACGACTGGGATGCGACCTGCGCGGTGCTGCTGCGCGGCGTCTTCCTCGGCATCAAGCACGCGGGCCGCGCGATGAAGGCGACCGGGCTCGGCGGCTCGATCATCAACACCGCGTCGGTCGCGGGCCTTTCCGGCGGCGCCGGCCCCGCTTGTTATTCCGCCTGCAAGGCCGCCGTGATCAACTTGTCGCGCGCGGCCGCGCTCGAGCTCGCGCCGCTGCGCGTCCGTGTCAACGCGATCTGCCCCGGCGGCATCCTCACTCCGCTCATCCACCGCGGCGACGAGGAGAGCGCGAAGACCCGCCTCGAGCGCTTTCAGCCGTGGCCGGCGCACGGCCGCGGTGAGCACATCGCGAACGCCGCGCTCTTCCTCGCGAGCGACGAGAGCGAGTTCGTGACGGGCGAAGCGCTGGTCGTCGACGGCGGCCTCACCGCCGCGGGCCCGTCGCTCGTGCGCCGCCGCAAGCCGACTGCGCGCGACGACATCGCGCAGCACTTCGACTTCGTCGGACTCGATTGGGGCAGCACCGGAAAGGCCGCCGTGGTGCGCAAGCTCGCGCCGAAGGGGTGAACGCGTGAGCGCACGCGACTTCGCGTCGGGATTGATCGCAGCCGTCGGACTCTACGTTTCGCTGGACGCGCTTCTCGAGTTCGTCGGGGTGTTGTCGCAACTGCTGGCGGATTCGGAGGATGACCTCGACTTGCGCAGGCTGGCGTGGCCGATCGCTCCGCTCGCGGGCGCTCTTTTTCTCGGAGGGCTGACGTTTGTCGGCGCACGGCGGCTGGCGAGTTTCGCGCGCGGCGCGCCCGCTGAACCGAGCCTCCAACACGATGACGCCGATCCGGCGCGGCTCGCGCTCGTGGGCGTGGGCGCCTACTTCGCGGTGAGCGGCATCGCGTGGGGCGTTCCCGAGGCGATTTCGAGTCTCGCGATCGACCCTGAAAACTGGCGCGACCCCACGATCTGGGCGTACGGGCTGATGGCCCTCCTCGGAACTGCGCTCTGCCTCGGCGCCCCGGGCATTGCAGGCGGAATCGCAGCGCTCCGACGGCTCGGCCGCGCTCGGCACTAGCTCGCCTCGATCGCGTGCTCGCTCGCGAGCTGCTCCGCCTCTGCGAGCCAACTCGCTCGGAGCGCATCGGGCGCGAGCTCCGCCTCGCGCGCGAACTCGCGCTCTAGCGCAGCGGCGACTTCGCTCCGCGTGACGCCGGGCGCCTCGTCCTCGACCGCGCCCGTCGTCTCGGGCCTCCACGCGACGCCCATCGCGTCGTAGACCGGCACCAGCACGTCGCGCACGCGCGCCGCGTGCCGCACGACGATCACGCCACCCACGTGCGCCGCGTTCTTCACGAGCCGCTGGCCCACGCCCATCAGCTTCACCGCGCCGCGCGCGTTGACGCTGTGATCGCCGGGGCAGTACTCGCCCGGCACCGCGCCGACGCGCGCGTCGACCCCTAATGACTCGAGCGCCCGAGCGACCGCCGCCGCGATCCAGTCGAAGCGCTTCGCGATCGACCCGCGCGGCTCGGGATCGGGAATGCACCAAGCGAACGCAACCGTCTCCGCGTGAAACACCGCCGCGCGCCCGCCCGCGAGGCGCAGCACAGCCTCCCAGCCCTGCCCGCGCGCCGCAGCCACCGCTTCGCGAAAACCGGGGCGCGCGCGATCGAGCACCGAGAACGCGACGACGTCGGGCGGCACGTGGAGGCGCAGTGACTCGCGCGCCTCGCCGCGCGCCGCGGCGTGCAGCAGCGCGCGCGACACGCCCGTGTCGAACGCGGGGCGATCGGCAAACGACTCGGTGTAGAGCGAGATCACGCGAGACAAGGCAGCGGCTCCGGAGAGCGGCAGGCTAGGCGAGCTGCGGGTGAGACGATCCGGCCGGGCCGATTTGTCGCACGGCGGGCGATACCGTCGTGCGCCGCGCCGTCGCGCACGAAGGAGAAGCCGCGCATGGGACCGCTCGCAGGGATTCGCGTCGTCGAGCTCGGGGTGTGGATCGCGGGGCCCGCGGCGGGCGGCATCCTCGCGGACTGGGGCGCCGACGTCGTGAAGATCGAACCGCCGGGCCTCGGCGATCCTGCGCGGCTGTTCCAGTTCATGCTCGGCGGCGATCTCCCCTTCAACCCGCCGTTCGAGATGGACAACCGCAGCAAGCGCTCGATCGGCATCGACCTCGCGCGCGCCGAGGGCCGCGCGCTCGCCGAAGAGCTGATCGCGCGCGCCGACGTGTTCGTCACGAACGTGCGGCCCGCGGCGCTCGCGCGGCTCGGCCTCGACGCCGCGGCGCTGTGCGCGAAACACCCGCGGCTCGTCTACGGCCTCATCACGGGCTACGGCACCGAGGGTCCGGAGAAGGACAAAGCCGCGTACGACATCAGCGGCTTCTGGGCGCGCTCGGGCATCGCGCACATGCTCACGCAGCCGGGCTCGCACCCGCCGTTTCAGCGCGGCGGCATGGGCGACCACGGCACGGGCATGGTGCTCGCAGGCGCGATCTGCGCGGCGCTCGTGTCGCGCGCGCAGAGCGGCAAGGGCCAACTCGTCAGCACGTCGCTCTTGCGGCAGGGCATGTACACGCTCTCGTTCGACCTCGCGACGGCGCTGCGCCTCGGCACCGGCCTCGCGGTGGCGCGCCGCAAGTCGATGGGCAACCCCTGCATCAACAACTACCAGGCCAAGGACGGGAAGTGGTTCTGGGTCGTGGGACTCGAGGCCGACCGCCACTGGCCGCCGCTGTGCCGCGCCGCGGGCCACCCCGAGTGGATCGACGACGCGCGCTTCGCGACGCCGCGCGATCGCGCCAAGAACGCAGAGGTGTTGATCGCGCTGCTCGACGCCGAGTTCGCGAAGCGAACGCGCGCGGAGTGGGCAGAGATCTTCGACGCCATCGAGGACATGTGGTGGGCGCCGGTGCAGGACCTCGAGGAGGTGATCGCCGATGCGCAGGCGCGCGCCGCCGGCGGCTTCGTGGAGGTGCCCGACGACGGCACGACGACGACCTTCCCGGCGACGCCTGCCGACTTCGCGGGCACGCCGTGGTCGCCGCGCTGGATGGCGCCAACGCGCGGCCAACACAGCGACGAGGTGCTGCGCGAGCTGGGCAAGGGCGACGCGCAGCTGGCGGCGCTGCGGGCGAGCGGCGCGGTGGTGTGAGGGCACACTCGCGGGGCGAATCGCCAACTTGGCGTCAGACGCCGGATCCTCGATTCCTCCTCGCTACACGAGCTCGATCGCGCCCGCTCCCGTTACGACGCGTCCGATCGCGTCCGCTTCCGTGTCGCCTGCGTCGCGAAGTGCTGCGATCGCGTCGGCGGCGCGCTCGGGTTTCACCGCGAACAGCAGCCCGCCGCTCGTCTGCGGGTCGCACAGCAGCGCGTGGGCGATCGCGTCGCCGCCGAGCAGCGGCGGCGCGGCCTCCGCCGCCTGCGCGGCGTAGGTGCTGCGCATGCCGCGCGCGAGCAGCTCGCGTGCGCCTGGCAGCGCGGGCAGCGCTTTTGCGTCGAGCTGCGCTGCGATGCCGGCGCCGCTCGCGGCGAGCATCTCGCCGAGGTGGCCCGCGAGGCCGAAGCCCGAGATGTCCGTGCACGCGCGCGCGAAGCGGCGCGCGACCCACGCTGCGGCTGCGTTCGGGCGCAGCATCGAGGCATGCGCGGCCTGCACCCAAGCGCCGCGCGCGAGCCCGCGCATGTCGGCCGCGAGCACGATCCCGGTGCCGAGCGGCTTCGTCAGCACGAGCAGGTCGCCCGGCTCGAGGCCGGCCTTCGTGAGCGGCGTCTCGCCGTCCGCGAGATCCCCTAACACCGCGAGGCCGACGGCGAGCTCGGGACCGAGCGTCGAGTGCCCCCCGATCAGCGACACGCCGAGCTCGTCGAGCCCCGCGCGCACGCCCCCTAACACCTCGCCGAGCGCGCGCTCACTGCCGCCTTCGGGCACCGTCACCCAGCACAGCGCGTGCCGCGGTGTGCCGCCCTTCGCGTACACGTCCGAGACCGCGTTCAGCGCCGCGACGCGGCCGACGAGCCACGCGTCCTGCGAGAACGCGCGAAAGCCGTCCACCGTGACCACGAGCGTGTCGCCGCGCGCGGTGCGCACGGCCGCGGCGTCGTCGCGCGCATCCAGGCCGAGCAGCACGCGCGCATCCGGCGGTGCGGGCGGCAGCGCCGCGAGCATCTCCGCGAGACCGCGCACGGACACCTTCGCCGCGCAGCCGCCGCACTGCATCGCCTCGCTCTCGGGCATCGGCGGGAACTCGAGCGTCGGCGCGCCGTCCGCCCCTAACACCTGGAAGCGGCGCATGAAGCGGCGGTCGATCGCGTCCTTGAGCCGCCATACGCGTTTGCCCGCGAACGCCGTGCCCCACTTGCCGCCGAGTGCGCGGCGTTCGCCGAGGTTCAGCAGCGCGAGAAAGTCCCGCTGCGGCCGGTACTCGCGCAGCGGCTCGCGGCTCAGCGCGAGGCGCAGGTTGTCGGCGAGCACGGGCCCCTCGCGCACGGCGTAGACGCCCGCTTTCGGCAGCCACGGCGCGCTCGCGAGCGAAGCGCAGTCGCCCACCGCAAACAGCCCGTCGTACCCATCGACCTGCAGCGTGTCCCTCACGCGCACGAAGCCGCGCTCGTCCGTGGGCAGCGCGCTCGCCGTAACGACAGGCACCGGTGCCGCGCCGGTCGCCCAGATCGCGAGGTCACACGCGATCTCGTCGCCACTCTCGAGTTCGATGCCGGCTTCGCTCACGCACGCGACGCGCATGCCGACCCGCAGCGCGATGCCGCGCCGCGCCGCCTCCGCGAGCGCGCGGCGCCGCAGCGCCCCCGACGCGCCGGGCAACACCTCCGCGCCGTCGCTCGCGATCGTGACTTCGGCGCGATTCCCGCCCGCGCGCAGCCGCGCCTCCACCGTGAACGCGAGCTCGACGCCCGCCGCTCCGCCGCCCACGACCACGATGCGAAGCGCCGCCTCGCCGCGCGCTCGTGCGCGCTCGCGCGCACCTGCCAGCGCGCGATCGAGGCGATCCACGAAGTCGCGAATCGGCCGCGTCGCGAGCGCGTGCTCGCGCACGCCGGGCAGCTCGAGCCCGCGCACGCTCGATCCCACGTCGAGGCTCGCGACGTCGTACGCGATCGCGGCGCGTCCCGCGAGCGCGATGCGCTGCGCCTTCGCGTCCACCGCAGTCGCCGCCGCGAGGATCACGCGCGCGCCCGCGCGCCGCGCGAGCGGCACCACGTCGATCTCGCACTCGCTCGCGCCGTAATCACCCGCGACGAGCCCCGGCACCATCCCCGAGTACAGCGCCTCCGCGCGATCGAGGACGACGCTGAGCCGCGCGCCCGCCACCGGCCGCATCGCCCACGCGCGCAGCACCTGCACGTGCGCGTGGCCTCCGCCTATGAGGACGACCTCGGAGGTTGTGCGGGGCTGCCTCACTCGATCGGGGCTCCGAGAGGCCACGCTCTTCCTTGTTTACTACGCATCGGGCTCGAAGACTCGCCCGATGCTGCGCGCTTCGCTTGCGGCCTCGGCCGACGCGCTGGGCAGGAGCGTTCGACTTCGAGGTTCTTCCGGCCTGATCGCGAACGCGGCAATGCAGCGAGGTGACTCCGCGCGTGTCGCCGCCTCGCTGCTTTGCCGCGGCGCGGAAGTGGCGGAGCGGGCTGGATGTCGAGCGCAACTCGGTGTGTGTCGGCCGAGGCCGCAAGCGAAGCGCGCAGCGTTCGGCGGAGTCTGCGGAGCCGAACGCGGAGTAAACAAGGAAGAGAGCGAGCGGCACCCAATCCTTGATCACCCACCAAGCTTGAACATCTCAATGCGCGTAGAGGCACGGTGCCGTGCGAGCTCTGTGCGCTCCTCGGAGTAGCGGTCTTTGCGCGCGCGCCAGGTGCCCGTAATCACTTCGCGCAGCTCGGCGTCGCTGGCGCCGGCGCGGAGCGGGGTCTTGAGGTCGCGGCCGGTGGTCGCGAACAGGCAGGTCACGAGCGAGCCTTCGGCGGAGAGGCGCGCGCGCGTGCAGTCGCCACAGAAGGGCTGCGTGACGGACGAGATCACGCCGATCTCGCCGGCGCCGTCGGCGTAGCGCCAGCGCTTCGCGACTTCGCCCTGATAGTTCGCGCCCGCGGGCTCGAGCGGGGAGCACTCGGCGATGCGCGCCACGATCTCGCGCGCCGGCACCACCTGCGCCATCTCCCAGCCGTTCGCGGTGCCCACGTCCATGTACTCGATGAAGCGCAGGATGTGACCAGTGCCGCGAAAGTGCGCGGCGAGGTCGACGAGCGTGTGGTCGTTCACGCCGCGCTGCACGACGCAGTTGATCTTGATCGGGCCGAGGCCTGCGGCAACCGCCGCGTCGATCCCGCGCAGCACCTTGTCGGGCGCCGACATGCCGCCGCTCATCTTCTTGAACACTTCGGGGTCGTGGCTGTCGAGGCTCACCGTCACGCGGCGCAGCCCCGCGCGCGCGAGCGGCGCGGCGAACTTCTCGAGCAAGTGGCCATTCGTCGTCAGAGCGATGTCGTCGACGCCGGCGATCGCCGCGAGCTGCTCGATCAGCTCGGGCAGGTCTGCGCGCACGAGCGGCTCGCCGCCGGTGATGCGCAGCTTCCGCGTGCCGAGCGAGACGCAGAGGCGCGCGAGCCGCGCGATCTCTTCGTACGTGAGCACTTCTTTGCGCGGAAGGAACTTGAAGCCGGGGCCGAAGGTCTCGGCCGGCATGCAGTACGGGCAGCGGAAGTTGCAGCGATCGGTGACGGAGATGCGCAGGTCGCGCAGCTTCCGGCCGAAAGCGTCGGCGAGCGCGGGAGACTTCTCCGCGCGCTCGCCGATGGAATCATTCGCTGCGGCCACGCCTCGAGCTCCTCGTCAGCGACGCGCGACGCGGCCGGGCGCTTCGCCGCTCGCGCGGCGCAGCGAGCGGGCTAGTCCGCGTAGCCCCACTTCTGTTTGTTCGCCGCCACCTGCTCCGGCGTCGGCTTGCCCTTCTCGATGTGCGTCGGCACCTCGAAGTCGTCTTTGGTCTCGGTGATCGCGGCGTTGAGCTTCACGTCGGCGGTGAAGACGTCCGGCACGCGCTCGTCCTCGAAGATCGCCTCCCACGGGCACTCCGGCTCGCACACGCCGCAGTCGATGCACTCCTCCGGATCGATGAAGAGCTGGTTCGGGAACGAGTCGCGGTCCTCGCCCTTGTATTCGTAGATGCAGTCGACGGGGCAGACCTCGACGCAGGCTTGGTCGACGCAATCGCGGCAGAGGCTCGTAATGACCCAGGGCATCTTTCTTCTTCATCCTCGATGAGTTGGAGGGCCGAACGCGTTGACCGATTGCTAACCCAGGTTCTAGGTTGCGAGCAAGCTGGCAGCGCGCGAACACGAGTGCGCAGCCGCGGCGCGCGGACGGCCGCGGCCACGAGGAGAGATTCATGGCGATCGATGCAGCGACGCGCACGAAGATCCAGAACACGATCGGCTCCGATCGCGTCGTGCTGTTCATGAAGGGCACGCGCGACTTCCCGCAGTGCGGGTTCTCCGCGCGCGTGGTGCAGATGCTCGACCGGCTGGTGCCCGACTACACGACGGTCGACGTGCTCGCGGACCCCGCGATCCGCCAGGGCATCAAGGACTTCTCGAGCTGGCCGACGATTCCGCAGCTCTACGTGGCGGGCGAGTTCATCGGCGGCTGCGACATCGTCACCGAGATGTTCCAGAGCGGCGAGCTGCAAACGCTGATGCGCGAGAAGGTCGCGCAGTAAGCGAGATGGCCGCCGCGAATCCTCACGTCATCGACGTCACCGACGCGACCTTCGAGCGCGAGGTGCTCGATCGCTCGCGCGAAGTGCCCGTCGTCGTCGACTTCTGGGCGCCGTGGTGCGGCCCGTGCCGCACGCTCGGGCCGATCCTCGAGCGCCAAGCCGTGCAGCAGAACGGCGCATTCGTGCTCGCAAAGATCAACGTCGACGAGAACCCGCAGATCGCGGCCGCCGCGCAGGCGCGCAGCATTCCCCTCGTGATCGCCTTCCGGGACGGCCAGGCGCGCAGCCAGTTCGTGGGAGCGCAGCCCGAGAGCGAAGTGAAGCGCTTTCTCGCGGCGATCCTGCCGACGCAGGCCGATCGGCTCGCGAAGGAAGGCGGAGAGATGTTATTGGCCGGCCACGCGAATGCGGCCGAGGAGCGCTTCCGCGGCGCGCTGAAGGAAGATGCGCGGCACCCGATCGCGCTGGTCGGGCTCGCGCGCGTGCTCGGCGAGCGCGGCGCCACGGAAGAAGCGCTCGCGCTGCTCGAGCGCGTCGTGGGCGCGCCCGCCGTGGAGCAGGAAGCGGAGCGCCTCGCCGCGGAGCTGCGCACGCGCGCCGCCGCGCCGTCGGACACGGGAGATCTCGCCGCGCTCGAAGCGAAGGCGCGCGCGAACCCGAACGACCTCGGGGCCCGCATCGAGTACGGGCGCGCGCTCGCCGCCGCGCGCCGCTACGAGGCCGCGCTCGCCGAGCTGCTCGCGTGCGTAGAGGCTGACGCGCACTTCCAGGAAGACGCCGCGCGCAAGGCGATGCTAGACGTGTTCGGCGTGCTCGGCGGCGAGCACGATCTCACGCAGGAGTACCGCAGCCTGCTCGCGCGAGTGCTGTTCCGGTAGGGCCTCGCCAAGAGACCGCGTGATCCGCGCGCCCGTTCAGGTGACAATGCAGCGCCCGATCGCGGCTCGTGAAGTGCCAGCGATCCAGCGCCGAGGAAGCGGCGCAGATCGCGCGCAGCGAGCCGAAGGCGAGCGGAGATTCGGAAGGGCCAGCCTTGCGCGGCTTCATCGTTCAGCCGACCTACCGCGTTCGCGAAGGCGTCGCGGTCGTGCAGCTGTACGGGCGCGCGGAGAGCGGCGACGCGTTTCTCGTCGAGGACGACCGCGTGCGCCCGTACTTCTTCGCCTCGCCTGCGGCGGCGAACGCGGCGCGCCTCGCGGGCGGCGCGGTGAGCGAATGCGCGCTGCGCACGCTCGCGGGCGACCCGGTCGTGCGCGTCGAAGCGAGCCTGCCCGGCGCGGTGCCGGCGCTGCGCGAGGCCGTGCAGCGAGCGGGCGGCGTCGCTTACGAGGCGGACCTGCGCTTCGCCTACCGGTTCCTGATCGACCGCGGCATCCGCGCAACGTGCGAGATCACGGGCCGCGGCGTGCAGCGCCCCGACGGCGTCGTCGTGTTCACGAATCCGGAGCTCGCGCCCTCGCCTGCGCCGCGGGTCGCGCTGCGCACGCTCTCGCTCGATCTCGAGACGACGCCCGACGCGAGCCGCATCTTCGCCGCGGCGATCGCGGGCTGTGGCGTGGAGGAGGTGCATCTCGTGGCCGCGCGCGCGGTGCCCGGCGCGATCGTGCACCCCGAGGAGCCTGCGCTGCTCTCGGCCTTGGTCGCGCGCGTGCGCGCCCTCGATCCCGACGTGTTGTTAGGCTGGAACGTGGTCGACTTCGACCTGCGCGTGCTGCTCGCGCGCTGCACCGCGCTGCGCATCCCGTGCGCGATCGGGCGCACGCGCGAGCCGCCGCGGCTGATCGTCGACCAGGGGCCGTTCGCGCAGTCGCGCGCGGAGGTGCCGGGGCGCATGGTGCTCGACGGCATCCCGCTCGTGCGCGACGCGCTGAAGCTGCCGGATTACCGGCTCGAGACCGTGGCGCGCTCCGTGCTCGGGCGTGGCAAGAAGATCGATCAGGAAGTGCCCGACGCGGCGGCCGAGATCCTGCGCCTCTGGCGCGAGGAGCCCGAGGCGCTCGCGGCCTACAACCTCGAAGACGCGCGGCTCGTGCCGGAGATTCTCGCGCGCGAAGGCCTGCTCGATCTCGCGATCTCGCGCTCGCGCCTCACCGGCATGCAGCTCGATCGCGTCGGCGCGAGCATCGCGTCGTTCGACGCGCTCTATCTGCCCGAGCTTCGCCGGCGCGGCTTCGTCGCGCCGAGCGTCCTCGAGCGCGCGCCGGTCGCGGTCGCGGGCGGCGCCCTGATCGACTCGACGCCGGGCTTCCACAAGCGCGTCGCCGTGTTCGACTTCAAGAGCCTCTACCCGAGCCTGATCCGCACGTTCGGCCTCGATCCGCTGGCGCACGCGCGCGCGGGCGACGACGCGATCACGGCGCCGAACGGCGCACGCTTCTCGCGCAGCGAGTCGATCCTGCCCGCGGCGCTCGGCGAGCTCGCGTCGCAGCGCGAGGCGGCGAAGGCGCGCGGCGACCGCCACGCCGATCAGGCGATCAAGATCCTGATGAACGCGATGTTCGGCGTGCTCGGCGCCACCGCGTGCCGCTTCTTCGACCCGGACATCGCGAACGCCATCACGAGCTTCGGACAGCAGACGCTGCGCTGGACGAAGGAGGCGTTCGAGGCGCGCGGCGTCGCCGTGCTGTACGGCGACACCGACTCCGTGTTCGTGCAGCTCCGCGCGCACGACGACGCCGAGTCGTTACGGGTGGACGTGGAGCGCGCGATCGCAGAGCGCGTGCGGCGCGAGTACGACGCCCTGCCCCGGCTCGTGCTCGAGCTGGAGGAGATCTTCGATCGGCTCTGGCTGCCGCGCGTGCGCGGCGGGCGGGCGGGGAGCAAGAAGCGCTACGCGGGCTTCAGCGCCGGGAAGCTTCACGTGATCGGGCTCGAAGCCGTGCGCAGCGACTACCCCGAGGTCGTGCAGCGCCTGCAGCACGGCATGCTGGAGCGCGTGTTCGCCGACGAGGATCCCGCGCCCTTCGTGCGCGAGCTCGTCGCGAGCGTGCGCAGCGGCGCGCTCGACGCGGAGCTCGTCACCACGAAGCGCATCCGCAAGGGCGGGCTCGATCGCTACAGCGCGAACGCGCCGCACGTGCAGGCCGCGCGCAAGCTGGGCGGCAAGCCTGGGCGTTCGATCCGCTACGTGATCACCGCGACCGGCGCCGAGCCCGCGTTGTTGGGGCGCCCGCTGCCGCCGCGCATCGACCGCGAGCACTACGTGCAGAAAGTGCTGCGCCCCGTCGCCGAGAGCATGTTCGAAGATCTCGGGACGAGCTTCGACGCCGCGCTCGGCGCGCCGCAGCAGCTCTCGCTGCTCTAGAACCCATCTCTCGCGAGACGCAGGGGCGCTGAAGCGCGCGGTGCTACGCCTCCGAGCGGAGGTTCCCCCCATGAGCGTCCGCGCCCGCGTCGTCGTGCTTCCGAAGAACCCCGGCCCGCTCGAGCTGCACGAGCTGCGCCTGCCCGATCCGAGCCCGCATCAGGTCGTGGTGAAGCAGTTCGCGAGCGGCGTGTGCCACAGCCAGCTCCACCAGATGCACTCGCCGCGCGAGGCGCCGGTGGTCCTCGGGCACGAGTCGACCGGCGTCGTGCTCGCGGCGGGGAGCAAGGTGACCCACGTGCGCGAGGGCGACCTCGTGTTCGTGACGTGGGTTCCCCGTAACAAGCCGCAGAACCCGCGCTTCGCCGAGCCCGCGACGCTTCCGCTCGCGGACGGCTCGCTCGCGCAGTCGCAGAACGTCTACACCTGGGCGGATCACACCGTCGCCGACGAGCAATACGTGGTGAAAGTGCGCGCCGACGCGCCGCGCGACGTGACGGCGATCATCGGCTGCGCGGTGATGACGGGCGCCGGCGCGGTGATGAACACGGCCGCGGTGAAGCGCGGCGAGAGCGTCGCGATCTTCGGCGCGGGCGGCGTCGGGCTCAGCGCCGTCGCCGCGGCGCGCGAAGCCGGCGCCGATCCGCTGATCGTCGTCGACCTCGACGATGAGAAGCTCGCGTTCGCGCGCAAGTTCGGCGCGAGCGTGACGATCAACGCCGCGCGCGTGGACGCGGTCGCCGAGATTAACCGGCTCACGCAGCGCAAGAACGAGCTCACGATGTTCGGCACGCCCGTGTCGGGCGTCGATCACGCGTTCGACTGCATCGGCGTCGTGAAGACCATGCAGCAGATTCTGATGGCGTGTCGCAGCGGCAGCTTCGGCTGGAAGAGCGGCGGCACGGCGGTGCTGGTGGGCGTGCCGACGCAGGAGCTCACGCTTCCGCCGATCGAGATCCTGCTGCACGAGAAGAAGTACATCGGCAGCATCGGCGGCTCGTGCGTGCCCGATCGCGACTTCCCGGTCTTCCTCGACTGGCACGCGTCGAAGAAGCTCGACCTCGATGCGCTCGTCACCGCGCGCTTCCCGATCGAAAAGATCAACGAGGCGACACACGCGCTCGAGTCGGGTCAGATCTTCGGGCGCGCGATCCTGACGTTCTGATCGGGCCGTTCGCCTTCGCTCGCTAGCGCGCGCGCGGGATCACCTCGACGAGCGAGAGCTCGCCGGGCACGCCGACGCGCAGCGGGAAGCCGTAGAAGCCCGTGCCGCGGTGTACGTAGAGGCGGCTCGCGCCGAGCGCGAAGAGGCCTTGGTCGGGCCAGCGCGAGCGCGAGAGCACGGTCCAGTCGAAGCCGAACGAGACGAGGCCGAGCTGGCCGCCGTGCGTGTGACCGGAGAGCGTGAGGTCGACCTCGCCCGGCGTGACGCTGCGGAAGCCGAGCGGGTCGTGCAGCAGGAACAAGCGGAAATGCCCCGCCCGCCGCGGGAAGCGCTTCAGCAGCGCGGGAATGCGCTCCTCGCGCTCCTCCCAGTAGTGATCGGCGCCGACGATCTGCACCGGCCCGGCCGGCGTCTCCGTAACAACTTCGTCGTCCACCAGCAGCGTGATGCCGGTGGCCGCGAGCGCCTCGCGCACTTCCTCGGGCGCCTCGTGGTCGTGGTTGCCGAAGATCGCGAAGCAGCGCCCGCGCAGCTTGGTGAGCGGTGAGAGCGCGCGGGCGAGCGCGCCGGGCGTGCCGTTGCTCTCCATCGTGAGGAAGTCGCCGGTGAGCAGCACGAGGTCTGGCTCGTGCGCGGCAAGCTCCTCGATGCGGCGCTCGAGGCGATGTACCGGCTGCCACGGGCCGATGTGCGGGTCGGTGATCTGCACGATGCGCAGCGGGCGCGGATTGTGCGCCTCGAACGCAGAGCTTCGTCGCTCGACGGGAACGCGCTGCAGAGCGGCCGGCTCGCCGCCCTGCGCGAGGTCGATGCGCACGAACTCGCGCCGCGCGCCGAACGAGGTCGCGAGCGCGTGCACGATCGCGAGCACGGGCAGCCAGTCCGCGTAGGCGAGGGCCGCGAGCGCGCCGTGCGCGTCCGCCAGCCCTAACAAGCCGCGCACGGGCGCGAGCGCGAGCAGGAACGGCAGCGCGAGCGCGCCGAGCGCGAGCATCGTCATGCCCGGCACGCTCATCGCGTAGCGCACCCAGCGCTGCCGCAGCCGCGCGCGCACCAGCGACGCCATGTGCAGGCCCGTCGCGGCGATGCCGTACACGAACGCCCAGCCCACGAGCGGCCCGAAGCGCGGCCCCGACAGCTCGATCAGCCGGAGCGCGAGGATCACGCCCGCCGGAAACGAGAGCGTGACGAGCACCAGCGCGAACAGCGCGTACGTGCGCCCACGGGCCTTCGCGGCGAAGAGCGGCACGCCCACGCCGATCGCGGCAGCGAGCGAGGGCAACAGAGCGTCGGGCGGCGCGAACATGGGCGTCGCAAGGTAGGCGACGCGCGCGAGTTGTCGGCTCGGCGCGTGCAATTGTGCGGAGAGTCCGCCGCAACGTGCACGAAGCGACACCGAGCCGTGTCGCGTTGCGGCTTGCGTCCACAGCTGCGAGGTAGATTGCCGCGCCATGTCCGCCGACCCGAACGCGATGCACGAGTACCTGAGCGAACTGCAGGCGCGCATTTGCGCCGCGCTCGAAGCCGAGGACGGCGCGGCGAGGTTCCGCGGCGCGGACGTGAGCGGCGCCGGCGGCGTGCTCTCGCGCCCGCGCGTGCTCGAAGGCGGCGCCGTCGTCGAGAAGGCCGCCGTCAACTTCACCCACGCGCGGGGCCCGGCGCTTCCGCCCGCCGCGACCGAGGGCCGCCCGCAGCTCGCGGGGCAGCCGTTCGAGGCGGTCTCGCTCTCGCTGATCGTGCACCCGCGCAATCCGTACGCGCCCACGACGCACATGAACCTGCGCCTCTTCAGCGCGGGCGCGACTTGGTGGTTCGGCGGCGGCTTCGACCTCACGCCCTATTACGGCGACGACGGCGACTGCGCGCACTGGCACCGCACCGCGCGCGCCGCCTGCGCGCCGCTCGGCCCCGGCGCCTACCCGCGCTTCAAGAAGTGGTGCGACGAGTACTTCTTCTTGCCGCACCGCGGCGAGCCGCGCGGCATCGGCGGCGTGTTCTTCGACGACCTCGCCGAGCCCGACTTCGCGACGTGCCTCGCCTTCGTGCGCAGCGTCGGGGACGCCTTCCTGCCCGCGTACCAGCCGATCCTCGCGCGCCGGAAGAACACGCCGCACGGCGAGCGCGAGCGCCAGTTCCAGCTCTACCGGCGCGGGCGCTACGTCGAGTTCAACCTCGTCTACGACCGCGGCACGAAGTACGGCATGCAGTCGGGTCGCCGCGTCGAGAACGTGCTCGCCTCGATGCCGCCGCTCGCGCGCTGGGAGTACGAGTACCGCGCCGAGCCGGGCTCGCCCGAAGCGCGCCTCACCGAGCACTTCCTCGTGCCGCGCGAATGGGCGAGCGAGTAACTGCGTGGCGGACACGCGCGACCTCGCGCTCTCGGGTGGCCGCCGCATTCCCGCGCGCGCGCTCGAAATGCGCGCGAGCCGCTCGGGCGGGCCCGGCGGGCAGAACGTGAACAAGGTCGAGACGCGCGTCGAGCTGAGCCTCGATCTCGCGGAGGCCGCGCGCGCGCTCGGCGACGACGCCGCGGCGCGCATTCGCGCGAAGCTCGCGAACCGCCTCGACGCCGAGGGCCGCGTGCGCGTCGCCTGCGACGAGACGCGCTCGCGCGCGCGCAACGCCGAGCTCGCGCACCTGCGCCTCGAGGCGCTGCTCGCCGCCGCGCTCGCGACGCAGCGCCCTCGCCGCGCGACGAAGCCCACGCGCGCGAGCCGCGAGCGCCGGCTCGGCGAGAAGCGCGCGTCCGCGGCGCGCAAGCAGCAGCGCGGGCGCGTGCGGCGCGACGATCACGACTGACGCGAGCCGCAGTTGATCGCTCGCGATTGTCTGCGAGCCTGCGCAGACCGCTTGGAGGATCGGCGATGACCCGCTCGCGACTCGCACTCGCCCTAATCACTTCGCTCGCGATCGCGGGCGCGGCGTGCAAGGAAGAAGGCCCGGCCGAGAAGGCGGGGCGCAAGATGGACGAAGCCGTGGACAAGCTGCTCCACCCGAACGAGGGCCCGATCGAGCGCGCTGGCCGCGAGATGGACGACGCGTTCGACGACGCGAAGGACGAGATCAAAGACAAGGTCGAGGACGTGCGCGAAGACGTGGCGGACGCGATCGAGGGAGACTGACCGAGCCTGACGCGAGCAGGGCTTCTCGCGGAGTGCTCGCCGCGTCGAAGGACGCGTGGCCCTCATCTCTCACGGCGCACCGGTCACCAGGTGCGCGATCGACCCCAGCGTGTACAGCGTGCTCGCCGCGAGCAGCGCCCAGCCGAGTCGCCGCTCCCGCTTCAATGCGAGGAACAGCAGCACGCCCGTCAGCGCGAACGCGATCAGCGCCACGCTGAGCACGTCGATCGCGATCGCCCACGCGAAGCGCGCGCCGCGCGCGTCGGTGAGGCTCACGTGATGGAGCTGCGTAACGCCGCCGCGCGCCGGGTAGCGCCATAGACGCACTTCCGCGCTCGAGGATCCGGGCGTGAGCGTGACCTCGGCGTACTGCGAGACGCGCTCGACGCGGGCGCGCCATGCGCCCTTCTCGAAGCGCGCGCGAACGACGGCGCCGCCCGCGAGGCCCGCCTGCTCCGCGGCAGCGCGCGCGGCGGCTTCGACGCGCGCGATCGCGTCGTTCGCGCCGCCCACCGGCGTGACGCTCGGCTCGCTGCGCGCGATCTCGCGCGGCCGCTTTCCTCCGCCGTGCACGATCTCGAAGCCGGTCCAGGTGTAGATCGCGAGCAGCGCCGCGAGCGCGACGCCGAGATAGGCGTGGATGTCGCGGATCAGCGGGTACATCGCGTTACCAGATCCACGCGGCGAGCGCGCCCGTGACCACCGCCGCGAGCGCGCCGGTCCCCAGCAGCGGCGCGCGGGCGTTCACGCGCAGCCACGCGAGCCAGACGCCGGTCACGATGAAGAATGCGAACGCGCCCACGGAGAGATCGGTGAAAAGCATCCAGGAATAGCCCCACGCGGACACGTCCCAGCCGTGGAACCCGTGCAGGGCGCGGATCACCTCCGCGAACCCGTAATAGGTCTCGTTCACGCGCGCGTGGCCGGTGGCGTCGACTTCGACCGTGGCGCGGCGAGCCGGGTAGATCACGCGAAAGCGCAGCCCGCCGTCCGGCGCTTGGCGCACGTCGCGTTCGTGCACGAGGCCGTGAAGGCCGAGCGCGTCGCGTACGGCGACCGCGCGGTCGCGCGGCTTACCGTCGTGCGGCGCTGCGACCACACGTTCCCACACCTCGCTCGTGCGCGTCCCGCGAACGTCGTGATTCCAGAGGATCGAGCTCACGCCGAAGAGGACGACGTACGGCAGCGAGATGAGCCCGAGATACAGGTGCAGGTCCACGAGCCAGCGCCGCATTCACCCCTCGCTCACGCAGAGTCGGCGCATCATGCCGAGCGAGCGCGCGCCCGCAACGTCGCGCGTTGCCGCGCGTCAGCTCGCCGCGGTCTCGTCCAGCAGGCGCACGAGCGCGGGCCGCACCTGGAACCGCTCGAGGAGCGCGCCCAGCCGCTGCTGGGCCCCCGCGTCGAAGCGCTTCACGCGCTTGCCGAGGATCAGCTCGTTCTTGAGCGAGTGCTCCCAGCCGGCGAGCTCGGTGACCGTGACCTGATAGCCGCGCGCCTCGAGCGCGAGCGCGCGGATCACGTTCGTGAGGTGCGCGCCGAACTCGCGGCGGTGCCAGGCGTGCGCGAACAGCTCGCGCGCAGCGGCGTCCTCGGGTTTCGCCTTCGCGAGCTCGCGCGCGACCTCGGCCTGACAGCACGGCACGACCGCCACCCAGTCCGCGCCGCGCGCGATCGCGAGCGCGAGCGCGTCGTCGGTCGCGGTGTCGCAGGCGTGCAGCGCGGTGAGCACGTGCACGCGCTCGGGCAGCTCGGGCGCCGCGTGCGCGATCTCGCTCGCGAGGCAGCGCATGCGCGCGAAGCCGTACCGCGCGGCGCGCTCCTTCGCCGCGGCGGCGAGATCCGAGCGCGCCTCGATCGCCGTGAGCGCACCGCGCTCCGCAGGCCCGACGCGCAGCGCGTAGAGCAAGAAGCCGAGCGCGCTCTTGCCCGCGCCGCAGTCCACCAGCTGCGGCTGCTCGTGGCGCGCGTAGACGTCGTCGAGCGCGGGTCCCAACAAGCCTACGAGATGCTTGATCTGCTTCAGCTTGCGGCGCGCGTCGGCATTGAGATCGCCCTCGCGCGTGAGCAGGTGCAGATCCTGTAGCAGCGCGGGCGGCACGCCCAGAGGCACCTCGCTCGCGACGCGCTCGCGCGAGATCTTCTCGCGAGCGCGCGTCACGCGGGCGCGTGGCAAACGGCTTCGACGTTGTTGCCGTCGGGATCGAGCACGAACGCGCCGTAGTAGTCGGGGTGATAGATCGCGCGCACGCCCGGCGCGCCGTTGTCGCGTCCGCCCGCGGCGAGCGCCGCGCGGTAGAACGCGTCGACCTCCGCGCGCGAGCTCGCGCTGAAGGCGGTGTGCCGCGGCGTTGCAGGCTCGCGCACCTCGATCACCCAGAAGATCGGGCGCGTGGAACCGAACGCGCACATGCGCCGCGTCGGGAACGAAGCGTCCCAGCTCGTGACCATCTCGCGTTGCAGCTTCGAGCCGAGCACTGCCAGCGCCGCTTCGTAGAAGCGCTTCGTCGCGTCGAAGCGCGTCGCGTACGTCGAGAGGTGGTCGATCACGCGCGCCTCACTTCCACACGAACGCGAGCTCGATCTTCACGTCGGGATGCAGGCTCTGGTGTACCGGGCAGGTGTGCGCGGCGCGTTCCAGCACGGCGCGCGCGCTCTGCGGAATGCCCGCGGGCATCTCGATGCGCAGCCCGAGCCGGCCGATGCGCCGCAGCGGCTGCGCGACCATCTCCTTCTCCACGTCGGCGCGTGCCCCCGTCATGTCCCACGCGTGCCTTCGCGCGACGATGCCCATCACGGTGAGCATGCAGCTGCCGAGCGCGGCGCCGACGAGATCGGTGGGCGAGAAGCGCTCGCCGCGGCCCTCGTTGTCCTTGGGCGCGTCGGTCTCGATGCGCGTGCCCGAGGGCTCGTGCACGCCTTCGCAGTGGAGGTCACCTTGATAAGTCACGGCCATGCGGACGGTCATCGCTTCTCTCCCGATTGCGTCCACGTCATAGCGCCCGCGGGCCAATCCGGGCTCTGCACCGGCAGCACGCAGAGCTCGTGACCCGTCGGCGCAGTCATCACCCAGTGCACACCGCGCACGAGCTTCTTGCGCGTCGCGCCCAGCGCTTCGAGGCGACGCACCTCGGCTTCGAGGTCGTCGGTCTCGAAATCGACGTGAAACGCGCGCTCCGCGGGGTCGATCGGCTGCGCGAGCCATTCGAGCGCGCCGCGCACGCCGCCCAGGCGCACGAAGCGGCTGCCGTTCGGCTCCTGCGTCGCCGTCGCGCCGAGTGCGCCAGCCCAGAAGCCAACGCCCCGCGCGAAGTCGTCGCGCTGGCAATCAACGATCACGCCGATCAGCCGCGAGCGGTGCACGGCAAGCGAAGCCTCGAAGTGCGGTGATCGCGCATGCCGAGTCGACCCCTCCTAATGGCTCCAGCTCGTCGCCCACTTCGGGTGCCACGGACGCTCGCGCTCGAACGCGAGCGACGCCTGCAGCACGAGATCCTCGCGGTGGCGCGGGCCGACGATCTGCAGACCGACGGGCAAGCCGCGCTTCGAGAAGCCGGCGCGCAGCGTCGCCGCGGGGTGCCACGAGAGGTTGAACGGAATCGTGAACGCCGCGACGCCCGCGGGCGGCTGCCGGCGCCCCTCGGTCTCCTCGGGGAATGGACCCTTGGCCGGCGGTGGGTCGTACGGAACCGTCGGCGTGATGAGGAAGTCGACGCGCGAGAACACGTCGGCGCACCACGCGTTCAGCTGGTTGCGCAGGCGGTTGATCTCGCCCGCGCGCTCCGGCGTGAGCTTCGAGCCGGTCTTGATGCCGGTCAGGAACGCGCGCGTGAAGAGCTGCTCCTTCTCGGGCAGGAACTGCGCGAGACGCCCGAGCTGCGCGAACGCGCCGAGCATTCCCCACGCTGCCCCGAGCATCGGTGGCCCACCCGCGATCGGGACGAGGCGGTGCCCCGCCTTGACGAATGCCTGCGCGGCGTCTTCCACCACCGCCGCGATGTCGGACTGCACCACGCCGTAGCCGAGATCCGGCGAGAAGCCGAAGCGCGTGCCCGCGGGCAGCTCCTCCGCGAGCGCCTCGACGTACGAGATGCCCGGATGCGGCAGCGAGTTGGGATCGAGCGGATGCGGGCCGCACGTCACGTCGAGCTGAAGCGCGGCGTCGGCCACGCTCTTCGTGAGCGGACCCGCGACCGCCGTGTCGCCCGTCTCCCAGAGATCGAGCATGTCGTGCGGGATGCGCCCGTACGAAGTCTTGAGCCCGTAGGCGCCGACGAAGCTCGCGGGGATGCGGATCGAGCCGCCGCCGTCGCTCGCCGTAACAAGTGGCAGCACGCACGCGGCGAGCGCCGCCGCGGAGCCGCCCGAGCTGCCCCCGGGCGTGACGTCCAGGTTCCACGGCGAGCGCGTCGTGCCGTACACGAGATTCTTCGTGATCGCGGTGTGCCCGAATTCGGGCGCGTTCGTCTTGCCGACGACGATCGCGCCGGCGGCCTTCAGCCGCGCGATCTGCGCCTCGTCGCGATCGGCGACCTTGTCCTTGTAGACGAGGCTGCCGAACGTCACTGGCAGGCCCGCCGCGTACTCGAGGTCCTTCACGCCGAGCGGAATGCCCTCGAGCGCGCGCGCTTCGCCGCGCTGGATGCGCGCCTCGGCTGCGCGCGCGTCGGCGAGCAGCACGTCGCGGTCGCGCATCGAGACCACGGCGTTGAGATCGCCGTTGGTCTCGTCGATGCGCGCGAGCACCGCCGTCATCAGCTCCACGGGCGAGAGCTTCTTGAGGCGCAGGCGCGCGATGAGCTCGGTCAGCGTGAGGGAGAGTGTCTTGTCCATGGGCGCGATTCTACGCCCGCTCTCTGGCAGGATGCGCGGATGTTGTCGCGCGAAAAAGACGCCTACGGCCAGCTCGTGCTCGACCACCTCGGGGGCCGGCCCGGGCATGAGATCGTCCCGGATCACCGCCGCTACCACCGCTTGAACCGCGCGCGAGGCAGGCTCGGCGGCCAGCTGCGCATCCGCGTTCGACATCGCTTCTTCGCAACGCCGTGGTTCGACTACTGGCTCGCGTCTCCGGCGGAGCTGCGCCGCGCCCTCTCGGGTACCGGCTGGCGCATCGCGGCGCTGCTGCCCCCGGAGAGCGGCGTCGCCTACGGCGTGGTGATGGAGAAGGAGCGCCGGAAGTGACGCAGCTCCGCTACGGCCTGATCGGTGCGGGCATGATGGGCATCGAGCATCTGAAGAACCTCGCGCTGATTCCCGGCGCCGAAGTGGTGGCGTTCGCGGACCCGCACGCCGAATCGCGACGCTGGGCGCGAGTTGTTACGGGCGACGGCCCGCGCGAGTACGAGCGCGCGGAGGAGCTGCTCGCGGATGCGCGCGTCGACGCGCTCGTGATCGCGACGCCGAACCACACGCATCGCGCAGTGCTCGATGCCGCGTTCGCGACGAAGCTGCCGATCCTCGTCGAGAAGCCGCTCTGCACCACCATCGCCGACGCGCGCTGGGCCGTGGAGCGCGCGGCCGCACACCCAGCGCCGGTGTGGTGCGCGATGGAGTACCGCTACATGCCGCCCGTCGCGCGGCTGCTCGACGAAGTGCGCGCGGGCACGATCGGGCAGCTCCGCATGTTCGCGATCCGCGAGCACCGCTTCCCGTTCCTCCCGAAAGTCGGGGACTGGAACCGCTTCGCGCGCAACACCGGCGGCACGCTCGTGGAAAAGTGCTGCCACTTCTTCGATCTGATGCGCCTCGTGGTCGCGGCAAGCGAAGCGCGCAGCGGGGCGAAGGCGAGCGGAGTCGAGTGCGGGAGCGAGGCAACGCGCGTTTACGCGTCGGCCGCGCAGGACGTGAATCACAAGGACGAGCGCTACGCCGGCGAGACGCCCGACATCCTCGACAACGCATTCGTCACGGTGGACTTCGCGAACGGCGCGCGGGCAATGCTCGACCTGTGCATGTTCGCCGAGGCCTCGCGCAATCAGGAGGAGATCTGCGCCGTCGGCGAGCGCGGCAAGGTCGAGTGCTTCATCCCCGAGTCGACACTCGTGATCGGGCGCCGCTCACCGCGCAGCGTCGCGAGCGAGCACATCGCGGTGGACGCACGCGCGCTCGCCGCGGGCCACCACCACGGCTCCACCTACTTCCAGCACCTGCGCTTCTTCGACGCGGTGACGAAGGGCGCGCGCGTCGAGGTGAGTGCGGAGGACGGGCTGCGCGCGGTGGCGATCGGCGTTGCGGCAGAACGCAGTGCGCGGGAGAAGCGGCCGGTGGAGACGAGCGAGGTGATGTGACCTCGAAGCGAGTGAGCGCGGCGCTACGGTGCTCGACGTAACAACTCGAGGAGGGACGAGATGAGCGAAGACATGAAGGCGGAGCTCGAACGACTGCGCGCGGAGAACGAAGCGCTCAAGGCCAAGGAGAAGCGCGGCACGTACCTCAAGGTGAGCGAGAAGGGCGGCGTCTCGCTGTACGGGATGAGGCGCTTCCCGATCACGTTCTATCGCGAGGAGTGGGAGCGCATCCTCGGCATGGGCGACGAGATTCGCGGCTTCATCTCGCAGCACGCGAGCGAGCTGAAGACGAAGGGCGGGGGTGCGGAGTAGAGAGTTAGCAACTCACCTTCCCGAGCCGCAGCTTTACGCGTCAGTCTCGTCCGCTTCGTCCGGGGTGTTCTCAGTGCCTTCCGCTTCCTTCGAATCGGGAATGTCCTGGGCGCCCTCCTCGCCCTCTTTGCCGTCTCCGTTTCCCGTGCCGCCAAGGAGATTGGTCAGTGCAGGCGGGATCAACCCGGTCAAGAAGGACCCGTCGCTCGTGAGACCAAACTGCACCGTCCACGGGTTCGGGTCGAAGCCCGCGTAGTAATTGCCGCGCAGGAAGAAAGCGAGGCCGGTGGTCTTGCTGTCCTCTGCAGGGGGCTTGAGAGGGATCTGAATTTGAAACTGCGTCCCGACCGCGCCCCACTCGTTCTTGAAGTGAGGGAATCCGTTCTCGCTACTCACGAGCGCGTCGCCCTCTGCATCGAACCGATTCGGGATGATGCGCGGCAGGTCTGTCCACACGCCTCCCACGCGAAGAAGCCCTTCCACCGGGCGCTTCCAGAGTCGCGATGAGAAGACAATCGAGGGCCCGAGTAACAAAGTCGAGTGCAAGTCCTCCGCTCCGGCGTCCGCAACTATGCTCCCGAAAACCTCGAGGTTCGCCGACATTCGGGAACGGCGGTCGCCCCACGAGACCAGCGGGAACCCGAGAGCGGCCTCGATCCAGCCTTCGCCCGAGCCGGACAGGGACGAGCCCGAGGCCTTGTCGTCGGGGTTCAGGATGACTCCAGCGCGCGCCTCGAAGTCGATTCGCGTAACCGCCTTGGCCTTACTGCAGTCGGCACTGACGGCCGCAAGCCCGAAGCAAGACTCCTCTCCAGCGCCCTCGTTGAGTGCGTCCCACGCGGCGCGGCGCTTCCAACCAATCTCGAAGAACGGACGCAGCTTCGTGTCTTCCTCGGAGAAGGAGAACTCACGCGGGATCGTGGGCGGGACAGTGTTGACTCGCTCGAGACTGAACGGATTCAGATAGACGAGCCCGAGCCCAATGTGGAGCCGACTCCACGCGGATGGATCGTCGGTGGCTTCTTTCTTGTTGTCTCCGCTCGCGCTTTCCTGACTGCCGCCCTCATCGGACGAATTGTCGGAGGTGGGCGCAGCATCCAGTCCGGCAGCGGCGTCTGGTGTCGCCGCCACTCGCGCGAAGGCAACCGCGGGTGGCGTGGATTCGCGCGGCGTGGCAGGCGCGGCGATCGCGGACTTCGCCCGCTCTCCCATTGCCGCCGCGGGCGTCGCCTTCGCATCTCCGCACGGATAGAGACTCCGCGCGAGTTGTGGTCGCGCCTCAAAGTCCTTGGCGATCGTGTCGAAGCGCCGGACGGCGTCCGACGGCGGCTCGTCGATCTCGACCAAGATGTCGACGAACGAGGCGCAATCGTTCTCGACGAGCAGCTTGCGCACCTGCTTGAACGCGGAGAACGCGTCTGTGCCAGTTGCAGCCACCGACACCGGTGCAAGCGCGATTCCGAGGGCGACGGCCAACTCT
This sequence comes from Deltaproteobacteria bacterium, assembly GCA_016875395.1. Taxonomy (NCBI): domain Bacteria; kingdom Pseudomonadati; phylum Myxococcota; class Myxococcia; species Deltaproteobacteria bacterium. The sequence goes on along the minus strand of VGRF01000001.1, from coordinate 219,832 downwards.
ATCCGCAAGGCGAATCTCCTTTGGAGCGCAGCCTGCGCCGTGGCGGCGATGGCATGCTGTTAAGTAGTTCACAGCGGCCTGACAGTTCGTAGGGTTCAGCGCTTACGACCGGGCTTTGCCTTCGCGCGCTGAGCCCTCTTCGCCGCAGGCTTCCCGCCCTTCTTCGCGGCCTTCGCGCGCGTCGGCTTCTTCTGCTGCGTCACCGCGAACGCGACGCCGCGCGCGATCCACGCGCGCAGGTCCGCGTCGTCCTCGAAGCCGGCGGGCGCGACTTGCACGAAGCCGCGCATCGGGCGGCCGGTGAAGTCCATCGGTCGCGCGTGCGGCAGCGCGATCGCAGCGTCGTAGGCCTCGGGCCCGACGCGCACCATCAGCTCGTCGCGGATGATGCCCACCGCCATGTTGCCGTTCGCCATGAACGCGACGCCGCCGAACATGCGCTTCTCGGAGATGCGCGGGTCGTCATCGACGACTTCACGGATGCGCTGAGCGAGTCCTTCGTCGTACGGCATGCGTCACCTCGGGTCGGCGTGCTCACGTTCTCACGAACGACGCGCGAGGTGCGCGCGATTCGACCTCAGCTCGCCGCCGCCTTCCGCCCCGCCCTGCGCCCGAAGAACGTGCTCTCCCCGATGCACGTGCCGCTCGAGTAGCCCTTCCCGTCTTGCGCGATGTTCGAGGCGCACGCGCCCGCGGCATAGAGGCCGGCAATGGCGGACTCATCAGGCCGCAGCACCTCGCCATCGCGCGAGACGCGCAGGCCGCCGAGCGTGAACGTGCGAAACGCGCCGCTGCCGAGCGAGCCGCGCAGCGCAGCGAACGGCGGCTTGTCGAGAGGCTTCAGCCACTTGTAGTGCTTGTGGAACTCGGGGTCTTCGCGCTTCGCGGCGTTCGCGTTGTACTCGGCGAGCGTCTTCTGCAGCGCGCCCTTCGGCATGCCGAGGTCGGCCTCCATCGACGCGAAGTCCTCCCACGCGTCGACGACGTCCCAGCCGCCGAACTCCGGCCGCCCGAACGTCTCTTCGTCGACGATGAGATACGCCTCGGCATCGGGCTGCAGCGTGATCTCGATGCTCGAGCGCGAGTGGTAGACGTCCTCGGCGACGAAGCGCTTGCCGAGCTTGTTCACGAGCACGCCCTTCAGCAGATGCTCGGGCGGATAGAAGGGATAAGTAATCAGGGCGCCGGCCATGTGCAGCGCCTCGCCGCCCGCCGCGAGGCCGAGCTGGATGCCCGCGCCGTCGTCGCTCGGCGTGTACTGCCGCTCGTAGCGCTCGTCGAGCAGGTGTGGCGCGTACTTCCCGAGCATCTCGGAGTTGTTGGTGAAGTGCCCGGTCGCGAGCACCACGCCCTTCCGCGCGCGCACCGTGCGTTCCGCGCCGTCGCGCCGGTAGCGCACGCCGACGATGCGCGCGCCGTCGCGCACCAGCTCGCGCACCCAGCAATCGATCTCGATGCGCGCCCCTAATGACTTCGCGCGCTCGATCAGGAGCTCCATCATCTTCGCGCCGCCGGCGTGGCCCTCGAGCGCCACCTTGTGCCCGCGCGGCGCCGGCTTCGCCTGCTCGCGATACGGCCACGCCTCCTCGTTGCCGCTCCAGATCAGGCACTCGTCCGTCATCTGGAGCACGTGCTTGCCCTTGTACATCGAGTCCTTGAACGGCACGCCCTGCGCGACGAGCCAATCGAAGTGCGCGACCGACTCGCTGCAATAGAGATGGATCTTGTCGCGATCGGGATCGGGCGTGTTCGCGACGAGATACTTCTCCATGTCCTCCACGCTGTCCGCGACACCGACCGCCTTCTGCACGCGCGTGCCGCCGCCCATGTAGACGTGGCCGGCCGCCATCGCCGTAACACCTCCGCCGCCGCTCGCGCGCTCGAGCACGAGCACGCTCGCGCCCGCGAGGCGCGCCTCGATCGCGGCGCACGCGCCCGCGCAGCCGAGCCCCGCGACGACGACGTCGGCCTCGTCGTCCCACTTCGTGATCTCGCGTGCGTCGAGCACGCGGTAGTCGTGGCCGGCCATCGAAGTTTGCTCCTGAGCAGCGGGAAGTCGCGCAGGCTAATGCAGAGGAGGCGAGCAGCGAGCCGAAGCCCAGCGAAGTCGACGCGGTAGCGCATCGCCTCAGCTGTGGCGCATCGGCGCAGCGCCCCGCCTCGCCTTGTGCGATCCCTCGTGCGCCGCGCGGGGCACATCGCTTGCACCGATGCGGAACGAACGCGGATCGCGACGCGCAGCGCGCGCGCGAATCATCAGAGAGGGACGCGGCATGGCGGGAACGAACGGCGGCGGGGCGCAGCGGGTGGAGCACTTCGACGTGCTGATCGTGGGCGCGGGCATCTCGGGCGTCGGCGGCGCGAAGCACCTCCAAGACCAGTGCCCCGGCAAGAGCTTCGTCGTGCTCGATGCGCTCGAGAGCTACGGCGGCACCTGGCTCACGCACACCTACCCGGGCATCCGCTCCGACAGCGACCTCTACACCTTCGGTTACCGCTTCAAGCCGTGGACGAACGCGCCCATCGCGACCGCCGACGAGATTCTCAAGTACATGGGCGAGGTGATCGCGGAGAACGATCTCGCGCGGCACATCCGGTACAAGCACTGGATCGACGCCGCCTCGTGGTCGAGCAAGACCAACCTGTGGACCGTCGACGCGCACCGCACCGACACGGGCGAGAAGTTCCGCTTCACGACGAGCTTCCTGTGGATGTGTCAGGGCTACTACCACCACGCGAAGGGCTACACGCCGGAGTGGAAGGACATGGAGCGCTTCCGCGGCGTGCTCGTGCACCCGCAGTCGTGGCCCAAGGACCTCGACTACAAGAACAAGCGCGTGCTCGTGATCGGCTCCGGCGCCACCACCGCCACGGTGGTGCCGGCGATCGCGGCCGAGACGGCGCACACGACCGTGCTGCAGCGCTCGCCCACGTACTTCATGCCGGCTCCTAACAAGAACGAGCTCGCCGACACGCTGCGCGAGCTCGACATCGACGAGATGTGGATCCACGAGATCGTGCGGCGGAAGATCCTGCACGATCAGCACATCCAGACGCAGCGCTGCATGAACGAGGGCGAGGCTGTGAAGGAAGAGCTCCTCACCGCGGCGCGCGCGTTCCTCGGCGAGGAAGAGGTGAAGCGCAACTTCACGCCGAAGTACCGCCCGTGGCAGCAGCGGCTCGCGTTCATCCCGGACGGCGACCTGTTCAAGGGCATCGTCGCGGGCAAGGCCTCGGTGGTGACCGACGAGATCGAGCGCTTTACCGAGACGGGGGTGCTCACGAAGTCCGGCAAGCTGCTCGAGGCGGACATCATCGTCACCGCCACCGGCTTCAACATCGCGATCCTGGGCGACATCGCGTACACGATCGACGGCAAGCCGCTCGACCTGCACGAGAGCGTCACCTACCGCGGCATGATGTTCACCGGCGTGCCGAACTTGTTATGGATCTTCGGCTACTTCCGCGCCTCGTGGACGCTGCGCGCGGACCTGCTCGCCGACTTCGTGTGCCGCCTGCTGAACCACATGGACCGCACCGGCAAGAAACGCGTCGACGTGACGCTGCGGCCCGAAGATCGGGGCCTGCCGCGCCTCCCGTGGATCGCGCCCGACAACTTCAACCCGGGCTACCTGATGCGCGCGATGGACAAGCTCCCGCAGCGCCTCGACAGGCCCGAGTGGCAGCACACGCAGGACTACTGGCGGGAGAAGGAGGAGATTCCGGCGATCGATCTCGGCGGGAAGGAGTTCGTGTACGGGTAGCGCCGCTCAGCGCGGCAGCGGGATGCGCTCGTCGAGCGCAGCGGTCATCTCGCCGAGAACGCGCACAGCGGCGGCGTTCTTGGCGGCGGCCTCCATGACGCGCGCGAGCTTCGGCCGCGCTGCAGCGGGTGCGGGCGCGTCGAAGCGCGCGAGCACGCGTGTGATGAAGTGCGTGCTCGGCACGACGCTCGCGTCGGCGAGCGTGAACTCGCCGCCCGCGGCGTGTGGATCCGCGACGAGGAACTGCTCGAGGCGATCGAAGCCGCTCGCGACGCTCGCGAGCGCCGCCGCGACCGCGCCCTCGTCGCGCCCCTTGCGGCTCAGGTTGCGCAACAGTGGGAACACTTCGGGCATTAGGTACAGATCGGGCATCGCGGCGAGCACGCGCATGTCCGCGCGTTGACGCGCGTCGGCAGGACGCAGCGCGGGGCTTGGGTGCAGGTCCTCGAGGTACTCGCAGATCACGCCCGACTCGGGCAGCACACGCCCGTCGTGTACGAGAGCCGGCACCTTGCCGGTGGGGTTGATCGCCTTGTACTCCGGCGAGCCCGTCCCTCCCGGCGGCTTCAGCTGCTCGTGGGGCAGGTTCTTCGCGTAGAGAACGATGCGAACGCGGGAGGAGAATGGCGAGAGATGCGAGTCGTAGAGCTTCACCGACGCGCTCAGCTCCGTACCAGCACGCCCGGCAACTCCCCCGTGCTCTCCCCTCGCTCGAACGTGACCGCGCCGCTGCACACCGTCGCGACGTAGCCGCGCGCGCGCTGGATCAGGCGCTTGCCGCCGGTGGGCAGGTCGTACGCGATCTCCGGCTTCGTCACGCCGAGCGCGTCGAAGTCGATCACGTTCACATCGGCCTTCATGCCGACCGCGATGCGGCCGCGATCGGTGAGGCCGACGAGCGCGGCGGTGTCGGCGCTTTGCGCCTTCACGAGCTTCTCGAGCGGCAGCTTCGGGCCGCGCGTGCGGTCCTTGGCCCAGTGCGAGATCAGGAAGGTCGGGAACGAGCCGTCGCTGATCAGGCCCACGTGCGCGCCGCCGTCGCCGAGGCCGGGAACCACGTGCGGGTGCTGGAGCATCTCGTGCGTCGCGTCGAGGCAGTAGTTCGCGTAGTTGAGCAAGGGGCGATAGAGCAGCGCGCGGCCCTCGTCCTCGAGCAGCCAGTCGTACGCCACCACTTCGGGCGCGACGCCGCGGCGCTTCGCTTCGGCGGCGCAGCTTTGCTCCGCGGTCGGCTCGTAGTCGCCGCTGCGGAAGATCTTGTCGAACGCGCACACGAGCACCGCGAGCCCCGGCGCCGCGGACTTCTCGCCTAACAAGCGCGCGCGCACCTCGGGCGAGCGCAACTTCGCGAGGCGCTCCTTCGGCGCGAGCTTCGCGAGCTCCTGCCAGCTCGGGTGGCCGCAGAACGGATTCAGCGAGGCCTCGAAGCCGAGCATCACGCCGATCGCGCGCGCGGGAACCTGCGCCTTGAAGGGCAGACCCGCGGCGTTGGCGGCGTCGAGCTGCGCGAGCGCGCCGCGGAACGACTCCGGCGATTGGTCCGCCTGCGCGAGCGAGAGCGACGCGGTACGGCCCGAGACGCGGATCATCTCGCGGAACATCTCCCACTCGGCGTCGCGGCCGGCGAAGTCCGACACGATCTCGAACACGCCCTTGCCCGCTTCGCCCATGCGGCGCGCGATGCCGACGAGCTCGTCCTTCGGCGCGGTGAGGCTCGGCGTGTAGCGGCCGTCGCTCGCGCGGTGGTTCTTCGTGCGCGAGGTGGTGAAGCCGAGCGCGCCGGCGCGCACCGCGTCGCGCGCGAGCACGCCCATCGCGTCGATCTCGGCCGGCGTGGGCGCCTCGGTGTGGTCGGCGCCGCGCTCGCCCATCACGTAGAAGCGCAGCGCGGCGTGGGGCACCTGCGCGGCGATGTCGATCGCGCGCGGCTTCGAGGCGAGCGCATCGAGGTACTCGGGGAAGCTCTCCCACGCCCACTGCACGCCTTCCCACAGCACGGTGCCGGGGATGTCCTCGACGCCTTCCATCAGCTTGATCAAGTAGTCGTGCGTGCCGGGCTTCACCGGCGCGAAGCCGACGCCGCAGTTGCCTATCACGGCAGTTGTTACGCCGTGCCAGCACGAGGGCGAGATCAGCGAGTCCCACGTGGCTTGGCCGTCGTAGTGCGTGTGCACGTCGACCCAGCCCGGCGTGACGAGCAGGCCGCGCGCATCGAGCTCGCGCTTGCCGCGACCCGAGACCGCGCCCACTTCCACGATGCGACCGCCCGCGATCGCGACGTCGCCGCTGAAGCGCGCGCCTCCCGAGCCGTCGACGATGGTTCCGCCGCGAATCACGAGGTCGTGCATGGGCGCCTCCGGGTGGGCCGCGCGAGCGCAGGCCGTTGTGCGAGGCAGCCTACCTCAATGCGAGACTCGCGAAGTTGGCGACGAAGTTGCGGCAAGATCGCGGTGCAGCGTCAGACGCCGAAACCGCGATTTCCGGAGGGATCTCCATGAACGACTACGACTCCCACGACGGCCTCGGCCTCGCGGCCCTGGTGAAGAAGCGCGCGGTGAGCGCGAGCGAGCTGCTCGAGGCGGCGATCGCGCGCTGCGAGAAGCGCAGCGAGCTGAACGCGGTGGTGGTTCCGATGTTCGAACAGGCGCGCGCCGCGGCGAAGGCGGAGGTTCCGCGCGGTCCGTTCGAGGGCGTGCCGTTTCTGCTGAAGGACCTGCACCTGAACCTGCCAGGCGTGCGCACCACGAACGGCTCGAACCTCTACGCCGAGAACGTGCCCATGCGCGAGAGCGAGCTGGTGGCGCGCTACCGGCGCGCGGGGCTGATCACGTTCGGCAAGAGCGCGTCGCCGGAGTTCGGGCTGACGTGCACGACTGAGTCGCGGCTGTTCGGGCAGACGAAGAATCCGTGGAACCTCGAGCACACTTCCGGCGGCTCCTCGGGCGGGGCGAGTGCGGCGGTCGCGGGCGGCCTAACACCTCTCGCCAACGCGAGCGACGGCGGCGGCTCGATCCGAATCCCCGCCAGCTGCTGCGGGTTGTTCGGCATGAAGCCCACGCGCGGCCGCACGCCACTCGGGCCCGATTCGGGCGAAGGCTGGAGCGGCATGAGCTGCGTGCACGCCGTCACGAGATCGGTGCGCGACAGCGCCGCCCTGCTCGACGCCACCGCCGGCCCCGATCTCGGTGCGCCCTACGCCGCGCAGCCGCCGCTGCGGCCGTGGCTCGCGGAAGTGGGCGCGCCGGCGGGGCGGCTGCGCATCGCACTCGACACCGAGACGTGGAACGAGGCGCCGACGCACCCGGACTGCCGCGCGGCGGCGGAAGACGCGGCGAAGCTGTGCGAGTCATTAGGGCATCACGTCGAGCGCGCGCGCTTCGCGCCGTCGTCGATCGAGGAGCTGCGCAAGAGCACGCTCACCGTCGTGAGCGCGAACATCCGCTGGGCGATCGAGGAAGGCGCGCGCAAGCTCGGGCGCGAGCCGAAGCAGGACGACGTCGAGCCCGGCACGTGGCTCACCGCCAGCATCTCGAAGAATCTCGACTCGGTCGCGTATGCGGCGGCGATCAAGGTGCTGCACCGCACCGGCCGCGAGCTCGCGCAGTTCCTCACGAGCTACGACGTTCTGCTCTCGCCCACGATGGGCGCGCCGCCGACCAAGCTCGGCGTGCTGTCGCTCTCGAACCCGAACTTCGCCGAGCAGACCGCGGGGTTGATGCAGGCGATCGGGTACACGCAGCTCGCCAACAGCGCGGGCACGCCGGCGATGAGCGTGCCGCTCTCCTGGAACGCGGCTGGGCTCCCGATCGGCGTGCAGTTCATCGGCCGCCACAACGACGAGGCCACGCTCTTCCGCCTTGCCGCGCAGCTCGAGCAGGCGCGGCCGTGGTTCACGCGTACGCCGGCGCGAGCTTCGTGACGGCCGCGCGGGACGCGACGACGCAGGGTCTGACCCCGTCACCGGAGGACACGACGATGCCCCTCGAAATCACCCGCCTCGCCGGCGCGCTGGGCGCCGAGGTGCGCGGGATCGACCTCGCGCGTGCGACTGCGTCCGATGCCGACCGCATTCGTGCGCTGCTGCTCGAGCACGGCGTGCTGTTCTTCCCCGCGCAGAACCTCACGGTGGAGCAGCACGTCGCGTTCGGGCGGCACTTCGGGCCGCTCGAGGCGCACCCGCACCTGAAGAATCCGTACACGCAGCATCCCGAGCTGTTCGAGCTCGCGGCCACGCACGGCGGCATCGCCGACGAGTGGCACACCGACCTCACCTTCCTGCCCTCGCCGTCGCAGCTCTCGATCTTGCGCATGGTGAAGTGCCCCGCGGTCGGCGGCGACACGATGTGGACGAGCCTGTGCGCCGCGTACGACGCGCTCTCCGCTCCGCTGCGCGAGCTGTGCGACGGCCTCACCGCTCTGCACAACGCGGAGCCGCACGGGCAGCCCGACAAGATGACGGTGCACCCCGTCGTGCGCGTGCATCCCGACACCGGCCGCCGCGCGCTCTACGTGAACGAGCACTTCACGCGCCGCATCGTCGAGCTGTCCGCGCCCGAGAGCGCGGCGCTGCTCGGCTTCCTCACGAGCTGGGTGCAGCAGGAGCGCTTCGTGGTCCGTTACCGCTGGAGCGAGGGCACGATCGGCATGTGGGACAACCGCGTCACGCAGCACTGTGTCGTTACGGACTTCGTGGGCGAGCGCGTGATCCAGCGCGTCACGATCATGGGCGATCAGGTGAAGGGCAACGAGCCGCGCTGGCCCGCGTGGAAGCCGAGCCTGCGCAGCGCGCAGACGCGCCACGACCGCGTGCTGCTCCGCTGGTACGAGCAGCAGCGCGGCGCGAAGGGCGAGTAGCCGGGAGCGAGGTGCACGTACGTCCCAGGTGCGCGCTTTGGTGCGCGTACGTCCCAGGTGCGCGTCACCCCTTCTTCGGCCGCAGCAACCCCTCCTGCGCAATCGTCGCGACGTGCACGCCGCTGCGGTCGAACACGTGGCCGGTTGCGAGGCCGCGCGTGCGGATCAGGCCGTGGCCGGTCATCTCCATCAACAACCACTCGTCCGCGCGCAGCGGGCGGTGGAACCACACGGCGTGGTCGAGGCTCGCGCCCATGAAGTCGAACGAGCCCGGCTCGCCGCTCGGCGGGCCGCCCGCGCGCGAGTTCGAGATCGCGTCCATCGCGTTCATGTCGCTGAGGTAGGCGAGCGCGCAGGCGTGCAGGCGCGCATCGTCGCCGAGCGGCAGCGGGAAGCGACCCCAGATCAGCGAGCGCGGCGCGGGCACCGCCACTTCGCGCCGATCGAGCCCGGCGTCGTACACGGGCGGCAGCGTGTCGGGTGCGGGCACGCCGCTCGGCATCGCGAGCGGCTGCGACTCGACGCCCTCCTCGAAGCGCTGGAACGAGCACTCGAGCGTGAGGATCGCGCCCGCGCTCTGGCGCGCGATCACGCGGCGCGTCGTGAACGAGCGGCCGTTGCGCACGCGGTCGACTTCGTAGCGCACGGGCTCCGCGAACTCGCCGCCGAGAATGAAGTACGCGTGCAGCGAGTGGACCGCGTGCTCCGCGCGCACGGTCTGCGTCGCGGCCCACAGCGCCTGCGCGATCACGAGGCCGCCGTAGATGCGGCCCCACGGATAGTGCGGGCTCTCGGCGAGGTACGTGTCGGGGCCGTGCGGCTCGAGGCGGAAGACGCGGGAGAGATCGAGGGCGGGCTGGTTCTGCATGAGGCGCGGGAGGCTAGGAATTTTCGTGCGCCGCGCCGCGCCGCCGCGCGCAGAACCTGCAGGGTCAGACCTTGCACACCCCGTCCGGCGGCGGTCGAGAGCGCCTAGCATCGACTGCTCGAGACTCGGGGGCTCCGATGGCACGCAAGACGATCGGCGACGCATTCGGCGGGCAGCTCACGACGCTCGCGCAGCAGCGCGAGATCTGGCCCGACGCGCTGCACGAGGACGCGATCTGGGAGGGGCCGATGTTCGAGACGCCCGTGGTCTTCGTCGGGCGCGAGGCGGTGGGGCGCTTCTTCGAGCTGCTGCTCTCGGTGGTGCCGCGCTTCTCGACCAAGGTCGTCGGCTTCTATCACACGTCCGACCCCGACACGATCATCATCGAGTCGCACGGCGGCGGCCCCACGGTGAACGGCGGCGACTACACGCAGCGCTACTTCTCGCAGGTCACGTCGAAGGACGGGCAGGCGTTCCGCATGCGCGAGTACTGCAACCCGTTCCAGACGTACAAGGCGTTCGGTCGCGAGCACTGGGAGCGCGAGACCGCGGCGATCATGGCGCGCCATAACAAGCCGTGGCCCGCCTCGCAGAAGCCGGATCCGATCGTCCTACCGCCAGTGAAGTGACGCGCCCGACCTAGACGTTCGCGTTGCCCATGCGCCCCGTCGCGGACTCGCGCCGCCCCGTCGCAGGCACCGCGCGAGTCGCCTTCGCGAGCCCGAACAGCGGCATGTTGTTGTAGACGCATTCGTAGTCGCCCGGTCGCACGTGATACGTCTCGTGCCAGATGCCGACGTCGCCGTTCGACGCGACGGCTTGGTTGAACGCCTTCCACGCCGGCAAGTGCGCGCGCTGCTTGTCGAGCGCGTACTTATCGAGGTGATCGAACGAGCGCCAGTACTGCACGAGCACTCCGCTCAGGAAACCGAACTGCTCGACGCCGAGAAAGCCCGTGGCGCGATCCTTCTCGATCTCCTGCAGCATGCGCCCCATCGCGAACGCGACCGGCAGCCACTTGTGCAGCTTCCAGAGCTTGTTCACGCGCATGCCGATCAGGAACACGACGAACTCACCGTCGACTTCGGCTGTCAGGCGTTCCGCACGAATCTCCGCCATCTCGACCCCCTCGCGCGCCGCGCGCAGCATAGCGGGGAGGCGACGGGAAGGCCGGCCTACTCCGCCTCTTCGCGCTCCGCGTCCGCCGGCATCTCCGCGGGCACGATCTGGTGCGCCGCCGCGCGCGCGGCCGCTTCGCCTCGCGGCGCGATCTCGTTCACACGATCGATCAGCCGCCGCAGCCGGCCCGTGCTCTTGCGGTCGAAGCGCAAGACGAGGCGCGCGAGGCCCACCGCGTCCGTGCCTTCTTCCGGCAGCGCGCCGCTCGCCTCGATCGCACCGCCCACGAGCAGGTCCGCGAACTCGCGCGAGAGCGCCGCCAGCGCGTCGCCGCTCGGGGCCTCCTGCACGCGCAGCACGAGGCGGTCGCCTACGTACCGGCTCGAGTGGTAGTTGCGGTAGAAGCGCGTCACCTCGGCGACCGCTTCGTCGACCGAGTCGGTCACGCGGAAGAGCGCGACATCGTCCGGCGAGATCAGCTTTCGCCCTAACAAATGCTCGTCCACGTACTGCGCCCAGTCGCGCCAGTAGTCGCCGCCGGGTGCGTCGACGAACACGACGGGCAGCATCTCGCTCTTGCCGGTCTGGATCAGCGTGAGCGCCTCGAAGCCCTCGTCGTGCGTCCCGAAGCCGCCAGGAAAGAGCGCGATCGCGTGCGAGTGGCGCACGAAGCTGACTTTGCGCGTGAAGAAGTATCGGAAGTTCACGAGCTTCGCGTCGCCCGCGATGACCTCGTTCGCAGCCTGCTCGAACGGCAGGCGGATGTTCACGCCGAACGAGGCGTCGCGGCCCGCGCCGCCCTGCGCCGCTTGCATGATGCCGCCGCCCGCGCCCGTGATGATCATCCAGCCGCGCCGCGCCATCGCCTCCGCGAAGCGCTCGGCTTGCACCCAGTCCGGCGCGCCCGCCAGCGTGCGCGCGCTGCCGAACACCGAGACTTTGCGCACGCTCTCGTACGGCGCGAACACGCGCAGCGCGTGGCGGAGCTCCTTCATCGCGGCGTTCACGAGCTTGAAGTCGCCGTCCGCCGGGTCGTCGCGCAGAAAGCGCAGCGCGGTGACGACCATCTGGCGCGCGTACTCGGCCGCGTCGTCGTCGCGTCCGCCGAACTGCTCGCGCGCCTGCGCGACGAGCGCGTCGACGGCCTGGTTGAGTGCATCGCTGCGGAGCTCGTAGCGGCGGCGCGGGCGGTTCATGCGCGGAGGTTTAGCGGCGGAAGACATTTGCCTAGCTGGCGCCCTCTCCGCGCAGCACCGCAGGCAGCGTGCGCAGCAAGATCGTGAAGTCGCTCGCGAGCGACCAGGTGTCGATGTACTCGAGATCGAGCCGCACCCAATCCTCGAAGCCGATCTTGTTGCGGCCGCTCACCTGCCAGAGGCACGTGAGACCCGGGCGCATCGAGAGCCGGCGGCGCTCGGCGGTGCGGTACTCGGCCACCTCGCTGGGAATCGCGGGGCGCGGGCCCACGAGGCTCATGTCGCCGCGCAGCACGCTCCACAGCTGCGGCAGCTCGTCGAGGCTGTAGCGGCGCAGGAAGCGGCCCACCGGAGTGATGCGCGGATCGCTCCGCATCTTGAACACGGGGCCGCTCATCTCGTTCTGCGCCGCCAGCGCGAGCTTCTTCTCCTCCGCGTCCACCAGCATCGTGCGCAGCTTCGGCATCGAGAACAGCCGCCCGTTCAGCGTGCAGCGCACCTGGTGGAAGAACACGGGGCCCGGCGAAGTGAGCTTGATGGCGAGCGCGCACAGCGCCAGCACCGGCGCCGCGGCCAATAACAACACGGCCGCTCCGCCCGCGTCGATCGCGCGCTTCACCGCGAGCCAGCCGGCCGGATGGTGAACGGGCGCGAACGCGAGCGCGGGCAAGGCGCCGAAGCGCTTCACGCGCGGCGTCGGGAGCAGATCGCCGAACACGTCCGAGAGCAGCGTGATCGGCACGCCGGCGCTGGTCGCGGCGTCGACGACGCGCACGCTCTCTTCGAGCTTCGAGCGCGGCACCGCGACGATCACCTCGTCGATCACCTGGTCCGCGAGAATGTCGTCGATCGAATCCAGCGGGAACACGCGGTCCGGCGCGACGGCGGGGCCGCGCTCGGGAAAGCCCCCATCGATGAAGCCGATCACGCGCAGGCCCCACTCGGGATGCCGCGCGATCACGTCCTCCACGTACGCGGCGCGCGGCCCGGAGCCGGCGATCAGCACGTTGCGCGTGTTGTGACCGGCGCGGCGGAACAGGCGCGCGGCTCCCAACAGCACGATGCGCAGGCCGCCGAGCACGCCCAGCTGCGCGCATGCGATCACGATCGGGAACGTGGGATCGAGCTCCAAGCCGGTCGCGAAGGCGACGGCCGATTGGCCGAACGCCGACGAGAGCGCCGCCAGCGCGAGCAAGAGCGAGACCGCGCTGATGGGATCGCGCCGGTGCGAGTCGTAGAGATGCATGAGGCGCAGCGAGATCGGCCACACCAGCGCCGCCGCGAGCCCGAGCGGCAGCAGTGCGAGGCCGGCATCGGCCACGCCAAAGTGCGGGATCCGCACGATCAGCACGAACAGCGCCGCGCTGACGACCACGTCCGCCAACTGCAGCGCGGCTGCGATCTCCCGCGACAGAGCTCTCAACATCCAGCGCATTTCGGCATTCCGCGCGGAGTACTAGAGACGTTGTTGCGCACGCGCGATGTGCCGCGCACGCTGCGCGCCCCGTGCCTCAGCACCCGACGTTGCAAGCACTCGCTCATCCCGGCGTCAAAGCGCTCGCGCTCGCGCGCTTCTCGCGCGCTTGCGGCGCGACGCTGTTCGCGTCCGTGCTCGGCTGGCACGTCTACGAGGTGACGGGCTCGAAATTCGCGCTCGGCATGATCGGCCTCGTCGAGTTCGTGCCGGTGCTGCTGATCGGGCCCTTCGCGGGCGCGCTCGCCGACACCACGGACCGTGTGCGGCTCACGTCGATCGCCGAAGCCGCGTTCGCGGCGGTGTGCTTCGCGCTCGCGCTGCAGAGTGATTACGGGACCGCGCTGCTGCTCTGCGGCGCCGCGGGAATCGCCGTGTGCGGCGCCGTCGAGTTCCCCGCGCTCGCGACGGTGCTGCCGAACCTCGTGCCGCGCGAGCTGTTTCCGAGCGCGGTGCCGCTGATCGCGACGCTGCGCAATCTCGGCTGGGCGACGGGCTACGGCGTCTCGGGCTTCGTGTTCGACGCGCTCGGTTACTCGGCGTCGTACGCGCTCGCCGGCGCGCTCGTCGGCATCGCCTCGCTGGTGGTGCTGCGCATCCCGCGCGCCGCCGCGCAGCCGACCGGCCGGGAGGTGAGCCTCCGCGCGTTCTTCGAGGGCCTCGCGTTCGTGTGGCGCTCGCAGGCCGTGCTTGGCGCCATGACGCTCGACCTGTTCGCCGTGCTGTTCGCGGGCGCGACCGCACTCTTGCCGGTGTTCGCGAAGGACATCCTGCAAGTCGGCCCGGAGGGCTACGGGCTCCTGCGCGCGGCACTCCCGATCGGCACGATGGCGATGTCGCTCGTGCTGCTCGTGGCGCCGCCGATCGCGCGCGCCGGCCGCGCGCTCTGCATCTCCGTCGCGCTGTTCGGGCTCGCGACGATCGTGTTCGGCTTTTCGCAGTCGTTCGCGCTGTCGGTCGTCGCCCTCGCCTGCGCCGGCATGGCGGACGAGGTCAGCATGGTCGCGCGCAACGTGATCATTCAGCTCGGTACGCCCGACGCGCTGCGCGGTCGCGTCTCCGCGGTGAACCAGATCTTCGTCGGCGCTTCGAACGAGCTCGGCGCCGCGGAGTCGGGAATCCTCGCGCACTACACGAGCGCGGTGTTCAGCGTGGTGTTCGGCGGCGTCGCGTGCCTCGGCGTGCTCGGCTTGGTGATGACGCGCATGCGCGAGCTCGTGCGCTTCCGAGTGACGTCGTGATTCGCGCGCTCGCCGCGGGCGGCGGACTCGCGCTGTTGTTTGGGGCCGCCGCGCTGCTCGCACGCGGCGAGCCGCTGCCGCCGCTCGCCGCGGCGCCGGAAGCCGCCTCGCTGCACGCTCCCCATCGCGCCGACGGCCGCTACTTCGTGCCGTGGGCGAGCGACGACGCGCGCGGCGGCTTCTCGTTCCTGCGCTGGCAGTTCTCGAGGAACGCCTACGCGGGGATGGCGCGCGGAGCCGCGCCGCGCGTCGCGAACGACGGCGCCTCGCTCGCGCGCGCCCTGCCGCGCGGCGAAGCGGAGCTCACTTGGGTCGGCCACGCGACGTTCGCAGTGCACGACGGGGACGCGGTCTTCCTCACCGACCCGCACTTCGGCGCGCGAGCGCTGCTCCCGAAACGCCTCGTCGCCCCGGGCATTCCGCTCGAAGCGATTCCGCCGGACGCCTTCGCCGTCGTCTCCCACAGCCACTACGACCATCTCGACGCGTACGCCGTCGACCACTTGCCCGCGAGCGTCGCGTGGTTCGTGCCGATGGGCCTCGCCGAGTGGTTCCGCGAGCGCGGGCGCAGCAACGTCGTCGAGCTCGATTGGTGGCAGAGCGCGAAGCGCGGGCGCTTCACGATCACGTGCCTGCCCTCGCAGCACTGGTCGAAGCGCTTCGAGCACGCCACGAACGAGACGCTCTGGTGTGCTTGGCTCGTCGACTCGGGCGAGCGCCGGTACTTCTTCGCCGGCGACACGGGCTACTTCCACGGCTTCGCCGAGTACGGTCGCCGCTTCGGGCCGATCGACGCCGCGCTGCTGCCGATCGGCGCCTACGAACCGCGCTGGTTCATGGACTTCCAACACATGGATCCCGCCGAGGCGCTGCGCGCCTTCCGCGAGCTGCGCGCGCGCACGCTCTTCCCGATGCACTGGGGCACGTTCGAGCTGACCGACGAGCCGCCCGACGAAGCGCCGCGCGAGCTGCGCCGGCAGCTCGCTGCCGAGCGCGTGCGCGACGACGAGGTCGCGCTGCTGAGCGTGGGCGAGACGCGCGCGTTACCGAGCCGCGAGAAGAACTCGGACTGACGATGGCGCGTCGAGCGGGGGACCTGCGATGAAGCCCGCGACGAAGGGAGCGGGCACGTAGCTCACGTGCTCGACTCCGAGCGTCGCGGGTACGGGCAGGCGTGCTGCTGCGCGGCATACCCCGCGGCGCGCTCGGAGACTTTGCGCGCGACGCCGAACAGCCACGGCTTCTGGTCGAAGCTGCGGCGCGCGTAGCCGGTCGGGCCTTCGTGGTACCCGAGATAGAGGTGGAACGCGTCGCTCTTCGCGATGCCGTGGGCGCGCGAGAGCAGGTCCGCGTAGAAGCCGACGAAGTCGATCACGTCGGCGAAGTCGTCGCGCTTGGCGTGTCGGTTGTTGGTGCGCTCGCGGTAGTCGCTCCAGGCGGCGTCCTGCACCTGGCCATAGCCGTAGGCGGAAGACGCGGTGCCGATCGGGATCACGCCGAACGCCTTGCGCCAGCCGGGCCGCGCTTTGGCGCGGAAGCGCGACTCCTGGTGGAGGATCGCCATCGAGACGGAGGCATCGACGCCCCAGCGCTCGCGCGCGCGCTCCGCGGCCGCGGCCCACTCCGGCTTCTCGGCGAACAGCCCGCACAGATCGTCGAGCTGCTGCGGCGGCAAGTTCGCGCACGCGAGCGCGAACAGCGCCGCGGCGATGCCGGCGGTCGCGCTCGCACCGAGCCGCAGCGCGAGGCTCGCGCGCGGGCCCTCCGGCGCCTCCGGTGCGCTCATCTCGCACGCTGCTTCGAGGCCACGCTGCGACCTCCGCTCGGCTTGTTAGGCGCGGCGATCGTGCACCAGCACGGCTTCGCGCGACTCGAACTGGATGCGCACCTTGCCGAGCCCCGCGCTCCCTTGCACCACGCCGAGCCCGAGCGCTGCGTGCTGCACGCGGTCGCCCGCAGCGAAGTGCTCGCTCGAGACGTAGCTGCGAACCGGGCGCGAGAGGTCGGCCTCGATCTTCACCGGCGCCGCGGGCCCCGCCGCCTTCTTCTTGCGAGCGCTGGGCGCAGCCTTCGGGCGCACCTTGTCCGCACCGAGCTCGAACGCGGGCTCGAAGCGCGGGTCGCCATCGAGGCGCGGCGCGCCCGTGTCGTGTGAGAAGCCGGGATCGCCGGGCGTGCGGAGCGTGAGGTAACGGATGGGGATGTCGAGCTTTGCGCCGATCTCGCGCGCGAGGCGCTCCAGCTCCTTGATCCAGGCCGCGCCCTTCTGCGCCTCGCGTTTGCGCGAGAGCTCCCACCAGCGGTAGCTGCCGATCAGCAGCAGCGCGGGCGGCGCAGCGGAGATCGCGGTGCTCGTCTTCTCCGCGAGCTCCGCCGTCAGGGATTCGCGGTTCGCCTCGACCCCCGCGGTCCAGGCGAGCCCGTCGAGGAGCGCGCGCAGCGGGGTGTCGCCGGTCTGCACCCGCGTCGCGCTCGGCGCGAGCCAGCGCACGACCGCCACGGTGATTCGCCCATCCGCGCCGACGCCGAGCAGGTCGATCGGCTCGGCGCCCCAATTTGAGTCTTCCGTTCCCGCCGCGGGATCGGGCTGCGCGCTCTTCAGCACGGCGCCCGCGTGCAGCGCCGTGAACGCGCCGCCCTCGGGCAGCTCGAGCGCAGCGCCACCTTCGCTCGCGCGCGTGACGAGAGCGAGCGCGAGGTGCTCGCTGTCGCGCGCGGGCTTGCGCTCCGCGGCGAGCTTCTTGTTCGCGGCGACGAGGTGCTTGCGCCCGCTCTCCGCGCGCCGCGGCGCGCCGTCGCGCTCCGCCGCCCAATCCGCGGCGACGCTCTCTCCCGTCATCGCAGCCGCGACGGCCTTGAAGCCCTTCGCGTTGCGCACCTCCGCGCTCTGCGCGCGCTCGAGAAGCGGATGCTTCACGCTCACCTCCACAATTCGTTCAGCGGTTGGCCATCATAGGCGTCCCGTTTTGCGTTAGTTAGGGCGAAGGCGATGCGGCGGCTGATTCTGCTCCGACACGCGAGCGCAGAGGACGCGCGCGACGATGCGCTGCGCGAGCTCTCCGTGCGCGGGCGCAGGGAAGCCGCCAGCGCGGGCGAGCGCATCGCCGCGCTCGGCGCCGGGTGGGCGCCCACGCACGCGCTCTGCTCCACCGCGCTGCGCGCGAGCGCCACGCTCGAGCTTGCGCAGGCCGCGCTCCCCGCCCTGCGCGAGGTCGACTTCAGCGCGCGGCTCTACCTCGCGAGCGCGGGCGAGCTGCTGAGCGCCGTGAACCGCGCGCCCGATGCGGACGCGTGCCTGCTCGTCGTCGCGCACCAGCCCGGCCTCGGCGAGCTTGTGCGCCAGCTCATGCGCCGCGCCGCACCCGAGGCGCGCGCTGGCCTCGCACGGGGCCTGACGCCCGGCGCCTTCGCCGCCCTCGAGCTCGATGTCGCGCGCTGGGAAGCCGCAATGCCCACGTGCGCGGAGCTGGTGGCGTTCGTCCAGCCCTGAGCGCTCGAACGCCGCTCGTGTGCGCGGGTTCCGAGGCCCAGGGGAGAGACTGCCGATGCGTCTCGTGATCGCCGTGACGCTCATGCTCTGCAGCGTCGCCGCGGCGGAGACCACCCAGACGGGCGCGACTGCGCTGCGCCGCGGTGTGAACGCGCTCGACCTCGACGGCGACGGCGAGGGCGACGCCGTGATCGTCGCGATGCACGAGCTCGGCAACGCGCACAGTGCCCTCGTGACTTCGTTCGTTCGCGTCGGCGCGAACGCCCGTTGGGAGATCGTGCCGCTGCGCTGGAAACGCGGAGGCGAGGAGTTGTCGCTGCGCGCGGTGAACGGAGCAGACTGCCAGCTGCGCGACCTCCGCCTCGTTCCCAGCGCGAAGGGCTTCTCGCTGGTCGTCGCCGAGCGAGAGCTCGGCGAGAGCTACGCCGACGCTCGCCCCGTCACGTTCCGCTGGCTCGAGCTCGCGCCCGACGAGCCGAGCGCCTCGCTCGTGTGGCGCGAAGTGCGATCGAGCGCGACCACCGCCAGCTATTGCGACGTGGGTGAAGCGTTCGCGCGCGAGCTCGGCCTCCCCGCGCGCTGAGCGTTCGCGCGCCGGAGCGCAGGAATCGCGCGCGCTGCGAGCAGCGCTGCGAGCACTGCGGCGTAGAGCAACGGCTCGCGTAGGTCCGCCTTCACGAGCCACACGAAGTGCGCGGCAGCGAGCACGCCCGCGGCGTAGACGGCGCGGTGCAGCGTGATCCAGCGGCGGCCGAGGCGGCGCTGCGCTGCGCGCGTCGAGGTCAGCGCGAGCGGAGTCATCAGGGCGAGCGCGCCGAAGCCGAGCGATACGTACGGGCGCTCCGCGACTTCCTCCGCGAGCAGCGCGAACGCGAAGCCGAGATCGAGCGCGAAGAAGGTCGCGGCGTGGAGCGCGGCGTACGCGAAGGCGAGCAGCCCGAACGTGCGCCGGTAAGGCGCGAGCGCGGCGAAGCGAGGAGACACGCGGCGCAGCGGCGTCACCGCGAGGCACGCGAGCAGAAAGCGCAGCGCCCACTCGCCGGTGACGTGCGTGATCGTCTCGACGGGATTCGCGCCGAGATCGCCGCGCACGGCGCCGAGCGCGAGCCAGCCGAGCGGCGCGAGCGAGAGCGCGACGACTGCGGCGTGCGCGCCGCGCTTCCCTAATACCACCGGCGCAGGTCCATCCCTTTGTAGAGCCCCGCCACCTGCTCCGCGTAGCCGTTGAACTCGAGCGTCGGGCGCTTCTGCCACTCGCCGATGCGGCGCTCGCTCTTCTGGCTCCAGCGCGGATGATCGACGCGCGGGTTCACGTTCGCGTAGAAGCCGTACTCCGCGGCGTTCTCGTCGCTCCACGACGTGCGCGGCATGCGCGCCACGAGCTTCAGCTTCACGATCGACTTGATGCTCTTGAACCCGTACTTCCACGGCACCACGAGGCGCAGCGGCGCGCCGTTCTGGCTCGGCAGCACGCGGCCGTACATGCCCACGGCGAGGATCGCGAGGGGATGCATCGCCTCGTCGAGGCGCAGGCCCTCGCGATACGGCCAGTCGAGATAGCCGCGGCGCTGCCCCGGCATCTGCTCCTCGTCCACGAGCGTCTCGAACGCGACGTACTTCGCCTCGCTCGTGGGCGCGAAGCGCTTCAGCACGTCCGCGAGGGGAATGCCGACCCACGGAATCACCATCGACCACGCCTCGACGCAGCGCAGCCGATAGATGCGCTCCTCGAGCGGGTACGCCTTCAGCAGCGTGTCGATGTCGATCGCGCCCGGCTTCGCGACGAGCCCCTCGACCGCCAGCGTCCAGGGCCGGATGCGCAGCGTGTGCGCGTTCGCGGCGGGGTCTTCCTTGCCCGTCCCGAACTCGTAGAAGTTGTTATAGGCGGTCGCGTCCTCGTAGCGCGTCTGCGCCTCGTCCGTGCGGTAGCCCGCGGGCGCGGGGATCACGCCGGGCAGCTTCGCGAGCGCAGCCGGCGACGCGGGCGCGGCCTGCGCCGAGGTGTCCTCGCCGCAGCCGAACAGCGCCACGGCCGAGAACGCGCCCGCCGCGCGCAGCAGCTCGCGGCGCTGGAGGTAGACGCGCTCCGGCGTCGCCTCGCGCTCGGGCAGCAGGCTGGGTCGAATCAAGCGCATCGAACTCTCCTCACGTCCTTGGAACGCCGCGGGACGCCTCGGGGTTACGTACACCGCGCCAGCGTCGCGCCCGCAACTTCCTGCGCCAACTCGCCACAGAGCCGACATAGAATGCTCCCGCGCACCCGCTTCTCCCTAACACCCCATACCGAACGACTGGAGACATCCCGATGGGCTTCCTCGCACCGCACACCGAGAGGATCTACGCCGCTTTCCGCTTCATGGCGGGCCTGATGTTCGTGCAACATGGCTTCCAGAAGTTGTTCGGTTGGTTCGGCGGAACCCCGGATGGCTCCCCGGCCGCAATCGTCTACGGCGCCGGGACGATCGAGCTTGCCGGCGGCGCGCTCGTGGCGCTCGGTCTCTTCGCGGGGCCCGCGGCGTTCATCGCCAGCGGCACGATGGCTTTCGCCTTTGCCTTCCACGCCTTCGTGATCTCGAACCCGAAGTCGATCTTCCCCATCGTCAATCAAGGTGAGCTCGCGGCGCTCTACTGCTTCGCGTTCCTCTTCATCGCAGCGAAGGGGAGCGGGATCTGGAGCGTGGACGCGGCGCGCGCCGGGAGATAGTCCGGACGAGCGGGAAGGCGCGGCATTGCCTTGACCGCCACCCGGATGCGAGGCGAAGTCACACCGCATCCCACTTGAGCTCGCGCTCCCCCCAGAACGAGTCCGTCACCTTCGCGCCGGTCTTCGCGCGCAGCGTCACCTCTTCGTAGGTGCGCGTGTAGCCGGTGTGCTGGATGCGCCACTGGCCGTCGGCGCCCTTCACGTACACGTCCTCGTAGAAGGCGCTGCCGTTCAGGCTCCAGCCTTGCTCGAGGTTGATCACGGTGTCGTGCAGCGCCCAGACGCCGCGGGCGCGCGTGGCGCTCTCGAAGGTGATCTCGGGCTGATGGACGGTGTGGCTGCTGAGGAACTTCGTCGACGCCATCGACTTCTCGAGGAACGCCATGATCTCGTCTCGGCCCGTGAAGCTGTACTTGCCGCCGCCGTAGGAGCTGGTGGCGTCTGCGGCGAGCGTCTCGCGCAGCTCGGCCCAGAGCTTGCGGTCGACGCAGCGCACGTAGCGGTACTTGAGCTGCTTGATCTCTTCGAGCGCTTGCAGATCGATCGGCATGGGGTTCTCCGTTTCGTTTCGATGAAGGAGTGCGCCGGTCTGGGCCCAGCGTTGCAGCGAGGCCACTGTTCGATCTCCGCTCGGCTACGAGGACTCCGCCTCGCTGCGCGCTTCGCTTGCGTCGCGGTTCTCGACCGCGGGCAACACCTCGGCGATCGCGCGCGCGGTTTGCTCGCGCAGCTCGCGCGTGCCCTGCGCGAGCGGCAGCAGCACGAACTTCGAGACGCCGCCGGCGACGTAGGTCTGAATGCGCGCGACGAGATCGGCGGGCTTGCCGACCACGATTTGTGAGTCGGCTCCACCAGCTCGCTGCGCGGCGCGCGCGGCGAAGCGCTGCACCATCGGGTCGTCCTCGCTGCCGAAACGGAACGGCAGCGTCGCGCCGAAGTGGTCCTCGTCGATCGCGCGGCCTTGCTTCGCGCACTCGGCGCGGATCGCGGCGACCACGCCCGCCACTTCTCCCGGAGGCATCAGGCCGCCGAGCCAGCCCGTGCCGATGCGCGCGGTGCGGCGAATCGCGGCGGGGCTGTGGCCGCCGATCCAGAGCGGCAACGGCTTCTGCACCGGCAGCGGCGCGATGCGCGCGCCCTGATAAGTGAAGTGCGCGCCCGCGAAGTCGACGCTCTCGCCGTTCCAGAGCCGCGCCATGATCTCGAGCGTCTCGTCGGAGCGCTTGCCGCGCGCCGCGGGATCGCGGCCGGTCGCCTTCCAGGTCGGGTCGCCCTCGAAGCCGACGCCGAAGACTGGGAGCAGGCGCCCGTTCGAGAGGAAGTCGATCGTCGCGCACTCCTTCGCGAGCACGAGCGGATCGCGGTAGGCGACGACCACCGCGTTCATGCCGAACTTGATGCGCTCGGTCGCGCCCGCGAGCGCGGCCATCGCGGCCATCGGCTCGAGCTGCGCGTCGGCGCCCACGAGGCGGTCGGTCTGCCAGAGCGAGTCGACGCCGCCGGCCTCGCACTGCTGTGCGTAGGCGAACCAGTCGCGCGCGGAGTCGAAGCCGAAGCTGGAGACGCCGAAGCCGCAGCGAATCTTGCGAGCGCGCATGGCGGGCCAGCATAAGCCGCTGCCTAGACTGCGCGCCGCGAGGCCGATCATTTCGGCCCGGCCGAAATGTCTCACGCGCGAGCGCGGAGGACCCGTGACACGCACACCGAAGCTGCTGCTCGCCGCGCTGCTCGCGCTCCTGCCTCTCGCCGTCGCGAACGCGGCGCCTGACGCGGAGCCCGAGCCGCCCGCGCGCGCCGCGATCGATCCCGACGACGGGGCCTTCACGATCGTGCTCGTGCCCGACACGCAGCACGAGGTGGACACGCAGCCCGATGGCGGCACCGCGCTCGAATTCCCGTGGCAGCTGCCGCGCCTGAAGCGCAACGCCGAGTGGATCTGCGAGCAGCGCGACACTCTGCGCATCGCTGCGGCGCTGCACCTCGGCGACGTGGTGCAGGCGCAGCCGCGCGGCGTGCGCACGCAATGTGATTACGCGGCGATTCTGTTCGACCGCCTCGAAGCGTGCGGCGTGCCGTGGCTCGCACCGCTCGGCAATCACGACTGCGATGCCGGCGCGCGCGGCTGCGGGCTGCCGGCGGGCGGCGATCGCGCAGGCAACTTCTCGCGCTTCGTGGCCGCGCGCGCGGCGAAGCAGCCGGAGTGGCAGGGCGCGGGCCCCGAGATTCGCGCGGCGCACGCGCGCTGCGGCCTCGGCGGCGACACGCGCGCGCCGAGCCGCAACGGCTGGATCCGCTTCGCCGAGCGCTTCGCCGCGCTCTCGCTCGATTGGTACGTGGACTGCAAGCAGCAGACGGACTGGGCGCGCGACACGTTCGCGCAGCACGGCGCGAACACGCACTTCATCTTGTTAGGGCACTCCGCCGCGCGCCCGGGCGATTCACCGAGCTGCGTCGGTGCCGCGGAGCCCGGGCACCCCGAGCGCGCGACGCAGCTCGCCGCGCGCGGCGGCGTGTTCGCGATCGCGGGCGGGCACTACGTGCAGGATCCGAACTTCAGTTGTTACGGGAGCGTCACGCTCGCCGAGCGGCCCGTGCTGAGCTTGTTCTCGAACTTCCAGACCAACGGCATGCGCGAGATCGCCGGCACGCTCGTGCTCGTGCGCATCGACGTCACGGCGTGGCCGAAGCGGCCGAACGTGTGCGTGCGCCAGTACAACCCGACGCTCGCGAAGTACGACGTGACCGAGCCCGAGCGCTGCTTCGACGTGCCGTACCTGAAGTAGGCTGCTCGCTTCGCCGGGAGAACCCATGGGCAAGTACACACGCGCCGAGCTGCTCGAAGCGTTCGAGGACTACAAGCGCCGCCGCGACATCGCGTCGCAGACGGGCGACTGGAACGTGTGGGCCGACTGCTTCGCCGAGGACTCTCACTACGTCGAGCATGCTTACGGCGAGCTGCAGGGGCGCGAGGCGATCCGCCAGTGGATCTGCGGCGTGATGGCGCCGTATCCCACGATGACGTTCCCGATCGACTGGATGGTCGTCGACGAAGAGAAAGGCGCGATCGTTTGGGCCGTGCGCAACGCGTTCCCCGCGCCGTTCCAGGAGAACGGCGAGCCGTACTCGTTCCCGAACTGGTCGCGGCTCGTCTACGCCGGGAACCTGAAATGGAAGTCCGAGGAGGACATCTACAACCCCGCGCGCGACGCGGGCCGCGTGTTCAAGGCGTGGGTGAAGGCGGGCGGGAAGCTGCGCGCCTGGGAGCAGGTGCGGATGATTCATAGGTAGGTGGGCGAGGCACTTCTGCCGGGTTGCGGCAGCGAGTTGGGACTCTCGCCACGTTTACTTCGCATCGGGCTCGAAGACTCGCCCGCTGCTGCGCGCTTCGCCGACGCGCGCCGATGCACCGAGGCAAACGCGACCCAGGGAGCGCGTCGGCGAATCTTCCCCGTTTGCTTCGCTCGCCTTCGGCTCGCTGCGCGCTTCGCTTGCGGCCTCGGCCGACTCGCTTGGGAGTCGCGTTCGTCATCGAGGTCGCTCCTGCCTCCCCTTTGCGCGTCGGCCATCGAGTCGTGCGCGGCTTCCCTCTCGTTTTGGTGTGTTCGGCGGAGCTTTCGAGCGCGCTGCGCGGGGCGCGGAGGCGGCAGCGAGGGGCTACGGTGCGGCTCTCTCTGCGCCAGCAGCTGCGCCCCGCGCGCTGGACGCAACGAAAGGATCTCGTATGCCCGAAGTGTTCATCGTCGAAGCTGTTCGTTCGCCGCTCGGCCGCCGCGGAGGCGGGCTGTCGACGATGCACGCGGCCGACCTGTTGGGGAACGTGGTGAAGGCCGCGATCTCGCGCGCAGGGATCGAGGCGCGCGAGGTCGGGCAGGTGATCGGCGGCTGCGTGTCGCAGGTGGGCGAGCAGTCGTACAACGTGGCGCGCACGGCGTGGTTGTCAGTTGGGCTGCCGCTCGAGGTCGCGGCCACCACGGTGGATTCGCAGTGCGGCTCGTCGCAGCAGGCGAGCACGCTCGCGGCTGGGCTCGTGGGCTCGGGCCTGGAAGACGTGGTGCTCTCGTGCGGCGTCGAGATGATGAGCCGCGTGCCGCTCGGCGCGAACTTCTCGGACAAGAAGCTCGGCCGCCCCGTGCCGAAGTCGTACTTCGCGAAGTACGCCTTCAACTCGCAGTTCCAGGGCGCGGAGCTGATCGCGAAGGAGTACGGCATCACGCGCGAGGACACGGACCGCTTCGGCCTGCGCAGCCAGCAGAACGCCGCGCGCGCGTGGGCCGACGGGCGCTTCGAGCGCGAGGTCGTGGCGCAGGACGCGCCGGTCGTCGACGCCGAGGGCAAGCCCACCGGCGAGAGCGTGCGCGTCGCGCGCGACGAAGGCATCCGCGAGACCTCGCTCGAGAAGCTCGCGGCGCTGAAGGCCGTGATGGAGGGCGGCCTGCACACCGCGGGCACGAGCTCGCAGGTGACCGACGGCGCGTCTGCGGTGCTGTTCGCGAGCGAGGCGGGCGTGAAGCGACTCGGGCTGAAGCCTCGCGCGCGCATGGTCTACTCGACGATCGTGGGCGTCGATCCCGAGACGATGCTGAAGGGCCCGATCCCGGCGACGCGCAAGCTGCTCGACCGCACGAAGCTGCGCATCGAGGACATGGACGTGTACGAGGTGAACGAGGCGTTCGCGTCGGTGGTGCTCGCGTGGCAGAAGGAGTGCAAGCCCGTCGAGGCGCGCGTGAACCCGAACGGCGGCGCGATCGCGCTCGGTCACCCGACCGGCGCGACGGGAGATCGCCTGATCACGAGCGCGCTACACGAGCTCGAGCGCACGAAGGGCCGCTACGGCCTCATCTCGATGTGCTGCGGCGGCGGCCTCGGCACCGGCACGATCATCGAGCGGCTCTGACGAGTCGCCCGGATGCGGATTCGGCCAGAGAGCGGCGTCCGCGCCGCGTGTGCGGCTTTCGCACTCGCGGCGGCGCTCGCACTCTGCGCCATGTCCGCGCTGGGCGAGACACCCGCGCCTGCCTACCCGCTCGCGCCGAACCGCGAGATGTCGCCGAGCGCGCAGCTGACGAAGCTGCCGGAGGGCGTGAAGCCGCCGAAGATCGACGGACGCATCAACGACGCGGCGTGGCAGCACGCGACGAAGCTCGGCCCGCTCACCCAGCAGACGCCGCACGAAGGCGCCGAGCCGACGTATCCCACCGATGTCTGGGTGCTGTACGACAACGACACGGCGTACGTCGCCGTGCGCGCGTGGGATCCGGAGCCCGAGGAGCTGATCGCGAAGGTGATGCGGCGCGACACGAGCCAGCGGCCCGACGACCGCATCCTCATCACGCTCGACACGTTCCACGACAAGCGCAACGGGTACATGTTCTCGACGAATCCGAATGGCGCGCGCTGGGACGCGCTGATCGAGAACAACCAGAGCGTTCGTCAAGAGTGGGACGGCATCTGGTTCGCGAAGGCGCGAGTCGACGCCGAGGGCTGGACCTGCGAGTTCGCGTTCCCGCTGCAGACGTTGTCGTTCAATCCCGACACGCGGAGCTGGGGCTTCAACGTCGCCCGCACGGTGCGGCGCATCAACGAAGAGAGCCGCTGGGCTTCGTGGCGGCAGAACAAGTTCCCGCTGGACCAGAGCGAGGCCGGGACGCTCACCGGCGACGAGCCCGTCGAGCTCGGCTTCGAGCTCGACGTCATCCCCTACGGCGCGATCGGCGGCTTCCGCGAGCGCCAACGCGACCCCCTAACAGGTGATGTCGAGCACCGTTACTACTCGACGCTCGATCCCGGCCTCGACGTCTTCTACAAGCTCACGCCCTCGGTGACGGGCGCGCTCACCTTCAACACCGACTTCTCCGACGCCGACATCGACGCGCGTCAGGTGAACCTCGATCGCTTCGCGCTGTTCTTCCCCGAGACGCGCGACTTCTTCCTGCAAGACGCGGGCATCTTCGACTTCGGCGGCATCGGCGAGCAGGTCAGCTTCAACGAGTTCGCGGACACGAACGGCATGCCGTTCTTCACGCGCAAGATCGGCATCTACACCGGAGGCGAGATCGTCGACATTCGCGCCGGCGCGAAGGTCACCGGCCGCGTCGGGCGCCTCAACTTCGGCCTGCTCGACGTGCAGATGGAAGACCCCGACCACATCGGGCACAAGAACCTCTCGGTCGGCCGTGCGAAGGTGAACGTCGGCGCGGAGTCGACCGTGGGCTTCATCGCGACGTACGGCGACCCCCTGACGCCCGGCGCCGGCGCCACGTTCGGCGCCGATTTCCGCCTGCGCTCCAGCCACGTGCGCGGCAACAACATCCTCGAGCTCATCGGCTGGGCGCAGCACACCGAGACTTCGGCCGAGTCGCGCGAGTTCCGCAGGCTCGGCGACGAGCGCGTGAACGATCAGGCGTTCGGCCTGCGGCTCCGCTACCCGAACGACACCTGGTTCGTGGACGCGTCGTGGTCGCGCGTCGGCGAGGATTTCGATCCGCGGCTCGGCTTCGTGAATCGCCAAGGCGTCGATCACTTCCGTCTGACGACGCGCCGCCGCTGGCGCCCCTCGCGCGGACGCGTGCGTTACTACGACAGCCTGCTGCGCGGCCAGCTCGCACAAAACCTCGACGGGCACCTGGAGACGCTGATCATCAACCCGACGTTCGTCGAAGTGCACAGCGCGCTCGACGACTACGTCGGCGTCGCGGGCGAAGCGCGCAGCGAGGTGTTGTTCCGCCCGTTCCCGATCGCACCGGGCATCGTGATCCCGGGGACGGCAGCCGGACGGCGCTACGACTGGGGACGCGGCCAGCTGATCCTCGGCATGGCGCAGTCGCGTCCAGCGGCGCTGTTCTTCAAGTACTCGTATGGCGGCTTCTTCGGGGGCACGCTGCACTCGATCGAGGGCAACCTCGAGCTACGCCTCAGCAAGCACTTCTTTGGCCAGCTCGAGTACGTCGAGAACAAGGCCGATCTGCCCGAGAGCTTCGCGGTCACGACCGGTCCGAACGCCTGCGCAGGCGCCGCGTGTCAGGGCGACTTCACGCAGCGTCTGGTACGCATCCGCGCCCAGTACATCTTCACGCCCGACCTGAGCTGGGACACGTTCGTCCAATACGACAACCTCACCGACAGCGTGGGTTGGAACAGTCGCGTGAGGTGGATCATTCAACCGGGCAACGACCTCACGTTCGTGTGGAATCAAGCGGTGGACGTGACGGGACACGACTTCCGCTTCACGAACACGGGCCTCACTGGCAAGCTGGCGTGGACTTTCCGCTTCTGATGCGAGCCCTCGCCGCGGCCGTGTTGTTATTGGCGAGCGCCGCCCTCGCGCAGGCGCCGCAGCGGCCGCCGCTGGCGCCGAATCGCGAGATGTCGCCGAAGGCGCAGCTCACGAAGCTGCCCGCCGGCGTGAAGCCGCCGAAGATCGACGGGCGGCTCAGCGACGCCGCGTGGCAGCACGCGACCGCGCTCGGGCCGTTCACGCAGCAGCAGCCGTACGAGGGCGCGGAGCCCACCTACCCCACCGACGTGAAGGTGCTGTTCGACGACGAGTTCTTCTACGTCTCGGTGCGCGCGTGGGACCCGGAGCCCGAGAAGCTGATCATGAAGACGATGCGGCGCGACACGAGCCAGCGCCCCGACGACCGCATCCTGATCACGATCGACACGTTCCACGACAAGCGGAACGGATACATGTTCTCGACCAATCCGAACTCGGCGCGGTACGAAGGCATCATCGAGAACAACCAGCCGCCGAAGGTCGAGTGGGACGGCATCTGGTACGCGAAGGCCAGAGTCGACGCGGAAGGCTGGACCTGCGAGTTCGCGTTCCCGTTCCAGTCGCTGGCGTTCGATCCCAAGAAGACGAGCTGGGGCTTCAACGTCTCACGCAGCATCCGGCGCCTCAACGAAGAGAGCCGCTGGGCCTCGTGGCGCATCAACAAGTTCCCGCCCGACATGTCCGAGGCGGGCACGCTCGAAGGCATCACGGGCGACATCGGCGGCATCGGCCTCGACGTCGTGCCCGGCGGCGCGATCGGCGGCTTCCGCGAGCGCCAGCGCACGCTCGCCACGGACGGGTCGGCGAGCGTCGATCACCGTTACTACTCGACCGTCGATCCCACGCTCGACGTGTTCTACAAGCTCACGCCCTCGGTCACCGGCGCGCTCACCTTCAACACCGACTTCTCCGATGCCGAAGTCGACGCGCGCCAAGTGAACCTCGACCGCTTCGCACTGTTCTTCCCCGAGACGCGCGACTTCTTCCTGCAGGACGCGGGCATCTTCGACTTCGGCGGCCTCGGCGAACAAGTCAACTTCATGGAGATCTCGAACCCGAACGGCATGCCGTTCTTCACGCGGAAGATCGGCATTTATCAGGGCGGCGAGATCGTCGACATCCGCGCGGGCGCGAAAGTCACCGGCCGCGTCGGGCGCCTCAACTTCGGCGTGCTCGACGTGCAGATGGAAGACCCCGACGACATCGGGCACAAGAACCTCGCGGTCGCGCGCGCCAAGGTGAACGTCGGCAGCGCGTCCACCATCGGCCTCATCGCGACCAACGGCGACCCGAACAGCTCGGGCGATGGCACGACGATCGGCGGCGACTTCCGCCTGCGCTCACACGAGCTGATCAAGGGCAACAACATCGAGCTGATGGGCTTCATGCTGCACACGTTCACGCCCGGCGTGCGCGGCGACGACGACGCTTACGGCCTGCGCTTCCGCTACCCGAACGACACCTGGTTCGCCGACGTGTCGTGGTCCCACGTGGGCGAGGACTACGACCCGAAGCTCGGCTTCATCAACCGCCCCGGCGTCGAGCAGTTCTCGTGGAACTTCGCGCGGCGCTGGCGGCCCGCCGCCGGCCGCATTCGCTTCTTCGAGACATACCTCAACGGCCAGCTCGTCCAGAACACCGACGGCAAGCTCGAGACGCTGATCCTCAACCCCACCTTCATCGAGATTCACAACCAGCTCGACGACTACATCTATGTCGGCGCGGAAGCGCGCAGCGAGATCTTGTTCGAGTCGTTCTTCATCGCACCCGGCGTGCTCGTGTTCGGCGACCCGAACGGGGGTGAGCGGTACGACTGGGGCCGCGGGCAGATCGGCTTCGGCACCGCGCCCTCGCGCCCGTTCGCCGCGTTCGTCGACTACTCGTACGGCGACTTCTTCGACGGCACGCTGCACTCGATCGAAGCCACGCTCGAGTGGCGCGCGAGCAAACACTTCTTCGGGCAGCTCGAATACATCGAGAACAAGGCCGACCTGCCCGCGAGCTTCGCGGACCTCGCCACGTGCAGCGGCGCCGCGTGTCAGGGCGACTTCACGCAGCGCCTCGTGCGCTTGCGCGCGCAGGTGATCCTCAGCCCCGACCTCAATTGGGACACGTTCGTCCAGTACGACAACCTGAGCGACACCGTGGGTTGGAACAGCCGGGTGCGCTGGATCTATCAGCCGGGCCAGGAGTTCGCGTTCGTGTGGAACCAAGGCGTCGACGTGAGCGGCCACGACTTCCGCTTCCAGAGCACGGGGCTGACGGGCAAGGTCTCCTGGACGCTGCGGTTCTGACCTAACAAGCCGGCCTGATCAGCGAGTGCATCACCGCATCGTGCAGCGTGCCGTGCGCAGCGACTCGCTTGCGAAGCACGCCCTCCCGCTGCGCGCCGATCTTCTCCGCGACGCGCAGCGACGCGAGGTTGCCGACTGCGACGAGCACCTCGAGCCGCACGAGGTTCGTGCTCTCCCACGCCCACGCTGCGAGTCGCCGCGCCGCCGCGCTCGCCACCCCGCCCCTCGTCGCTGAGCTGCGCACCCAGTAGCCGAGATTCGCGCGCGGCCCACCCGGGGTGAAGTCGTTCAGGCCGCAGCCACCGAGAAAGCGGCCCGCGTCCGACTCGATCACGAAGTTGAGCTCCGTGCCCGCCGCGAACTTCTCCACGCTCGCCTCCACCCAGGGACGTGAGTCCGCGATCGAGTACGCGGGATGCGCCCAGTCCATCCACTGCGAGAGCTGCGCGCGCGACTCGAGCACCGCGTCGCAAAGCGCTTCCGCGTCGCCGAGCGAGTAAGGGCGAATGCGAACCGCGCTCACGCGAGGCCGAGCTTCGCGAGCAGCGGCGGCCCTAACACCAGCAGCCCCGCCACCGCTGCCGCGAGCGCGGCGAGGAGCACGCCCGCGGCGGCCACGTCCTTCGCCTTCGCCACGAGCGCGTGATGATCGGGCGCGACGCGGTCGGCGAGCGCTTCGAGCGCGGTGTTCAGCGCCTCAGCGGCGAGCACGAGGCCGATCGCGAGCGCGAGCAGCGCGGCGTCCGCACGCGACACGCGCAGCCACGCGGCGAGCGCGAGCACCGCGACGGCGGCGGCGAAGTGAATGCGCGCGTTCGGCTCGCGCGCGAACGCCGCGAGCCCGCGAGCTGCGAACGCGAAGCTCGCCGCGCGCGCGCGCAGCCAACTCACGCGCACGCCTCGCTCGCAACCATGCGCGCGTAGTCCTCGGGCGTGTTGACGTTCCCCAGCGCCAAGCCGCGAGGATCGACCGAGCTGAGATCGTCCCCTTCGAGCCAACGCACGCTGAGCTGCGCGAGCACGTGCTTCAGTGCGAGCTCCTCGGCTGCGAGAGCACGCTGCGCGGCGGCGAGCGCCGGGGCTCGTCGATACAGCGCGCACAGCGGCTGCGCGTAGCCATCGCGCCGCGGCACCACAGCGTCGGCTTCGGGGTACGCGACGAGCGCGAGCAAAACGTCGGGTGTCATCGCCATCAGGTCCGTCGCGAGCACGAGCACACGCTCCTCGCGCGCGGCCGCGAGCGCCGTGACGAGGCCGCGCAGCGCGCAGCGCGGTCCAGCGAGATCGGCGACGCGCCTGCCCGGCGCATCCCCGGGCGCGTCACCGCCTACGAGCAGCACGTCCTCGAACATTCTCGCGAGCATCTTCGCGAGCCGCGTCGCCGCCGGCTCACCCGTGACCAGGAGCTGCGCCTTGTCGCGGCCCATGCGCGTGGAGGCACCGCCGAGCAGCAGCGCCGCGCTCACGTTCGCGAGTCGCGAGTGCGTCATCGCGCGAAGAAGCTCGCGTCGAGCACGATCACGCGCGCGCGCCCACCGTCGGCAATCTCGCTCGCGTCGGCGGGGAAGACGAGCAGGCCGTCGGCGAGGGTCATCGAGCGCAGGACGCCGCTGCTCTGGTTGCCCGTCGTGCGCGCGACGACGTCTCCGCTCGCGCGCTTCTCGAGGAACACGCGCACGTAGTGCTCGCGGCCAGGCTTCTTGCTGAAGCGCTCGCCACAGACCGCGGAGATTTCGGGCCGCGCGAGGTCGCTGCGTCCGCCGAGTCGTAACAACAAGGGCCTCACGAACAACTCGAACGTGACCATCGCCGAGACGGGATTGCCAGGGAGACCGAACACGAACGCGCCCTCGCCGTCCTGGGCGCGGCCGAACGTGATCGGGTAACCCGGCTTCATCTCGACGCCCCAGAAGAAGAGGCGCACGCCGAGCTTCTCGAGCGTGGGGCGGACGTGGTCGTGATCTCCGACCGAGACGCCCGCGCTCGAAACCAGCACGTCCGCGCCGAGGCCCGCGCGGAGCAGCCGCTCGAGATCCGCGGGCGTGTCGCGCGCGATGCCGAGATTGTTAGGAAGCGCGCCCGCTTCGAGGCATTGCGCAGCGATCGAGTAGGCGTTCGACGAGACGATGCGCCCGTTCGTCGGCGTCTCGTGCGGCTCGACGAGCTCGTCGCCGCCCGAGAGCACCGCGACCGTGGGCCGGCGGTGCACGTGGACGAGCGTGCGCCCGAGCGACGCGAGCATCCCCACTTCCGCGGGGCTCACGCGCACACCCGCGCTGAGCACGAGATCGCCCGCCCGCACGTCCTCGCCCGAAGCGCGCACGCTCTCGCCGCGCGGAACGGACACGAGCACGCGCACCTCATCCGCGCGCGCCTCGGTGTCCTCTTGGCGCACCACGGTGTCGGCGCCGCGCGGAATCGGTGCGCCGGTGAAGATGCGCGCCGCCTCGCCCGCCGCGAGCGCGCGCGGCGCCGCCCCGCCGGCGGCGACCTCGTAGGCGATGTGCAGCTTCGCGCCCGCATCGGCGACATCCGCGCCACGCACCGCATAGCCGTCCATCGCCGAGCAGTCCGCGGGGGGCAGCGTGCGATCCGAGCGCACCTCCTCCGCGAGCACGCGCCCGAGCGCCGCCTCGAACGCCACGATCTCGGGCGCGAGCGCGTGAGCCTGTTCGAGCACGATCGCGCGCGCTTCGGGAACGCTGATGCCGGTGCGCATCGCGGCAACGTATCGCGATGAGGCGCGGGCGGGGAGCGCGGTCGGGGACGGCCGCGCTTCCCGGGGACGCACTTCCCGAGGACGTTCCGCAAGAAAGTAAAGCGGGAGTTTCTTTACTTACTTGCGGAACGTCCCTGGTCAACGTCCCTGGTCAAGCGCGCGCTTACGTCCGCCGGCGTCTCGCCCACGGCAGCACTTCCCAGAGACGCTTCCCGGGAACGCATCTCCCGGGGACATTCCGCAAGAAAGTAAAGCTGGGGTTTCTTTACTTTCTTGCGGAACGTCCCTGGGCACGCGCGCGCTTTCGTCCGCTCGCGCCCGCCAGCGTCTCGCCCACGTCGGCTCAGCCCCTATCGTCGTACCCCTATGCGCCGCGACCTCGCAGACGTGCTCGAAGCGATCCTCGCGGGCGTCATCGTCGTGGGGCCGGCGGGGCGCGTCGAAGAGCTGAACTCGGTCGCGTGCCGGCTGCTCGGGCGCTCGCGCGAGACCGCGCTCGGCTGCGCGATCGAGGAGCTGGTGCCGCCGCGTCACGCGGTCGCGCAGCTTGCGCGCAGCGTGCTGGCGCGCGGCGCGGCGATCTCGGCCGCGGACTGCGAGCTCGAGCCGCAGCGCGGCGAGCGCATCCCGCTCGACGTGAGCGCGTCGCCGCTGCAGTCCGAGTCGGGCGCGACGGAGGGCGCGGTCGTGGTGCTGCGCGACCAGACCGCGCAGCGCCGGCTCGCGCAGCTCGAGACCGAGCGCGAGCGCTTCGAGGCGTTCGGGCGCATCGCCGCCGGCCTCGCACACGAGATCAAGAATCCCCTCGGCGGCATTCGCGGCGCCGGCGAGATCCTCGGCCTGCGCGCGGGCGACGCGAAGACGCGCGAGACCGCGGAGCTGATCGTGCGCGAGTCGACGCGCATCGCGGCGCTCGTCGACGACTTCATGGTCTTCGCGCGGCGCGACAGGCTGCGGCTCGCGACCACGAACATCCACCGCGTGCTCGACGGCGTGCTCGCGCTGCTCTCGCACGATCCCCTCGGCGAAGCCGTCGAGATCGTGCGCGCCTACGACCCCTCGATCCCGGAGTTCGGGGCCGACGCCGACCGGCTGATCCAGGTGTTCCTCAACTTGTTACGGAACGCGCTGCAGGCGCTCGAAGGCCGCGGGGGCAGAGTCACGGTGACGACGCGCATGACTCTCGATCACCGCATCGCCCTCGATGACGGCAAGCCGCTGCCGACCCTCGCCGTGTGGATCCGCGACACCGGCCGCGGGATGAGCGCGGACGAGCTGCGCCAAGCCACGACGCCGTTCTTCAGCGCGCGCCCGGGCGGCACGGGGCTCGGGCTCGCGGTTGCGGACTACTGGATCGCGCAGCACCGCGGCACGCTGCATCTCGAGTCGGAGCCGAACGTGGGGACCAGCGTGCGCGTCACGCTGCCGCTGAGGAAGCCCTCGTGAGTGCGCGCGTCCTGATCGCCGACGACGAGCCGTCGATCCGCTTCGTGCTGCGCGAGACGCTCGAGAGCGCCGGGCACGCCGTCACCGACGTCGCGAACGGCGACGACGCACTGCGCGCGCTCACCGAGGCGAGCTTCGACCTCGCGTTCTTCGACATCCGCATGCCCGGCGCGAGCGGCCTCGATCTGCTCGAGCGCGCGCGCACGGTCGGCAGCGACACCGCGATCGTGATCATCACCGCGCAGAACACGTTCGAGAACGCCGTCGAGGCGATGAAGCGCGGCGCTTTCGACTACCTCGCGAAGCCCTTCGGCACGCAGGAAGTGCTCGCGCTCGTGGAGAAGGCGCTGCGCTCGCGCGCGCTCGAGTCCGAGGTGCGCGCCCTGCGCCGCGCGCTCGGCAAGGGCGCGCCGGCGAGCGAGCGGCTCGTGGGCAAGAGCAGCGCGCTTCTCGACGTGTTCAAGACCATCGGCCGCGTGGCGCGCTCCGACGTGCCGGTGCTCGTGACGGGAGAGAGCGGCACTGGCAAGGAGCTGATCGCGCGTGCGATCCACGCCGCGAGCTCGCGCGCAGCCGCGCCGTTCGTGGCGGTGAACGCAGCCGCGATCCCGCGCGACCTGCTCGAGAGTGAGCTGTTCGGCCACGAGCGCGGCGCGTTCACCGGCGCGGTCGAGGCGCGCGCGGGCCGCTTCCGCGAGGCGAGCGGCGGCACGCTCTTCCTCGACGAGATCGGCGACATGCCGGTCGACCTGCAGGCGAAGTTGTTACGGGTGTTGCAGACGGGAGAGGTGACTTCGGTGGGCGGGCGCCGCGCCGAAGCGGTGAACGTGCGCATCCTCGCAGCCACGCATCGCGACCTCGATGCGGCCGTGGCGAGCGGCGCATTCCGCGAGGATCTGCTCTACCGCCTGCGGGTCGTGCCGATCGCGGTACCGCCGCTGCGCGAGCGCCGCGAGGACATTCCCCCGCTGATCGACCACTTCCTCGCGCGCTACGACGCGGAGCTGACGGGCGGCATGCACGTGATCTCGCCGGACGCGATCGAGAAGCTCGTGCGTCACGCCTGGCCGGGCAACGTGCGCGAGCTCGAGAACGCGATCAAGCGCGCGCTCGTGCTCGTTGCCGCCGAAGTGATCGGTGCCGAGGACTTCGCGTTCCTCGATGGCGGCGGCGCGGGCGAGCGCACCGCGCTGTCGCTCGAAGCGCTGGTCCGCGCCGAGACCGAGGCCGCTCTCGACTCGGGCGCGCCCGCCGACGTGCATGCGGCCCTGCTCTCGCGCGTCGAGAAGCCGCTGATCGAGGCTGCGCTCGCGCGGACCGGAGGCAATCAGCTGCGCGCCGCCGAGCTGCTCGGCATCAACCGCAACACCCTGCGAAAGCGCATCGTCGAGCTGGGCATCGACGTGCCGGATCGGCCGTAGGCGCAGCGGAACACTTGGGTTCCGT
Source organism: Deltaproteobacteria bacterium (assembly GCA_016875395.1). Taxonomy (NCBI): domain Bacteria; kingdom Pseudomonadati; phylum Myxococcota; class Myxococcia; species Deltaproteobacteria bacterium. The sequence goes on along the minus strand of VGRF01000001.1, from coordinate 183,944 downwards.
GGAAATGACCGAGAACGCCTCGCCGCCGTTCGCCTGAGTCTGCTCGCGTCCGCCCCCGTCGCGGTCGCGCACGATCCCGGGAACACTGCGCGCGATGCAGAGCTTCGCCGGCGTACACGTGCTCGCGGACGACGACCCGTGCTGGAAGCACGATCCCGTCACCCAAGCGCGCGCGGCGTGTGCGGGCGGTGCGCGCGCGGTGCAGCTGCGGGCGAAGCGCGCCACCGACGCGCGGGCGCTCGGCTGGGGGCGCGAGATTCGCGCGCTCACGCGCGCGGCGGGCCTCGTGTTCGTCGTGAACGATCGCGTCGACATCGCGCTCGCGTGCGAGGCCGACGCCGTGCACCTCGGCCAAGACGACTTGCCGCCCGCGGACGCGCGCCGCATCGCGCCGCGCCTCGCGATCGGGCGCTCGACCCACGACGCCGCGCAGCTCGCGCGCGCGCTGGCGGAGCCGATCGACTATGTCGCGTACGGCCCGCTCTTCGGCAGCGCGAGCAAGGACACCGGCTACGACGCGCGCGGCCTCGCCGCGCTGCGCGAGATCGCGCGCACGTGCGCGCCGCTGCCCCTCGTCGCGATCGGCGGCATCGATGCGACGAACTGTGCGCAGGCGCGCGCCGCGGGCGCGCACGGCGTCGCGGTGATCTCGGCCGTCGCGAATGCGGCGGACCCCGTCGCCGCGGTGCGCGCGCTCGTCGCCGCGTTCGGCGGCGCGCGATGAGCGAGCCAGCCTCGCGCGCCGCGGCGGTGCTCGGCATCGCGGCGTTCATCGCGATCGCGTGGGTGTTCTCCGAGCACCGCCGCCGCTTCCCGCTGCGCGTCGTCGCTTGGGGCCTCGGGCTGCAAGTCGCGCTCGCGCTCGTGTTGTTACGGAGCCCGGCGGGCCGCGCGTTCTTCGTGGGCGTGAACGACGCGGTCAGCGCCTTCATCCGCTTCACCGACGCCGGCACCAGCTTCGTGTTCGGCTCGCTGCGCGAGACCGGCTTCTCGTTCGCGCTCGAAGTGCTGCCCGTGATCGTCGTGATGGGGAGCCTCTTCTCCGTGCTCTACCACTGGGGCGTCGTACAGCTCGTGGTGCGCGCTCTCGCGCGCGGCCTCTCGCGCGCGATGGGCATCTCGGCCGCCGAGAGCCTCAGCACCGTCGCCGACGTGTTCGTCGGCATGACCGAAGCGCCGCTTCTGATCCGCCCCTACCTCGCGCGCATGACGCGCAGCGAGCTGTTCACCGTAATGACTGCGGGCATGGCGACGATCGCGGGCTCGGTGCTCGTGGCCTACGCGCAGATGCTCGGCGGCGACTACGCGGGCCACCTCGTGACTGCGAGCTTCATGGCCGCGCCCGCCGCAGTGCTGCTCGCGAAGGTGATGGTGCCCGAGACCGGCGCTCCGGAGACGAGCCACGCCGCCGCCGCGACCGTCCCGATCGCCACGGTGAACACCATCGACGCGGCCGCCGCCGGCGCGAGCGCCGCGCTGCGCCTCGCCGCGAACGTGGGCGCGCTGCTGATCGCGTTCATCGCGCTGCTCGCGATGGCGAACGCGGGCCTCGAAGTCGTGGGCGGCTGGCTCGGCATCGCGGACCTCACGCTGCAGCGCGTGCTCGGCTGGGCGTTCGCGCCGTTCGCGCTGCTGATCGGCGTCGCGCCGAGCGAGGCCGCGAGCGTCGGCTCGCTGCTCGGCGTGAAGACTGTGTTCAACGAGTTCCTCGCCTACGACGCGCTCGGCAAGCTGATCGCCGAGCAGGCGATCTCACCGCGCGCCGCCGTGATCAGCAGCTACGCGCTGTGCGGCTTCGCGAACTTCGGCTCGCTCGCGATCTTGTTAGGCGGCGTCGGCGCGATGGTCCCCGAGCGCCGCCCCGAGATCGCGGAGCTCGGGCTCAAAGCGATCCTCGCCGGCACGCTCGCGACCCTGATGACTGCGAGCGTGGTGGCGGTGTTGGTGTAGGTAGCGAGGAGTGGCGCTACTTGCGCTTCGCCTTCCGGGCAACGCGACGCTTCGCAGCGGTGGCCTTCCGCGCGCGGAGTGCGTCTGCGCGCTTCGCAGCCCTCCGGCCCGCCGCATTGAAGAACGCGATCACCTCCTCGTCCGACTTCCCTACGAGCTGCGCCGCGATCTGTTCACGGATCTTGCGAACCATCTCGACCGCGCGGATTTCACGTCTCGCCATAGAAGGTCACCTCGCGGGGTGAAGCGATCACGAGGCCGCCGACTCCCCGCTGCGCATTTACCGCGTTGAACGCGCGAATTCTATCCGGCCGCAACAAGTGTCGGAAGTTCCAGCTGACGAGCACGTCGACCCTCGCATGGCTGGCGAGAGCGACGTGCAACATGTCCTCCCACGAGCGCTCGCGCAGAACCCTCTCGTCTCGATATGCGCGCGCGAGGTCGATCACGACCTGGGTCACGAAGAGCTGCGACGCTGGGAGGGCGAGCAACTCGTCGTGGAGCGCGCGGACCCTTGGCGGCGCTGGCGCGATCTCAGTCGCAACGACATCGGACAGCACTGGCGCCAGTCGGCCGCTGCGAAAGTCCTCGACCAGCAGCCGCGACCACTCGGCGAACTCGGGATCGAAGCAGCCGCCGATCACCGAAGTGTCGACGTACACGCGAAAGCGACGCATGCCGCGACGCTACGAGGAGGCGTTCCTCACAGCGCCGCGAAAAAGCGTCAAAGTGCGACGAAGCGCGCCGAAATCGAGGCTCACTTCCCCTCGAACTTCGGCGGGCGCTTCTCGAGGAAGCTCTTCACGCCCTCGCTGAAGTCCTTGCTGCGGAAGAGCGGCAGCAGCTGCAGGTAGACGTGGTGCACGTTCGCTTCGAAGGTTTCTGTTAGGGCCATGCGCATCATGCGCTTCGTGCCCTGCACGGCGAGCGGCGCGTTGGCTGCGATCTCGTGGGCGAGCGCGAGGGCTTCCTTCATGAGCAGCTCGCCGGGCACCACCTTCGAGACGAGGCCGAGCTCGAGGCACTCGTCGGCGCCGAGCGTGCGGCCCGTGAAGAAGATCTCGCTCGCCTTGGCCCAGCCGACGAGGCGCGGCATCAGCCAGGTGCCGCCGCTCTCGGGGATGACGCCGCGCTTCGTGAACGCGGCGCTCAGCTTCGCGGCGTCGGAGGCGAGGCGGATGTCGCAGCCGATCGCGAGGTCCATGCCGTAGCCCGCGGCGCCGCCGTTGATCGCGGCGATGGTGGGCTTGTCCATCTGGTGCAGCACGACGGGCGGCGCCTCGCGCAGGTCGAAGCCGCCGCCGAGGTTGCCGCCGCTCGCTTGCTCCTTGAGGTCGAGGCCCGCGCAGAAAGCGCGGCCGGCGCCGGTGATCACGACCACGCGCACTTCCGGGTCGCGGTTCGCCTCGAGCAGCTGCTCGCTGAATGCGGCGAGCATCGGGCCGCTGATCGCGTTCATGCGATCGGGGCGATTCAGGGTGAGGATCGTGACGCCGCCTTGCTTCTCGACGAGCAGCTCGCTCATGGGAACTCCTGTGGTTGAGACTCGATGGAAGGCGTGGACGCTAGCTCGCTCGTGAGGCGCGCTTCAGGCGCCGAGCAGCGCGCGGTTGAACAGCGCGGCGTACATGCGACTCGGCTCGATCGCGGTGTACGGGGCCTTGCCCCAGTAACCCCACGAGTCCCAGGCCTCGCCGTAGACCTCGCGGTTGTAGTCGCGCAGCGCGAGGCCCCAGGCGGAGCGCTGGTCGATCTCGCGCGCCGCGCCGTGCACGATCACGCAGAGCTCTTCGCCGCGGTTGTAGTTCGCGCTGACGCGCGCGTCGCGGCGAATGTTCTTCATGCGCGCGGACTCGGGCGAGGTGCTGAACGTGAAGCGCCCGCGAAAGAACAGACCGTCCACCGGCGCCGTGCGCGGCGAGCCGTCAGGCGAGACGGTGGCGAGCGCGAGCACGCAGGCTCCGCGCAAGAGCTGCGCAGTCTCGGCGGCGCTCGCGCGGCGCTCGGGCGTGAAGATCGAGGCCATGTGGGAGTTCGCGGCGGCGTGGCTCGCGTCGAGCAGGCGCTGCAGCTCGGCGAGCTCTTCGGCGGTCTCGTGCAAGGCGCCCCTCCTCGGTCCGTGGCGTTCCCTCACGACATTACACCGATTGCTCGATGATCGTCGCAGGAGTAATGTTCTCTCGTGAGCAAGCCCACCGCCAAGAGCCTCACGCTCGACCTGCTTTCCTCGCTGCGCGGGGCCGCGATGCCGGTCGCGGCGCTGATCGCCGCGGCGCGTCTCTTCCGCATCGACGAGAACGCGCTGCGCGTCGCGATCACGCGCCTGCTCGCCGCGGGGCAGATCGTGCGCGACGAGCGCGGGCAGTATCGGCTCGGCGAAGCGGCGCACGCGATCGATCAGCGCGTGCTGGGCTGGCGCGCGGCGGAGCTGCGCATCACGAAGTGGGCAGGCGGGTGGTGGATGGTGCGCGCGGGAACGCTCGCGCCGGCGCGCTCGCACGAGCGGCGCCAACGCCAGCGCGCGCTCGCGCTGCTCGGCTTCGCAGAGCTCGCGCCCGGCATCGCGCTGCGCCCCGACAACTTGCGCGCGTCGCTCGCGGAGCTGCGCGGCGAGCTGCGCGAGCTCGGGCTCGAGCGCGACGCGATGGTTGCGCTCGTGCGCGAGCTCGACGCCGAGAGCGACGCCCGCGCTCGCGCGCTCTGGAAGCGCGAGAAGCTCGCGGCTTCGTATCGCCGCTCGCTCGCGGAGCTGCTCGCGAGCGAGGCCCGCCTCGCTGCGCTGCCCGAGGAGCGCGCGATGGTGGAGTCGTTCTTGTTGGGCGGCCGCGTGATCCGCGAGCTCGTGCTCGATCCGCTTCTTCCGGAGCCGCTCGCACCCGAAGCCGAGCGCCGCGCGGTCGTCGCCGCGATGCGCGGCTACGACCGCGCCGGAAAGCGCGCCTGGGCGAGCTTCATGGCGCGCTACGGCGCGCCGCACGTCTCCGCACCAGCCCATGGCGAGCGCACGCTGTCGCTCGCGATCGCTTAGGAGAGAGTCATGGCCGCAGCCGAAGCCGTCGTCGAGCGCCACACCGCAGAGGGCGACCTCTCCTGGCGCGAGCAGCTCACGCGCGAGGACATCGCGGAGCTGCTGCGCTTCGAGGATTGGCGCAGCTGGTGGTCGATCGCGTTCAACTGGCTCGCGGTGTTCGCTTCGATGGCGCTCGTGGCAACGTGGCCGCACGGGCCGACGCTCGTCGCGCCGATTCTCGTCGCGCTGTTCGTGATCGGCGCGCGCCAGCTCGGCTTCGCGGTGCTGATGCACGAGGCGGCGCATCGCTCGCTGTTCGCCGATCGCGGCGTCAACGACTGGGCGGGGCAGTGGCTGTGCGCGTATCCGATCTGGAGCGACTGCTCCGTGTATCGCCCGTATCACCTGCAGCACCACGCGCACACCGGGACGCAGCGCGATCCGGATCTCGGGCTCGTGATGCCGTTCCCGATCACGCGCACGAGCTTGCGGCGCAAGATCTGGCGCGACTTGTCCGGGCAAACCGGCGTGAAGTTCGCGCGCGCCGGCTTCAAGCGTTCGATGGCGCGCTGGAGCGATCCCGACGGCCGCCGCGCGGCGATCGGTTTCGTCGCGACGAACGCGCTCTTGCTGGGCGCGCTCGCCGCGCTCGGCCACGCGGAGCTGTACTTGTTATGGGTCGGCGCGTGGCTCACGACGAACACGCTCGTCACGCGCATTCGCTCGATCGCCGAACATGCGCTCACGCCGAACGCCGACGACCCGCTGAACAACACGCGCACCACGCTCGCGCGCTGGTGGGAGCGCCTGCTGATCGCGCCCAACCGCGTGAACTACCACCTCGAGCACCACCTGCTGATGACCGTGCCGCACTACAAGCTGCCGCGGATGCACGAGCTGCTGCGCGAGCGCGGCTTGCTCGCGCGCGCCTGCGTCGAGCGCGAGGGCTACGCGGCGATCCTGCGCCGCGCGGCGGGGAAGCCGAGCGCGGCGTGAGCGTTCGCGCAGAACGCGACTACGCAGGGTCTGATCCCGCCGATTCACTCCGCTCCGCGCCCGCGGTAGATCAGCACGAGGTTCCGCGAGTACACCATCCAGCCGAACGCTTGGCCGAGCACGAACACCGGATCGCCGCGGTGGATGGCGTAGGCGAGCGTGACGAGGCTGCCGGCGAGCGAAAGCCACCAGAACGCGACCGGGACGTGGCTTTCGCCGCGGCGCTCGGACACGAGCCACTGCACGGCGAAGCGCGAGAAGAACATGCCTTGACCGAGGAAGCCGATCGCGGTCCAGAGGGTCCATGTCGCGGGATCGAGAAATGCGGGCATCCAGGTCTCCTCGCGCGCGGTGGCGTCCCCTCGCGAGCGCTCGCGTCGCGGGCGCGCAGCATTGCGCCTCGCTCGCGTTCGCGCGCGTCCGCAGACGTCCGCCTGCGCCCGCCCTGGGGCCCCGCAATCTCGCTTGACGCTCCTCGCCCCCTCCCCGACTCTGCGCGCCTTTCGCCCTGGGAGCCCGCATGAGCGCCGTCACCCCCGCGCAGGTCTTGGCCGCGCTGCGCCCGATCGTCGACCCGGACTTCGGCAAGAGCATCGTCGACCTCGGGTTCATCAAGAACCTGCGCGTCGACGGCGGCGCGGTGTCGTTCGCGATCGAGTTGACCACGCCCGCCTGCCCGGTGAAGGCCGAGTTCGAGCGCGCCGCCAACGAGCGCGTAAAGGCGCTGCCCGGCGTCGAGAGCGTGGCCGTGACCATGACCGCGAACACGCGCGGCCGCGGCGGCCTGCCCGGCGCCGAGCGCGGCGACGTGCTGCCCGGCGTGCGCAACACGATCGCGGTGGCCTCGGGCAAAGGCGGCGTCGGCAAGAGCACGACCGCGGTGAACCTCGCGCTCGCGCTGAAGGAGACCGGCGCGACGGTGGGCGTGCTCGACGCCGACGTCTACGGCCCCTCGCTGCCGCTGCTGCTCGGCGTGAAGACGCGGCCGGTGAGCGAAGAGCGCGACGGCAAGAAGATCATCCTCCCGCTCGAGGCCTACGGCATGAAAGTCATGTCGATGGGCTTCTTCATCAACGACAACTCGCCCGTGATCTGGCGCGGCCCGATGGTGCACGGCCTGATCCGCCAGTTCCTGGTGGACGTGCAGTGGGGCGAGCTCGACTACCTCGTGATCGATCTGCCGCCCGGCACCGGCGATGCGGCGCTCACGCTCACGCAGAACGCGCCGCTCTCGGGCGCGGTGATCGTCACCACCGCGAACGACCTCTCGATCATCGACGCGCGCAAGGGGCTGCGCATGTTCGAGAAGGTGGACGTGCCGGTTCTCGGCATCGTCGAGAACATGGCCTACTTCGTTCCGCCCGATCTGCCGGATCGCAAGTACTTCATCTTCGGCAAGGACGGCGGCAAGCGCGTCGCGGACGAGCTCGGCGTGGACTTCCTCGGCGAGGTGCCGATCGACACGCGCGTCGTCGAGGGCGGCGACGTGGGTCGCCCGATTCTCGTGCACGCCCCCGAGTCGCCCGCAGCCGCAGCACTGCGCATGATCGCGGGGCGCGTGGCGCGCAAGTTGGCGGTGCTCGCCGAGCGCACGCCGAAGATCGCGGACCCGAACATCTCGTGGGTGACGAGCACCAACTAGCGCAAGCGGCGTTTCGCCGCGCAAGCGGAGATCGGCGGACTCAGGATCGAGGAAGCGACCGCGCTCGCCGCGCAGTCTCGAACACACGAAGCGAGGGGACATGCCGAAGCTGCCGCGGATCGAGGCCAAGAGGCTGCTGCGCGACGAGCGCATCGCGTTCCTGCAGGGCTTCCTGCGGCGGCCGGGGCAGGTGGCGTCGGTCGTGCCGAGCTCGCGCTTCCTCGAGCGCCGCCTCGTCTCGCTCGCCGACGTGAAGCGCGCCCGCCTCGTGGTCGAGCTCGGCCCCGGCACCGGCGGCACCACGCGCGCGATCCTCGCCGCGCTGCCTGCCGACGCGAGGCTGCTCTGCATCGAGCTCGACCCCGATTTCGCGCGGCTGCTGAAGCGCGAGACGGATCCGCGCTTGATCGTGCACGAAGGCAGCGCGGAGCATCTGCCGGACATCCTCGCGGCCCACGGTCTCTCGGCACCCGACGTCGTGATCTCCGGAATTCCCTTCTCGGTGATCCCCGCGGCGATCGGCACGCGCATCGTCGAGTCGATTCGCGCCGTGCTCGCGCCGGGCGGCTGCTTCGTCGCGTATCAGGTGCGCGGCGCCGTCGCGGATCGCGCCACGCCGCTGCTCGGGGAGCCCGATGTCACGCTCGAGCTCCTCAACATCCCCCCGCTGCGCGTGCTCCGCTGGCACGTGGGCGGGCCGGCGCGCGCCCCGCAGGCGAGCGCTGCAAGCGACCGCATCTCGCTGCGCGCCTAGAACCCGTCTCAGGATTCCGGACCGAGCCCGGCGCGCGGATCTGGCAGATGGGTTCTAGTTCCCCAGCAGGAGCTCGGGATACAGCACGGGCGCGGGGCCGACGGCGCCCTCGCGCGCCTTCGCGACGTACGCGTCGGTCGTGAAGCTCTCCAGCTGCACGCGCGGGTCCGGCGCGAAGAAGGCGTCGTCCGCCGGCACCTCCTTCGCCCACGCGAGATACGTGAGCTCGGTCTCGGCGCCCGACTGCCGGCTCCACGCGCGCGCGACGAGCGGCACCTTGTCCTCGCTCGTGCTCACGCACACCTCGCGGCGGCCGGCTTGATCGGTGAGGCGATAGAGATCGCACGCGCCCGCGCCATGACCCTCGGTCTTCACCTTCTCGCCGCCGGCCGCGACGATCGCGCGCTGCTCCTGCGCAAAGGGCCGGCCGCGCTTCGCGTCCTCGGCGATCGACTTCGCGCTGCGCTGAATCGAGATGCCCTTGTTGGTGAGCGCGTCGACGATCACGTAGCGGTCGCCCTTCACGAACGTCTGGATCGGGTGGCCGCCGAGCGTCACCTCGGCACGCAGCCACGCGCCCTTCGACCAGAGCCGCTCGACGCGAGGCGGCGCACCGCCGCCCGCCGTGAGGCGCTCGGCGTGCCACGACTGCGCGGAGGCCGCGGCGGCGGTGAAAGCCAGTAACAAGGCGGCGGCGCGAACCATGGAAGCTCCGGCGTGTGAGGGAAGGCTTCGCCGCGCGGCGCGCTGTCGCGAAGGGCGGCGCACCTTACCATCGCCCCTCATGCCGCCCATTCGCGTCGCGCTCTCCATCGCAGGCTCCGATCCGACGGGAGGCGCGGGCCTCCAGCTCGACCTTCAGGTTTTTCGCGCGCTTGGCGTGCACGGCTGCGCAGTGCCGACGGCGCTGACCGTGCAGGACACCGCCAAAGTCCACAGCGTTCTGCCGCTCTTCCCGAACGTGATGACGGAGCAGCTGCGCGTGCTGCTGAAGGACGTGCCGCCGCACGCGGTGAAGCTCGGCATGCTCGCGAGCGACGACGTGCTGCGCGCCGTCGACTTCGGGCTCGACGTGCTGCGGAACCTGCCGGTGCCGATCGTGATCGATCCGGTGCTGCGCGCGAGCAGCGGGCGCGAGCTGCTCGAGCGCCGCGCGATCCCGGGCCTGCGCAACCTGATCGGCCGCGCCGCGATCGTGACGCCGAACCTCCCCGAAGCCGAAGTGCTGTGCGAGCGCGACGTCTCGACGCGCGCGGGGATCGAGAGCGCGGCGAAGCATCTCGTGAGCGAGCTGGGCGCAGCCGCCGCGCTCGTGAAGGGCGGTCACCGCGAGCGCGACGCCGACGACTGCCTCGCGCACAGGACCCCCAGCGGCGTCGAAGTGCGCTGGCTCGCGGGCGAACGCATCCCCGGCGGCGACGTGCACGGCACCGGCTGCGCGCTCAGCGCCGCGATCGCGGCGCAGCTCGCGCGCGGCGACGAGCTGCTCGCCGCGGTGGAGGCTGCGCGCGCGTTCGTGCGCGCCGGCATCGCGGGCGCGCGTGAGATCGGCGGCGGGAGGCGGGTGCTCGGGTTCGGCGGCTCACTGGTGGTGTGAGCCACTTCATCGCGCGCGCCCCCGCACACGCGAGACGCTTCGCGGCGAAGGAGACACCGATGAAGGAAGAGCTTCGCCGACAACGCAACGCCGAACGTCTTCTCGAGCTCTACCCGACCTTCCGGGTGCGCTTGAAGCGCGTGATCGCAGCCCTCGAGGCGGATGGCTTCCGCCCGCGCATCCAGGATGCGTGGCGCTCGCCCGACGACCAAATGAAGGCCTTCCTGTCGGGGCACTCGAAGCTGAAGTTCGGCTTCCACAACGTGACGGCGCCGAGTGGCGCGAAGGAATCCCTCGCGGTTGATTTGCTCGACGACGACAGCCCGCTCGCGTCGAGAAAGAAGTATCTGCTGCGGCTAGCCGCCGCCGCGGAACAGCACGGGCTCACCACGGGAATCCGCTGGGGAGTTCCCGCTGCGCTGCGCGGCGCGATCGACACTGCGATCGCCACCAAGGACTGGGAAGCGAAGGTGAAGATCGGCTGGGATCCGACCCACGTGGAGCCCACGGGCATCACGCCCGGCGAAGCGAAAGCGGGAACGCGCCCGGACTGAGCTCGCCGCGCGACAGTCAGCGCGCCGCCACGACCCGAATCTCCACCCAGTACTGCGGCGCCGCGAGCTTCGCTTCCACGCACGCGCGCGCGGGCGTGTTGCCCGGCACGACCCACGGATCCCACGCCTCGTTCATCGCGGCGTAGTGGCGGATGTCGCTGAGCCAGATCGTGGCGGTGAGGATCTTGCTCTTGTGGCTGCCGCCTTCGGCGAGCAGGCGGTCGATCTGCGCGAGGATCTGCTCGGTTTGCTTCTTCGCGTCGGGCACCGGGTCGTCGGCGACGATGCCGGCGCTGTAGACGAGATCGCCGTGCACGGCGCCCTGCGAGAGGCGCTTGCCGGGCTGGAGGCGGGTGATGCTGCTCATGGCTGCTCCTGCTTGTTAGGTCGTGCGCGACTGAAGGCGCGCGAGCAGCTTCGTCCAGATGTCGCCGAAGCCGCCATTGCTGAGCGTGATCACGACGTCGCCGGCGCGGCACTCGCGCGCGAGGTGGTCGACGATCTCGTCGACGCTCGCGCGCGCGACGGTCGGGATGCCGCGCGCGGTCAGGTCCGCCGCGAGCTTGTCCGCGTTCAGGCGCTCGGGGTCGCCGCCGAACGCGCTGTAGATCTTCGCGTCGGCGACGCGCGCGATCACGGCGAGGCCGGCGCCGTCGAAGGCGCGCGCGTACTCCTCTTGGAAGATCGCGCGGCGGCTCGTGTTCGAGCGCGGCTCCATCACCGCGACGATGCGCCGGCCGGGGTAGCGCGATGCGAGCGCGCCGAGCGTCTCGCGCACGGCGGTCGGGTGATGGCCGAAGTCGTCGATCACGGTCACGCCCGCGACTTCGCCGCGCACTTCTTGGCGCCGCTTCACGCCCTGCCAGCGCGGCAGCAGCTCCGCGGCGCGCGCAACGGGGACGCCGCGCGCCTCGCACACCGCGAGCGCCGCGAGCGCGTTCGCGACGTTGTGCTTGCCCCAAGCGGGGAGCAGTGCGCGCGCCGCCTTCGCGCCGCGCACGCTCACGTCGAAGCGCGTGCCGCTGGCGTCGGCCTCGAGATTGCGGGCGGCGAAATCGGCTTCGCACTCGATGCCGTAGCGCACGGTCTTGCAGCGCGCGCCCGCGCACACCGCATCGATCGTCGCGGGGCCGGCCGCCGCGATCAGCGTGCCGCTCGCGCCGAGCTTCGCGACGAGCTTTGCGAACTCGCCCTGCACGTGCGCGAGGTCGCGGTAGATGTCGGCGTGGTCGAACTCGATCGAGGTGATCACCGCGGTCTCGGGGCCGTAGTGCAAGAACTTCGGGGTCTTGTCGAAGAACGCGGTGTCGTACTCGTCGCCCTCGACGACGAACTCCGGCCCCGCGCCGTCGCGGAAGGTGCCATCGAAGTTCGCGGCGATGCCGCCGACGAGCAGGCTCGGGTCGCGGCCCGCCTCCAACAACAATGTCGCGACCATGCTCGTGGTCGTGGTCTTGCCGTGCGTGCCGCAGATCACGACGGAGTGCTTGCCGCGAATCGCGTGCTCGTAGAGCGCGTCGGGCAGCGAGGCGTAGCGCAGGCCCGCGTCGATCGCGGCTTTCGCCTCGGGGTTGGTCGTGTGCACGGCGTTGCCGATCACGACGAGATCGGGGCGCTGCGCGAGCACGTTCTCGGGCTTGAAGCCGATCGTGACGGGGATCCCGAGCCGCTCGAGGAACGTGCTCATCGGCGGATACACGCCCTCGTCGCTGCCCGTCACCGTGTGCCCGCGCGACTTCAGCAGCCCCGCGAGCGAGCCCATCGCGGTGCCCGCGATCGCGATGAAGTGGACGTGCACCGAAATCCCCTGATTACTCGGCGAACGCTTCGCGGACGAGGTCGTGGATCTCGGCGCGCAGCGCGAACTTGCTGCGCTTGGCGACGAGGTGAATGCGGTTCGTGAGCATCACGACCACGCACTCGGCGTCGAGGTCGATCCAGATCGACGTGCCGGTAAAGCCGAGATGTCCGATCGAGTTGCGCGAGAAGTAGCGGCCCGCGCTCGAGCCTTGGGCGGCGGGCGTGTCCCAGCCGAGCGCCCAGTCGGAGCCTGGCGGGATGTTCTGCTTCGCCGCGAACTCGGCGAGGCGCGCGCGCGGGAACGCGTCGCTGCGCCCGTGCCACACGTCGATCAGCGTCTGCCCGAACTTCAGCACATCGTCCGCGGAAGCGAACAGGCCCGCATGGCCGGCGACACCGCCCATCGTCCACGCGTTGGGATCGTGCACCTCGCCCCACAGGATCTTCTCGCGAATCGGGCAGTTCTCGGTCGCCGCGATGCCGCGGCGCTCGGCATCGCCGATCGGCGCTGCCAGCGGCAGGAAGCGCATGCTGGTCAGGCCGAGCGGCGCGTAGATCGTCTCGGCGCAGTGCTCGTCGAGGGGCTTCCCGACGAGCTGCTCGACCGCGGCGCCCAGCGTGATGAAGTCGAGATCGCCGTACACCACCGCCTCGCCCGGCGCGTGCACGAGCGCGGAGCGGCAGATGCTCTCGATCACCCAAGCCTTCGCTGCGGGCGTGCACAAGAGGCGCTCGCCGCTCTTTCGTTCGCGCTCGGCGAGCGGCTCGTGGAAATCGCGCAGAGGCTTGAGGCCCGAGCTGTGCGTGAGCAGGTGGCGGAACGTCACCGCCTCCTTCTCGCGCTCGGCGAAGTGCGGCAGCACCTTCGCGACGGGGTCGTCGAGCGCGACGGCGCCGGCCTCGACGAGGCGCATGAACGCGGTGGTCGTGGCGAGCACCTTGGTCAGCGAGGCGAGATCGAACACGGTCTCGCGCGCCATCGGGATGCGCTCCGGTCGCGACAGCGCGAGGCCGCGCACGGAGCAGTGCTCGAGCGTCTCGCCCTCGCGCTGCATGCGCGCGAGCACGACGGCGCCGGGGATCTCGGCCGCGTCGATCGCCTTGTCGAGCGCGCGATCGACCCTTTGCAACTTCTTCCGGATCGCCGCGTGCCTCATCCTTTACGACTCTCCGCTCGCCTTCGGCTCGCTGCGCGCCGCCTGCGGCGCTCGCGCCGCTGGACGGCTTGCGCTTCCCGAGCCGCGTCCGGTCGCTGCGTCATCGTCCCTTCTCGCTTTCCCGGAGCACGCACACGTCACCCTAATCAGTCGCTGGCCCCAGCGCGGCGAGCTCACCCTTCCCGCCGTCGAGCCGCCCGCGGACGCCCACGGGCCAGGGCAAGTTCGGGCTGACGTGTCCGAATCGCAAGCCGGTGACGAGCGGTTTTCGCAGCGCGCCGAGGATTTCGTGGATCACTTGCATCGCCGTCGGGCGCGCGCGCTTCGGGTCGACGCAGCCGATCAAGTGGCCGATCGCGAAGCCCGCTGCGGGCTCGAGCTTGCCCGCGGCGTGGAGGTGCGAGAGCTGGCGGTCGATCGCGTAGGGCTTCTCGCCGATCTCTTCGAGGCAGAGAATCGCGCCGCGCGTGTCGATCTCCCACGGCGTGCCGAGCGAGTCCGCGACGAGCGTGAGCGAGCCGCCGACGAGCACGCCTTCCGCGCGCCCGCGCACCACGCCGCGGCCGCGCAGCGGCGCCGGCGCCTCGCCGCGCAGGAGTGCGAGCAGCGCGCGCAGCTCGTTCGGCGCGATGCCGTCGTCGCGCACGCACATCGGACCGTGCACGCCCGCGAGGCCCACGACTTCGCGCTGCCAGCCGAGCAGCGTCGTCACGTCGCTGAAGCCGATCAGCGGCTTGCGCGCCTTGCGGAACGCGCGCGCGTCGAGGCGCGGGATCACGTGGTGGCAGCCCCAGCCGCCGCGCGCGCACAGGATCGCGTCCACCGAGTCGTCGCGAACCCACTGCATCAGCTCCGCGGCGCGCCGCTTTGCGCTGCCGGCGAGATAGCCCTGGCGCGCGAACACGTCCTCGCGCCACGTCACCTGGTAGCCGGCGGCGAGCAGCTTCTCCGCCATCGCGTACACGCGCGCGGGCTCGACCCAGAACGCGGGCGCCGCAATCGCGATCGTGCCTCCGCGCGGCAGCGCACGCGGCAATAACAAGCGCACTAGAACGGCGGCTCCTCGCCGAACGACGAGCCGAAGCTCCCGCCGTTGTCGTCCGGCGGAACGAAGCCCGACCCTCCGGGTGGCCCGCCCGGCGCATCGCGATTCGCGCGGCTGCCGAACAGCGCGTACTTGCCGTCGAAGTCGAGCTTCACCGTGCCCGTCGGCCCGTTGCGCTGCTTCTCGATGATGATCTCCGCGCAGCGCGGATCGTCGGTCTCTTTGTTGTAGACGACGTCGCGGTAGATGAAGGCGATCAGATCTGCGTCCTGTTCGATCGCGCCGGAGTTGTGCGTGACGATGCCGTCCGCGAGCCAGTTCGACGGGCCGGGCACGGTGAGATCGAACACGTCCTCCTCGCCGTCGGGCGTGATCGCGACGACGCGGTCCCAGAACACGTCCGACTCCGCCCACACTCCGAGCTCGCGCGAGTCGAGCAGCTCGGCGTAGCTCGCGAGCGTCTCGCGGCTCGGCGCGAAGCGGAAGTGCGCGGCGCCGCCGTATGCGGTGCCGCGCAGCTGCGCCATCGCGCGCGTCGAGACGCCACGCGCGCGCATCCGCTCGCGCACGTGCGCGAAGACCTCGAGCGGCAGCGTGTCGACGTTCGGGTTCGCCTCGACGTGCGCGAGCTGCATCTCGAGCGCGCGCACGGCCTCCGCGCGCGGGCCGAAACCGCCGACCCGCGCCGCGAAGCGCCGCTGCGCGGCTGCGCCGCTCACGTCGACGGTGTGCACGGGCCGACCGCGTTGCGAGTGCACCGTGCGGATGCGCGCGACGATGCCGAGGCGCAGCAGCAGCGCCGCGACATCCTCGGCCAGCGCGCGGCTGCTCGTCGAGAAGTAAACGCGCGGCGCGCCGCGACCGGTCTTTCGTAGCGTGACCGATCCGTCGGTCGCCCACAGGTGCCGTAACAACAGCGCGATCTGATCGTCCGCGAGCGTGAACACCTCGCCCGGAAGGTGCTTCTCGTGCGAGCGCTGCCCGAACACACCGAGCGACTTAAGCCACGCGCCGACGCCCGCAGGCGCCCAGCGATTGCCGTTGCCCGCGATCACGAGCTGATGCCACGCGCCGCGGCCGGCATGGCGCGTGACGCGCGAGCCGAACGCCTCGGCCGCCGCGCGGACGGCCGCGCTGTTCTCCTCGGATGCGGTCGTGTACCGCAGCGGCTGGTGCTTCAGGTAGCTGCCGTCGCCGACGAGGTGACCGAGCAATACCAGCCAATGCTCGGGCCAGCGCTGCGGCGTCGCGGGCGCCGGCACCTGCCGCGAAAGCGCGAGGCGATCGCCCGCCGCGAGCTGCGACACGGTCGCCCAGCCCTGGCCCGCGAGCAGGCGATGCTCCGCCGTGGCGCGAATCGAGCGCCCACTCGCGAGCTGCAAGCGCAACACGGGGCGCGTGCCGACGCGCCACACCTTGTCCGCGTGTGCTCGAACGACGCGCTGGCGCTCGTCGAGCGCCCACACCTCGGGCGTCGCGCCGACGAGCTCGCGAATCGGGACGCGCCGGCCGTCGGCGAGCCACACGCGCGTGTCTCCGGTCACGCACTCGCGCAGATCGCCCATCATCGGCCGCCGCTTGTCGGGGTCGCGCTGCTCGGGGCCGCGGTTCAGCTGCGAGAGCGCGACGACCGGGATCGAGAGCTCCTTCGCGAGCGCCTTCAGGCCCTTGCTGATCTCGGCGATCTCGAGGTCCTTGCGGTCCTTGCGCCCGTCGCCGGAGGCGAGCTGCAGGTAGTCGACGACGACGAGGTCGAGGCCGTGCTCGGCCTGCAGGCGGCGGCTCTTCGCCTTGATCTCGAGGATCGAGGCGGAGCCCGAGTCGTCGATCCAGATCTTCGCGTGCGAGAGGCGATCGGCGGCTTCCTGCAGGCGCCGGTAGTCGGCCATCGGCAGGAAACCCTTGCGCAGGCTCGAGAAGTCGATGCGCGCCTCGGACGACAGCAGGCGGATGATCAGGCTGCGGGTCGTCATTTCGAGCGAGAAGACCGCGACCTTCTTGCCGTGATCGACCGCGGCGTTGCGCCCGATGTTCAGCGCGAACGCCGTCTTCCCCATGCTCGGACGCGCGGCGATGATGATCAGCTCGCCGGGCTGAAGGCCGCCGGTCATCTCGTCGAGGTCGTCGTAGCCGGTCGGCAGGCCCGAGAGCGCGCCGGCGCGGTTCATGATGCCTTCGACGTAATCGAACACGCCGGGCATCTCGTCGTGCACGTTCTGGAAGGTCGAGCGGCTCTGCTGCTTCGAGACGTCGAAGATCTTCGACTCGGCGAAGTCGAGCAGCTTGTCCGCGGTCTCGGCCTCGTCGTAGCCGGTCTCGACGATCTCCGTCGCGACGCGAATCAGCCGCCGCTTCACCGCCTTGTCGCGCACGATGCGCGCGTGGTGCACGACGTTCGCGGCGGTGGCCGCGTAGTCCGCGATCTCGGCGAGCGCGACCGGGCCGCCCACGGCGTCGAGCTGCTTCTGCTGCGTCAGGTGCTCGGCCAGAGTGATTAGGTCGACGGGCCGCCCGGAGTCGTGCACGGTCGACATCGCGCGAAACAGCAGCTGATGCGCCGGGTGGTAGAAGTCGTCGCCGGAGAGCTCGACCAGCACCTCGTGGAACGCGCGCGCGTCCAACAACAACGAGGACAGCACGGCCTTCTCGGCGCCGAGATCGCTCGGCGGCACGCGACCGGCGAACGCGGCCGCGTCGGCGGGCGCCTCGGCCTCGCGGGTTCGCCGGCGGCGTCCACCCGAAGCCGAAGAGGTCGCCGTGTAGTCGCTGACCGTCACCCCTCACCCCACGCGTGGCGCGCATGTTCGCACGCAGCGCACGCGCTCGAAACGGAAAACGCGCCAAGCTCCGACGGAACTTGGCGCGCTTCAGTTCGTGACGCCGCTTACGCCTTCGCCGCTTCCTCGCCGGGAGGATTCGCTGCGGTCACCTCGAGCTTCAGGTTCGCGATCACCTCGCGGTGCAGGCGCACCGGCACGGTGTGCGTGCCGGCCTCCTTGATCGGGTCGCGCAGGTCGATCTTGCGGCGGTCGATCTCGACGCCCTGCGCGGCGATCAGGTCCGCTATCTCGCGCGCGGTGACCGAGCCGAACAGCTTGCCCTCTTCGCCCACCTGCACGGAGATGGCGAGCTTGAGGCTCTCGAGCCGCGCCTTCACGCCAGCGTGGCCCTTCATCTCCTTCGCGATCTTCTCGGCGATCGCGCGCTTGTGATGCTCCAGCTCCTTGACGCCGGCCTCGGTCGCGAGCACCGCCTTGCCTTCGGGGAGCAAGAAGTTGCGCGCGTAGCCGGGGCGAACGGAGACGACGGTGCCGGCATGCCCGAGGCCGTGCACGTCCTCGCGGAGGATGATTTTCACCTGAGCCATGGCCCTACTCCTCAGCCCGCGTGCTGCGACGCGAAGGGCAGCAGCGCGAGGTGCCGCGCGCGCTTGATCGCGACGGCGATCTCGCGCTGGTGGCTCGCGCAGTTGCCCGAGATCCGCGACGGGATCAGCTTGCCCGTCTCGGTCACGAAGTAACGCAGGCCCTTCGGATCCTTGTAGTCGATGCCCGTACGCGGCTCGGCGCAGAAGCGGCAGACCTTCTTGCGATTGAAGCTGCCCTTCTTCTTGGCTGCCTTGCGCGCCTTCTTGCGCGCCTTGGCGCGCAGCCGCGCCTTCACGCTCATCGGGCCGCGCGGCTCGCGATCGTCGCGGCCACGGCCGCCTCGATCGAAGTCACGCCGCGGTCCGCGCGGGCCGCCGCCGAAACCACCGCCGCCGCCGAAGCCGCCGGGTGCGCCTGCCTCGCTCATTCGTCGTCTCCCATGTCGTCGTCGCGGTCGCGGTCGCGATCCCGGTCGCGGTCGTCATCGCGCATCTGCGCGCGCATCCGCTCCTCTTCCGCCTCGCGCGCGGCGCGCTCGCGAGCGCGCTCGGCGCGAACCCGCTGCTCTTCCGCCGCCTCGACCTTGCGCTTCTCGATGTCGGTCACCTCGCCGGGCCGCAGCACGGTGAGGAAGCGCAGAATCGACTCCTCGATGCGCAGCAGGCGCTCGATCTCGGCGACGCCCTTGCCCTCGACATCGAGGTAGTAGGCCGTGACGTAGCGGCCCTTCTGGAACTTGCGGATGTCGTACGCCAGGCGCCGCTTGCCCTGGTCGTCGTGGAGCAGCGGCACGCCGCCCGCGCGCTCCAGCACCGCGTTCACGCGGTTGCAAAGGTCGGTGCAGCCCTCGTCCGAAATTTCCGGCTGCACGACGAAAGTCGTCTCGTATTCCCGCATTTCATCCTCCTTCTCGTGGGCGGCCCGTAGGCCGGGCCCCGGAGACCTCGCGCGCGCCGCGGGTGGCCGCACGAACCGGGACCGAGAAGACGCGGCGATTTAGCAGAGGCGGCTCGGGGAAGGAAGGCAGGCCGACGAGAAATCTCGGGCTCCCCCGAACGTCATCGAGGCGTCTGACGCTCCTCTCGCGTTGCTGCCGCCTCGATCAGCAGACGGTGCACGCGGTCGTCCCGCGTGATCTCGGAGTGGAACGTCGCCGCGAACACGTTGCCCTGGCGCACGAGTACCGGCGCCCCATCGACGCGGGCCAGCACCTCGACCTCGGGGCCGAGGTCCTTCAGCCGCGGGGCGCGGATGAAGACGCAGCGCAGGCCCGCGAGCGCGGGGGCGGCGCCCGCGTCCACCGGCGCGGCGAAGGAGTCGACCTGGGTGCCATAGGCGTTGCGGACGGCGGTCGCGTCGAGCACGCCGAGCGTCTCGACTGGGCGGTTCTCGACGCGCGCGGCCAGCAGGATCGCGCCCGCGCAGGTCCCGAGCACCGGCATGCCCTCGCGGATGCGCTCGCGCAGCGGCTCGTAGAGCGCGAGGCGCGCGAGGCCCTTCGCGATGGTCGTGCTCTCGCCGCCCGGCAGGATCAGCGCGTCGAGCGCCGCGAGCTGCTTGGGCCAAAGCACGAGCTCGGCCTCCGCGCCCGCGCGAGCGAGCGCCTTCGCGTGCGCCTCGTAGTCGCCCTGAATCGCGAGCACGCCGACGCGCTTCACGCAGGCTCCTCGGCGGCGAGCTCGACGCGCATCAGCGCCGCGATCGCGCGCGCGTCGGCAGCGCCCGTCGCCTCGAGGCCCGCGATCAGCGCGCGCCGCTCGCTGAGCTTCTTGTTTTGCGAGAGCTTGCGCTTGCCTTCGATGCGCTCGATCGGCAGCTCGAACGCCACGATCCCCCGCAACAACTTGTCGAGATGCGCGAACGGGATGTCCGCGAAGTCGCGCGGTCCCTTGCCGAGCGCGCGCGCCGGCTCGGGCAGTGCGCCCTCGTGCTCGAGCATCAGCGCGCGCAGCAGCTCGAACTTGCGCGCGGGGTCGTCGATCACGCGCGGGCGCCCGCTCGCATGCACCGCCACGTAGTTCCACGTCGGCACCTGCTTCGCGCTGGGGTACCAGCGCGCCGACACGTACGCGTGCGGCCTGTTGAACACCGCGAGGGCCTGCGTCTCGCCGTCGAACGCACGCCACTGGCCGTTCGCGCGCGCGACGTGTCCGATGAGCGTCCCCAGCTCGCCGCGCGCAGCGTCGAGCGCGAGCGGCAAGTGCGTCGCGAACGGCGCCTCGCCCGCGCGCGCCGTGATCAGCGTCCCGAACGCGTGCGCGCGCACGAGCGCCTGCAGCGCGGCGAGATCGGTCGCGGCGAAGTGCTCGGGGACGTACATGGCGAGCTCCGAATGCGACGGGCGGCTGCGCGAGCTCCACGCAGCCGCCCGCTTTTTCGAGCGGGCTTGTCGGGGACTACCAGCCGCGATTCGCGAGCCGCTCGCTCTCGGGAATCGTCGACATCTCGAGGCCCGCCATCGCGCCCTTCAGGCCGCGCGACGCGTTCAGCACCTCGTGCGCGTCCTTCCAGTGCGTGGTCGCGTGCACGATCGCGCGCGCTCGCGCCTCGGGGTCGTCGCTCTTGAAGATGCCCGAGCCCACGAACACGGCCTCGGCGCCGAGCGACATGCAGAGCGCGGCGTCGGCCGGCGTCGCGATGCCGCCAGCCGCGAAGTTCGGCACCGGCAGCTTCCCGTGCTGGTGCACGTACTTCACGAGGTCGATCGGCGCGCCGAGCTCCTTCGCTTTGGTGAACAGCTCGTCGCCGCGCAGCGCCTGGATCGCGCGGATGTCGCCGTTCACCTGGCGCAGGTGGCGCACCGCCTCGACGATGTTTCCGCTGCCGGCCTCGCCCTTGGTGCGAATCATCGCCGCGCCTTCCGCGATGCGGCGCAGCGCTTCGCCGAGGTTGCGCGCGCCGCACACGAACGGCGAGCGGAACGCGTGCTTGTCGACGTGGAACGCCTCGTCCGCGGGCGTCAGCACTTCGCTCTCGTCGATGAAGTCGACGCCGAGCGCGTCGAGCACCTGCGCCTCGACGAAGTGGCCGATGCGCACCTTCGCCATCACCGGGATCGAGCAAACCTTCTGGATGCCCTCGATCACCGCGATCTGCGCCATGCGCGCGACGCCGCCTTCCTTGCGGATGTCGGCCGGCACGCGCTCGAGCGCCATCACGGCGGCAGCGCCCGAATCCTCCGCGACCTTCGCCTGCTCGGGCGTGGTCACGTCCATGATCACGCCGCCCTTCAGCATCTCCGCGAGCCCGACCTTGAGCTCGTACGACTGTGCGCCTTCGCGCTTGCCCTCGCTCATCGCCTCTCCTTGCACTTGTTAGGGGATCTAGATGTGGATCGACGCGCGCCCGTCCGAGTCGCCCGACTCGAGTCGTTCGCGAATCACTTTGCCGAAGCGCGCAATGCCCTCGGCGATCTCTTCCTCGTTCACGGATCCGATCGAGAGCCGGAAGCCGCGCGAGGGCCGGCCGTCGCAGTTGAACTGGAAGCCGGGCGATACGAGCACGCCCGCGCGCATCGCGTCGGCGTAGAGCTCGCGCGAGTCGAGCGGCTCGGGCAGCTCGAGCCAAAGCTGGAGCCCGCCCTCGGGCTCCGCCCACGTCGCGCCTTCCGGCATCTCGCGCTTCAGCGCGGCGACGAGCGCGTCGCGCCGCGCGCGCAGGCGCTTGCGTTGGCTCCCGAGGTGCCGCTCGTACGCCCCCGTGTTCATGAAGTCCGCGAGCGCGGCCTGCAGCGGCAGCGCACCGCCGAGATCCGCGGCGTGGCGCAGCGCGAGCAGCGCGTCGACGTGGCGCCCACGCGCGACCACCGCCCCGATGCGCACGCCCGGGAACAGCGACTTCGAGAACGAGAGCAGCTGCACCACCTGTCCCTCGTCGTCGAGCCCTGCGAGCGAAGGCACGTGCTTGCCCGCGTAGCGCAGGTCCATCTCGTAGGCGTCTTCGATCACGGCCTTGCCGTGGCGTGCCGCGATCGCGAGTAGCTCGCGCCGGTGCTCGAGCGAAGTAGTCAGGCCGAGCGGATTGTGGAAGGTCGGGATGGTGTAGAGCGCCTTCACGTCGGGGCGCGCCAGCGCGCGGTCGAGCGTGTCGAGGCACGCGCCGCCCTTGCGCATCGGCACCGGCGCCGTGCGGAGGCCGAGCGCCGCCATCGCCGCGAGCGCATTCGGATACGTCGGCTCCTCGACCGCGATCGCATCGCCGGGATCGGCGAACAGGCGCAGCACGAGCTCGATGCCCTGGCTCGCGCCCTGGCACAGCACGAGCGACTCCGCGCCCACGACGACGCCGTTCGCGCGCAAGCGCTCCGCGATCGCGGCGCGCAGGCCCTGATAACCCTGCGGGTCTCCGTAATCGAGCACCTCGCCGCCGAGCTCCGAGAGCACGCGCGCGAGCGAGCGGCGAAACGCATCGAGCGGGTAGTGGCGCGGGTCGGGCTTCAGCGCGTGCAGGCGAATCGCACCGCGGCCGGCGCCGTAGCTCACGCGCGAGCGCTCGAACTCGAGCAGCCGCTCGGCGCGCGCCGAGAGCGGCGCGGGCGCCGGCGCGACAGGCGCGAGCGCGCGCGGCCGGCGCCCGCGCACGAACGTGCCGCGCCCGACGTGCGCGTCGACCACGCCCTGCGCGGCGAGCTCTTCGTACGCGCTGCTCACCGTCTCGCGATTGACGCGCAGCTGCGCTGCGAGCTCGCGGATCGGTGGCAGCCGGTCGCCCTCGGCGAGCTCGCCGCGATCTACGCGCGCACGGATCTGCGCAGCGATCTGCCGGTAAACCGGCTCGCTACTGCGCCCAGAGGCGTCGTCGCGCTGAAGGTCGAGGTGCATCGCCAGGGAGACTAGACCCAGGCCACCAGCCGAACAATCGTGACGAATCCGGAATCGAAGTCAGGAATTGCCCAGGCCATAGCCCAGCCAATCCTGGCCTCGTCGGTCAGGTCGGCGGCCCCACCCCGTTGAAGCGATTCGCCGCCTCGGCGATGCCCGCCGTCGCGAAGCAGCGCAGCGCGTCGCCGGCGCGCGCGATCAGCGCAGGCAGCACGGCGTTCTCCTCGGGGCTGAACGCATCGAGCACGTAGTCCTTCGTGTCGCGCGCCGGCTCGGCGCTGCGCCCCACACCGATGCGCAGGCGCGGCACGTCTTCGCGCGCGAGCACCGCGAGCACGTCCGCGAGGCCGCGCTGTCCGCCGCTGCTGCCGCGGGCACGCAGGCGCAGGCGCCCGAACGGCAGGTCGACGTCGTCGAGCGCGACGATCAGATCGCGCGAGACGTCTTCGATCGGCAGCTCCGCGACTGCCTCCGCGACACTGCCCCCAGACGCGTTCATCCAGGTCTCGGGCAATAACAACCCCACCCGTTCGCCCGCGATCTCGCCCGCGCCGAAGCGCCCGAAGAAGCGCTCCTCCGCGAGCGGAACGCGCAGCTCCGCGGCGAGCGCGCCCACGACGCGCGCGCCGATGTTGTGGCGCGTGAGCGCGTAGCGCGGCCCGGGGTTGCCGAGGCCGACGATCAGCTTCACGAGCGGGCTCCGAGCGCGCTGCTCGCCGCTTACTTCTTCTTGTCGCCGCCCTTGTCGGGTTTGGCGTCCGCCTTCGCGGGAGCCGCCTTCGCGTCGCCCTTCGCCGCGTCCGCAGCGGGCGCCGCCGCCGCCGCCTCGCCTTCGGCCGCAACCTCGGTCGTCTCCGCTGCCGCCGCTTCCTCAGCCTGGGGCAGAACCACCGATGCAACCGCGAGCGATCCGTCGGTCTTGATCGTGAGGCCCGCCGCGAGCTTCAGGTCGCTCACGTGGATCGACTCGTTGACGTTGAGGCTCGTCACGTCGACATCGATGCTCTTCGGGATCTCGCGCGGCAAGCACTCGATCGAGAGCTCGCGCAGCGGGTGATCGAGAATGCCGCCCATTTCGATGCCGGCGGCCTTGCCGACGAGGTGCACCGGCACCGACACCGTGACCTTCTGCGTGAGGTCGACTTCGTAGAAGTCCGCGTGCAGGTACGTCCCGCGCACCGGGTCGCGCTCGAGGCCCTTCACGAGGACGGTGCTCGTGGCGCCGGCGAGGGTGAGGTCGATCAGCGTGTTCAGGCCCGCCTCGCCGCGCAGCAGCTTCCGCAGCGCGTCGGGGTTCACGATGATGGACTGCGCGGCGCGCTTGCGGCCGTAGATCACCGCCGGAATCTGGCCCTTCTGGCGCAGCTTGCGGGCGACGCCCTTGCCGGTGCCTTCGCGGGATTCGGCGCTGAGTGCGTTCTCTGCCACGGTCGTTCTCCAGTCTTCGAAGCTGATTGCTGAGTGATTAGGGAGCTCGCGGAAAAAACTTGGCTGGGGCGGCAGGACTCGAACCTGCAATAGGCGGCTCCAAAGGCCGCTGCCTTACCATTTGGCGACGCCCCAAGCTTTCTTCGAGCTTCGCTCGCCTCGTTGGCCTTGCCACGTGGCACCGCGAGCTGCCCGGCTCGCTGCGCGCGATCTGAGCGGCTGCGCCGCTCGGATCGCTTGCGTTTGCGACGGCCTTTGGGGTCGATCGTTACTCGGAGGCTCTGTCTCTTTCGCGTGGTTCGAGTTGTTCGGTGCCGCTCGTGAGCGTTCTCGTCAGCCAGGTGCGCGCGCCGGTTGCGGCGACTTGTGGCTCGGCGATCCGCGCGGCGGCTTCGCTCGCGTAGATCGCGTACAGCGTGGGGCCGCTGCCGGACATTCCGACCGCGCGCGCGCCGGTTCGTGAAAGCTCCTCTCGCAGCTTCGCGACCTCGGGGCGAAGGCGGGTGGCAGCCGGCTCGAGGTCGTTTGCGACCAGCTCGCGCAACCGGGCGTCGTCGCTCGGAAAGCGCGCCTCGACGGCGCCCGCCTCCTCACCAAGGGCGAGAAGGGCGCGCAAGGTAAGGGGGTGGTTTTGGGCAGTCAACGAACTCTGGGCGTCGAAAGCGGCATACACGGCCCGTGTTTCGAGCCCGAACCCGGGATGCGCGAGGAGCACCGGCAGCTCGGGGACGCCGGAGACGGGCAGGACGCGCTCGCCGATTCCCTCCACGAGCGCCGGCCGGGGATCGAGGAAGAACGGCACGTCGGCGCCGAGCGCGAGTGCGATCTCCGCCAGCCGAGGGGGCGCAACCGGGCTGCCCGTGAGTCGCGAGAGCGCTCGCAGCACCGCCCCCGCGTCGCTGGATCCGCCCCCGAGGCCTGCCGGCGAGGGCACGCGCTTCTCCAGCGCGAGCGAGACGCCGGTTCCGAGCTTCGCCTCGCGCGCGAACGCCTCGGCCGCCCGCCAGGCGAGATTGCGCGTGTCCTCGGGCACGCCGACGGCGGCGTCCCCCGAAACGCGAAGCCGGACGCCGGGAGCGCCGCTCAGCTCGACGCGCAGCGTGTCTGCGAGCGCGATCGGGACGAACAGGCTCTCGAGCTCGTGATACCCGTCCGCCCGCCGCCCCGTGATGCGCAGCCCGAGATTCAGCTTCGCGGGCGCGCGCAGCTCGGCGCGCGTCACTTCTTCGCCGCGCCCCGCGCCACCTCGACGAAGCGCATGCGCAGGTCCGTCAGCAGATTGCGCAGCAGCGTCGCCTCCTCGCCCGTCAGGTTCCCGCGCGTCTTCTCTTCGAGCAGCTCGATCATGTCGATCGTCTGCCGCGCGAGCGGAACGTTCGGCGCGCGCTTCTCTCCGCTCTCGGGATCTGCGATCAGGCCGAGGTGCACGAATGCGGAAGTGCCGAGCGAGATCAGGAAGCCGGAGAAGTCCGGCTTCGGCAGCGCGTCCGCCGGGCGCTCCTCGTTCCCCACGACCGTGAATCCGCGTGTGTCGCTCATGGCTCGGCCTCCAGTCTTCGTTTCGCGATGATGATGCGCTGCACGGCGGTCGCCACGCTCCCGATCGCGACGATCGCGAGCGCCGGCTTCATCAGCCCGAGCAGGCCGCCCGCGATCAGCAGCAGGATGCGCTCGGCGCGCTCGAGCCAGCCGCCCGAGAAGTCGCGCAGCCAGAGCTCGGCGCGCGCCTTCGCATACGACGTGAGCACGCTGCCGGCCGTCGCCGCGCCCGCGACCCACGCCCAGGCGCGCTCTCCGCTCTCGGCGTAGTGAAGGGCGAGGCCGAGCAGCAGCGCGACGTCGACGAGGCGATCGAGCGTGGAATCGAGAAACGCGCCGAAGCGCGTCGCCCTGCCCTGTGCGCGCGCGACGACGCCGTCGACGAGATCGAACACACCACCGACCGCGGCCAGCGCGGCGCCGCGCCGCAGCTCGCCCGCCGCGAAGTCGGCAGCCGCGAGCAGCGAGATCGCCGCGCCGAGCAGCGTGAGCGCGTTCGGGTGAACGCGCGGGTGAAACAGGAACGGCAGCGCGCGGCGGAGCGTCGCGTCGAGCTCGATGCCGAAGCGCGACTTGAGCACGCCCCCGCGCGGCTACTCGCCGCCGCCCTCCGCGGGTGCCGCGTCCCCCGCCGGCTGCTGCGGCGACTCGACGATCTCGCCCTTGTCCCCCACATCGGGCAGCGTGTTCAGCTCCTTGTCGAGCTGATCCTGCGCGATCCAGCCGCGGCGTGCGGCGAGACGGCGATCGAGGCGAAACTTCGTGGCGTGCTCTTGCACGGGGGTCCTCCGGAAAGGCGCGCAATCTAGGCGCTTGCTCGAGGTCGCTCCAGGCGCCATTCAAGGCGAAAACAGCCGACGACGCTGTGCGGCGCGGCTGATTTGCCGCCGGGTCTCGCCGCTCCCCCGCAACTAGCGCTTTCTCCGCGTAGCCGGCTCTTGTAGGGTGGCGGCGCTTCCACCGAGGAGATCGCGATGTCCCGATCCGCGCTGCTCACCGCCCTCGCTTTCGTCGCTTTGCTCGCAGGTTGCGCGTCGAGTGGCGTCGACGAGATCAGCGAAGTGCCTTCGGCCGATCGGCTCTACGAGCAAGGCGTGGCGATGCTCGAACACGACCGGTCGATCCTCGGCGTGAACTTCGCGAACTACCAGGACGCGATCGACCAGTTCCAGGACATCATCGACAACTACCCCTACAGCGAATACGCCGTGCTCGCCGAGCTGCGCATCGCCGACGCGCACTTCGCGCAGAGCCGCTGGGAAGAAGCGCTCGGCTACTACCGCGACTTCGCGCAGCTGCACCCCGATCACGAGAAGGTGCCGTACACCATGCTGCGCACCGCGCTCTGCCACGAGCGCCAGTCTGAGAAGTCGGTGCGCGACCAGACGCAGACGCGCGAGGCGGTGGCCGCGCTCGATCAGCTGATCCTGCGCTACCCGAACGCGCCGGAGACGGCGGAGGCCGAGGAGCTCTGGAAGAAGCTGCGCCGCAAGCTCGCGAAGCAGGCGCTGATCGTGGGCGACTTCTACTTCGACCGCGAGGAGTATCAGAGCGCGGCGAACCGGTATCAGTCGGTGATCGACGAGTTCCCCGGCCTCGGCCTCGACGCTGAAGCGCTCTACAAGCTCGGCATCGCCTACCGCCGCATGAACCGCGACGACGACGCGCAGCAGCTGTTCGAGGTGATCCTCGACAACTACCCCGCCAGCAACGTCGCCGAGCAGGCGCGAGACCAAATCCCCAGCGCGCAGTAACGACTGGCAAGCGGAGCGCGCGGCGCGGTGCAATCGAGCGAGGCCAACGGCGCAAGCGGAGCGCGCAGCGAGGCGCAGCGAGCGAAGGCCAACGCGGCAGCGAAGCGCGCAGCGAGGCTCGGGCGTGACGCGTACGCAGGCGATGCTTCCGGAATCGCGCGCTGCGCTGAGTCGCGGTCGCGCGCTGCTCGACGCCGGCGACGCCGACGGCGCGCTCGCGACGTTCGAGCGCGTGCTCGCGACGAATCCCGGCTACGCCGACGGCACTACCTCGTCGGCCTCGTGCACGAGCGCGGCGGCCGGCTGCCCGAAGCGACGAGCGCCTTCGAGCGCGCCCTCGAGATCAATCCCGCCTACGCCGAGTGCGCGCTCGCGCTCGGCAGCGTGTACGAGCGCAGCGGCCAGTTCGAGCGCGCGCGAGAGATCGCCGAGCGCGCGAAGTCGCACTCGGCACCGGCGCTCGAAGCGCTCGATGGCACGACGCGCGGCAAGCTCGCGAATCTGCACGCCGCGCTCGGCGACGCCTACCGCGAGAGCGGTGACCTGCGCGCCGCGATCGGCGAGTACAAGAAGGCGCTCGAGCGCTCGCCCACATTCCTCGACATCCGCTGCCGCCTCGGCGCGGTGCTCCGCGAGGCGGGCCTCGCCGCGCAGTCGATCGCCGAGCTGCGCCGCGTGCAGCGCGCGAACCCCGCATACGCCGACGCGAGCGTTCAGCTCGGCCTCACCTACTTCACGCTCGGCCGTACCACTGAAGCCATCGCCGAGTGGAACGCCGTGCTCGCGCGCGACGCCTCGCGTGAAGACGTGCGCATGTACCTGCGCATGACGCAGAAGTAGATGGCAACGCTGCGCGCGATCTCGCCGCAGCTCCTCGTCGACGACCTCGCCGCCGCGATCGCCCACTACGAGCAGCGCCTCGGCTTCCACGCCGACTTCGTGTACGAAGGCTTCTACGCGAGCGTCTCGCGCGACGGCGCGACGATCCACCTGAAGTGCGCGCCGAGGCTCGCCGGCGAGCGCGAGCATCGCGCTGCGGGGGAACATCTCGATGGCTTCGTCGAGGTGGACGACGTGCGCGCGCTGCACGAAGAGCTCGCGAGCCGCGGCGCCGACGTGGTCGACGCGATTGCGCGGAAGCCATGGGGCCGCGTCGAGTTCGTGGTGCGCGATCTCGACGGGTACCGGCTGTGCTTCTCGCAGCCGGCGTAGTGCCCCGCGCCAGCCGGCCTCAGCGTTCCGCGCGCAGCGACTCCGCGATCACCTTCGCTGCGTTGCGCCCGCATGCGCCCATCACGCCGCCGCCGGGGTGCGTGGCGGCGCCGCACAGGAAAAATCCGGGCAGCGGCGTCGCGTAGCGGGACCATCCGGGCGCGGGACGCATCGGCCCTAGCCGGTCGAGCGTCATCGCGCCGTGGAAGATGTTGCCGCCGCGAATGCCGAACACCCGCTCGAGGTCGAGGGGCGTCAGCACGTCTCGGTGGACCACGCGGCGCGAGAAGCCGGGCGAGAGCTCGTCGATGCAGGCGAGCACGCGGTCGGCGAAGCGCTCGCGGTTCTTTTCCCAGAACTCCGCCGTGGCCCGCGGCGGCGCGTGCTGCACGAACAGCGAGGCGACGTACTTGCCGCGCGGCGCGAGCGTCGGGTCGACCGCGCTCGGCACGGTGAGCTCGATCATCGGCTTCTCGGGCAGCTCGCCGCGCTCCGCCGCGGAGAACGAGGCGTCGAGCTCGTCCATCGTGCCCGCGCCGAGGTGGATCGTGCCCTGGTGCCACGGCCCCGGCTCGCGCACGTCGGGGCAGGCGTGGAACACGGGCAGCGAGTCGAGCGCGAGGTTGATCTTCACGACGGGGCTGCGGAAGTCGGTCGCGTCGACCGTGCTGGCGAACTCCGCGGGTGCGTGCTCGCGCCCTAACAGCTGGAGCGTGTGGTACGGGTCGATCGACGACACGATCGCGCGCGCTTCGAGCGAGGCGCCGTCCGCGAGCTCTACCGCGCACGCGCGCCCGCCCCGCAGCCCGATGCGCCGCACCTCCGCGTTCGTGCGGATCTCGGCGCCGGCTTCGCGCGCGGCGTCGGCGAGCGCCGCGCTGAGTCCGCCCATGCCGCCTTCGACGTAGGCCCACACGCCGCGCGCGCCGCCGGTGTCGCCCATCAGGTGGTGGAACAGCACGTAGCCCGTGCCGGGCGTCGACGGCCCCGCGTGCGCGCCGATCAGTGCATCGGTCGCGAGCGTCGAGCGCAGCGGCTCGCTCTCGAACCAGCGATTGATCCCGTTCGTGGCGGAGCCGAGCACCAGTGCGAGCGCCTCGGTGAGATCGCTGCGCAGCGCGATCCCTGCGCGCAGCGCCTTCAGCAGCGGCCCGAGATCGGCGAGGCGCGGATGCGCGGGATCGAAGGGCGGCGCGTCGAGCAGCGGCTCGATCACGCGCGCAGCGCGGTCGATCACGCGCTCGTACGCGGGCATGCGCTCGGCGTCGCGCGGCGAGTAGTGCCGGATCTGCGCGAGGTTCGCGGCCTCGTCGCGGCCGAACAGCAGGCCCGGTCCGTTCGCGTCGGGCGTCCAAGACGAAGGCCGCCGCGGCAGGAGCTTCAGGCCGCGGCGCAGGAGGCCGAGCTCCTCGACCACGGCGGGCCGTAACAAGCCCGCGACGTACGCCGCGCGCGAGATCTTGAAGCCCGGCCAGAGCTCCTCCGTCACGCAGGTGCCGCCCAGAATCTCGCGCCGTTCCAGCACGATCACGCGCAGACCTGCGCGCGCGAGATAGGCCGCCGCCGTGAGCCCGTTGTGCCCGCCACCGATCAGAATCGCGTCGTACATGTGGCGCCCAGCATGACGCGTGAACACGGCGCTCGCCGCCCACGTCACAGGCAACAGGGCCTGGGGGCTCCGCTCACTGACTCCTGCGAGTCGAAGCCGAAAACTCCACTGATAGACTGCGCCGCGCCGTGGAAGCTCTCACCGAGAACGAGTTCGTGCGCTGGCTCGCTGAGCTGGGTTGGATCGATCGCGTCGCGCTCGGCGTCGTCACGCTCGCGATGCTCCGCGGCCTCTGGATCGGTCTACTTCGCGAGGCCTTCTCCCTCGCGGCGCTCGCGGCGGCGTTCGTCGCAGTGCGACTCTGGACCGACCCCACCGCAGCCTGGCTGATGGGCAGCGCGCCCTTCGGGCTCGAGCTCTCGCAGCGACAAGCATCGATCGCGGGCGGCTTGCTCGTCGGCCTCGGCGCGATGCTCGTGGTCGTCGCGGTCGGCGGCTTCGTGCGTAAGCGCGTGCATGCCACCAGCCTCGGCTTGCTCGACCGTTTGTTAGGCGGCGCGCTGGGCGGCGCCGAAGGCGCACTGCTGGTCGGCCTCGCACTGGTCGGCTTCACCGCCTTCGTCGGCGCGGACCACGATGTGCTCGCGGGCAGCCGCTCGATCGAGCTGCTCGCCGAAGCGCGCTCCCTCGCAGGCGAGCTGCCCGACGTCGCCGCGCCACCACCGAGCGACGACTTCGCGCCTGAGGACGAGGCGCCGTTCGAGGAAGCGGAGCCGCCTGCCGACGACGAGGTCGACACCCGATACGAGTACGACTTCAGTGCGGGCGCGGGCGACGAGGTGAGCGTCTAGCGCGGCTTCAGCCGCGCGGCTCCGTCCATCTCCCGTGCTCCTTGATCAGCTCGACCAGCCGCTCGGGCGCCTCCGCCTCGGGCACGTTCCTCACCACGCACTCGTGGCCGACGTAGAGATTCACCTTGTTAGGGCCGGAGCCGACGTAGCCGAAGTCGGCGTCGGCCATCTCGCCGGGGCCGTTCACGATGCAGCCCATCACGGCGATCTTGAGGCCCGGCAGATGCGCGGTGCGCGTCTTGATGCGCGCCGTCGTCTCCTCGAGGTCGAAGAGCGTGCGCCCGCAGCTCGGGCAGGAGATGAACTCGGTCCACGAGGTGCGCAGCCGCGCGCCTTGCAGAATGCGGTAGGCGAGCGCGACGTCGCGCGAGAGTGACCCCATTCCGCCGAGCACTACGGCGTCGCCGAGGCCGTCGCAGAGCGGCGCGCCGAGATCGGTGGCGGCTGCGAGCAGCGCGGACTCCGCGGGCGCGAAGGGATCGCTGCGATGGCGCAGCACGAGCGGAACGTCGCCGTAGCCGAGCCGCGCGAGCTCCGCGGCGACGATGCGCACGGCGTGCGTGGGCAGCGCGCTCGTCACCGAGAACGCGGCGGGCACGGCGCCGGACGCGAGCGCACGAGCGAGCAGCGGCGCGAGCTCGTCGGCTCCCGCGACGAGGTGCCACTCCGCTCCTGCGACAGGCGGCGGTGTGTCATCGGCGCGCAGCGTGAGCACGACGCGCGCCGCGGTGAGCGCTTCGCCGCGCGCGGCGAGCAGCGCGCTGGCTTCGCGCGCAGGCAGCTCGAGCGCGAGCGGCGTCGCGATGCCGCGCTTCGCGAGCGCCGCAGCGAACGCCGCGGCGCGCGCGAGCTCGGCAGCGTCGCGCACCTCGAGCGCGAGGCCCTCGCACGCGACGTCGCCGAGCTGCGCGAGCTCGCGCGCGATTTCGTTCGCCACCGCGTCTGCGCCCCACGGCGCGGGGCCGAGCGAGGCGAGCACGCGCACGGGCTGCGCCGCGCCGAAGTCGTGGGCGGCGCGCGTGGCGCGGCGCGCGTGCGCATACGGGTCGGGAGTGAACACAAGAGGAGGGGCGATTTCGCTCGGGCCCGGATTGCCCCCCTCCTGCCGCCAGCGCGCGTCGTATCTCGCAGCCAGCGCACGCGCGACGGGGATCTCCTTCACGGGATCCTCGGTGAGCGACACGCGAATCGTGTCGCCGAGGCCGTCTTCGAGCAGCGCGCCGATGCCGATCGCGCTCTTCACGCGCCCGTCGTCGCCGTCGCCGGCCTCCGTCACGCCCACGTGGAACGGATACGACGCGTCCTCCCACGGCGCAGCGCCTCGCTTTCGCGCGCGCTCCTCGAACCGGGCGGCGAGGAGGCGATACGCCTGAATCGCGACCTGCGCGTTGCTCGCCTTCATCGAGAAGATCACGTCGAAGTAAGTCTCGTCCTCGCATACATCGAGGAACTCGAGCGCGCTCTCGACCATGCCGGCCGGCGTGTCGCCGAAGCGGTTCAGGATGCGGTCGCTGAGCGAGCCGTGATTCGTGCCGATGCGCAGCGCGCGGCCGTGCTGCTTGAGCCGCTGCACGAGCGGCCGGAAGCGCGCCTGCACGCGCTCGACTTCCTCTGCGTACTCGGCGTCGCTGTACTCGCGCGTCTCGAAGCGCTTCTTGTCGGCGTAGTTGCCGGGGTTGACGCGCACCTTCTCGACGTGCAGCGCCGCTTCCATCGCCGCGTTCGGCGTGAAGTGGATGTCCGCGACGAGCGGCACGCGCACGCCGCGCCGTAACAACTCCGCCTTGATCTGCGCGAGGTTCTCGGCGTCGCGAATGCTCGGCGCGGTGATGCGCACGATCTCGCAGCCCGCGGCGGCAAGGCGCTCGCTCTGGTCTGCGGTGGCGCGCGTGTCGAGCGTGTCGGTCGTCGTCATCGACTGCACGCGAATCGGATTCGCGCCGCCGATTGCGACGTCGCCCACGCGCACGACGCGCGTCCGCCTGCGCCGCGGCGCGAACGGACTAGCGACGAACGGCCGCACCGGAACCCGGCTCAAAATTCCTCCCTTCGCCGGGCGCGCGTCTTTGCCCGGCTGGCTTGCTCTCGCTTTCGACTCCGCTCGCCTCCGGCTCGCTGCGCGCTCCGCTTGCGCTTCGCTCGAAGTATCTTTTGATACGCCTTCGCTCGCGCGCCTCGCCAGCCGGCCAAACCCGCGCGCCGGGCTCGGTCCGGAATTCTGAGACGGGTTCTAGGCGCGCGCCTCGCCCACGAGCGCGAAGAGGCGCTCGATCGCGGCATCGAGCTTCGCGGCGTCGGTGCCGCCGCCCTGCGCGAAGTCGGGCCGCCCACCGCCCTTGCCGCCGACCACCGCGCTGATCTCGCGCACGAGGTCGCCGGCCTTGAGCTTGTCCTTGAGATCGGGGCTCACGCCGAGCGCGAGCGCCACCTTGCCCTCTTCGCTCGAAGCGACGAGCACGATCCCGCTCTTCACTTGCCCGCGCAGATCGTCGACGAGCCCGCGCAGATCGTTCCCGCCGAGGCCGTCCGCGCGGCGCACGAGCACCTGCACGCCGGCGATCTCGCGCGTCTGCGCCGCGCTCTGCGCGCCGCCCGAGAACTGCGCGCGCTTCAGCTCCGCGATCTGCTTCTCCGCCGCCTTGCGCTCGTCGAGCAGCTTCTCGACGCGATCGCCCACCTGATCCGCCGGCACCTTCAGCGCCTCGCTCACGCGCCGCAGCTTCTTCTCTTGCGCGCGCAGGTGCGCGAGGGCGCCGAGGCCCGTCAGCGCCTCGATGCGCCGAACCCCCGCGGCGATGCCGGACTCGCTGATGATCTTCAGCAGCCCGATGTCGCCCGTCGCCTTCGCATGCGTGCCGCCGCACAGCTCGGTCGAGACGCCGCCGAAAGACACGACGCGCACCTCGTCGCCGTACTTCTCCTCGAACAGCGCCATGGCGCCGGCCGCGATGGCCTCCTTGTACGCCATCTGCCGTGTGCGCCCGCCGTCATTCGCCTCGATCCAGCGATTCACGAGATCCTCGATGCGCTCGATCTCCACCTCGCTCAGCGGCGCGTCGTTCGTGAAGTCGAAGCGCAGGCGATCGGGCGCGACGAGCGAGCCCTTCTGCATCGCCTGCGGACCCACGACTTCGCGCAGCGCCGCGTGAAGGAGATGCGTGCCCGAGTGATTCCGGACCGTGGCCGCGCGCGCTTCGGCGTCGACCGCGAGGCGCACCGCGTCGCCCGCGCGCAGCGTGCCGCGCGCGACGCGGCCGCGGTGCATCACGAGCTGGCCGCTCGGGCGCTGCGTGTCGGTGATCTCGATGCGCGCGGCGTCGCTCTCGATCACGCCGCGGTCGCCGACTTGGCCGCCGCTCTCGGCGTAGAAGGGCGTCTCGTCGACGGATATCTCCACCTCGGCGCCTTCGCTCGCGGCGTCGACCGGCGCGCCGTTCACGAGCAGCGCGCGCACGCGGGACTCGCCGCTGAGCGTGTCGTAGCCCGTGAACTCCGTCGCGACGTCCGCGGCGATGCGTCCATAGATCTGCGCCACGCCCGTGTCGCCGCTGCCCTTCCAGTGCTCGCGCGAACGCGCGCGCTGCGTCTCCATCTCGCTCGCGAAGCCCGCCTCGTCGACGGTCATCGCATGCGACTTCAGCACGTCCTGCGTGAGATCGACGGGGAAGCCAAACGTGTCGTAGAGCCGGAACACGACGGCGCCGGGCAGCGTCGTGCCGCCCTTCGCCTTCAGCGCGGCGACTTCGTCGTTCAGCAGCGCGAGGCCGCTCTTCAGCGTGGCGAGGAAGCGCTCCTCCTCGCGGCGCACGCGGCTCGTGATGTAGGCGCGGCGCTCGGCGAGCTCCGGGAACGCGCGCGACATCTCGTCGATCACGGTGTTCGAGACTTCGTGCAGGAACGGGCGATCGAGCCCCAACAAGACGCCGTGGCGCGCCGCACGGCGCAGGATGCGGCGCAGCACGTAGCCGCGGCCCTCGTTCGCGGGCAGCACGCCGTCGCCGATCATGAACGTGACGGCGCGTGCGTGATCCGCGACGACCTTCAGCGAGACGTCGCTCTCCGCGGCGCGGCCGAGCCTCACGCCCGAGAGCGACTGCGCGTGAGCCAGGATCGGCGTGAACAGGTCGGTCTCGTAGTTGTTACGGAAGCCGTTCAGCACCTGCGCCACGCGCTCGAGCCCGGCGCCCGTATCCACCGAGGGCTTCGGCAGCGGCGTGAGCTTGCCGCTCGCGTCGCGGTTGAACTGCATGAACACGAGGTTCCAGAACTCGAGGAAGCGGCCCGAGGCGCTCGAGGGGTCGTCGTTCGGCACCCCCGCGATCTCGCCCCGATCGATGTGGATCTCGGTGCAAGGGCCGCACGGCCCGGTGTCGCCCATCTGCCAGAAGTTCTCGCTCTCGCCGAGCCGATAGATCTTGTAAGCGGGGACGCCGATCTCGCGCTCCCAGATCGCAGCCGCCTCGTCGTCCTCGCGAAACACCGAGACCACGAGGTCCTTCGGCTCGAGCTTCCAGTGCTGCGTAATCAGCTCCCACGCGAACTCGATCGCCTCGTGCTTGAAGTAGTCGCCGAACGAGAAGTTCCCGAGCATCTCGAAGAAGGTGTGGTGGCGCGCGCTGCGGCCGACCTCCTCGAGGTCGTTGTGCTTGCCCGACACGCGCATGACCTTCTGCGTCGTGGTCGCGCGCTTGTACGGCCGCGTCTCCTCACCCGTGAACACGCGCTTGAACGGCACCATGCCCGCGTTCGTGAACAGCAGCGTCGGGTCGCTGGGAACGAGCGACGCGCTCGCGACGCGGGTGTGCCCCTTCGACTCGAAGAACGCGAGGAAGCTTTCGCGGATGTCGTGAGCAGAGCGCGGCGCGGACACGGGAACCCCTTCGGAGAGTGAAGGCGCGCAGAGTAACAGGACGACTCCGGGCCGAGGGCCACACGCAGAGCCGGGCGCTCGTGGACGCGCGTTCACGTTGACGCGCCTCGGCGCCGAGTAAGACTTCGCAAATTCCAACCCGGTTCGGAGGCTGCGATGCGCGTTACGGCGAAAGGCCAAGTCACGATCCCGGTCGAAATCCGCGAGAAGCTCGGGCTGCTGCCGAATTGCGAGGTCGAGTTCGAGCTGAGCGGCAACGCCGTTCGCATTCGCCGGGCGCGGCGCGCGAAAAAGTCTTCGCGGGGCCGCTCACTCGTCGAGCGCCTCCGCGGTAGAGGCGGCGTGCGCCTGACGACCGACGAGATTCTTGCGCTGACGCGCGGGCCACGATGAGCGTCGTGCTCGTCGACAGCAGCGTGCTACTCGACGTGCTGACGGAAGACCCTCGCTGGTTCTCGTGGTCCGCGGCTGCTCTCGAGCACTGCGCAAGCGAGGGCGAGCTCGCGATCAACCCCATCGTCTACGCGGAGGTCTCGATCCGCTTCGCACGAATCGAGGAGCTCGATGCCGTGCTGCCCGAGCGCGAGTTTCGTCGCTTGCCGTTGCCGTGGGACGCCGGGTTCCTCGCCGGCAAGGCTTTCGTGAAGTACCGGCGGCGCGTGGGCGCACGCAGCGCGCCGCTGCCGGACTTCTTCATCGGGGCCCACGCCGCGATCTCGCGGCTCTCGCTTCTCACCCGCGATGCGAAGCGCGTACGCGCCTACTTCCCGGATGTCGAACTGATCGCTCCCGGGGTCGCGATGCCCGCCGCCTAGAAGCGCTCCAAGAAATCGTCGCCGGCGCCGCCCTTGCCGCCGCCGCTCTCCTTCTTCTCTTCTTTCTCGCCCTCGAAGTCGTCCCAGGTGCCGTCCGACGTCGAGGCGATGCCCTTGAAGCGCAGCGCGAAGTCGTCGCGATTGGAGACGTGCTTGAGCGCCTCGTCGTAGGTGACGAGCCCGTTCTTCACGTGCGCCATCAGCGACTGGTCGAAGGTCTGCATGCCGTACGACGTGAAGCCCTTCGCGATCGACTCGTGGATCTCCTTCGTGCGGTCCTTGTCGGAGATGCACTCCTTCACGCGCGCGGAGGCGATCATCACCTCGAGCGCGGGCACGCGGCCCTTGCCGTCAGCGCGCGGCACGAGGCGCTGCGAGATCACGGCCTTGAGGATCGAGGCGAGCTGGATGCGCACCTGCTTCTGCTGGTACGGCGGGAACACGGAGATGATGCGGTTGATCGTCTCGGTCGCATCGAGCGTGTGCAGCGTGCTCATCACGAGGTGGCCGGTCTCGGCCGCGGTGAGCGCCGTCTCGATCGTCTCGAAATCACGCATTTCGCCGACGAGGATCACGTCGGGGTCTTGGCGCAGCGCCGCGCGCAGCGCGTTCGAGAAGGTCTGCGTGTCGACGCCGATCTCGCGCTGGTTCACGATCGAGCGGCGATCGCGGATCAGGAACTCGATCGGATCCTCGATCGTCATGATGTGACAGGTTCGGTTGGTGTTGATGTAGTCGATCATCGACGCGAGCGTCGTCGACTTTCCCGAGCCCGTGGTGCCGGTGACGAGAATCAGCCCGCGATGCTCCATCGCGATCTTCTCGATCACCTTCTGCAGGTGGAGCTGCTCCATCGTCTTCACGCCGAACGGAATCACGCGGAACACGCAGCCCGTGGTGCCGCGCTGCTGGAACACGTTGACGCGGAAGCGCCCGAGCCACGCGATGCCGTACGCGAGATCGCACTCGCGCTTCTCCTCGAAGCGCGCGCGCTGCACGTCGTTCATGATCGACGTCGCGATGCGGGTGGTCTCTTCGGGGAGCAGGCGCTCGCCGTTCTTCAGCGGAACCAGGGCGCCATCGACGCGGAACATCGGCGGCAGGCCCGACTTCAGATGGATGTCCGAAGCGCCGCCCTTGAGAGCGACCTTCAGGATCTCGTCGAGGTTCAGAGCCATCGCGTGGGTTCCCTCTCGCTTCGTCCGCATCCAGCCACGGCGTCACGTCCGTTTCGGCGGCGCGAGGGGTTCCCTTGAGGCGGCAAAGGCGCGGCGGCAGGGAGCCAAAGCAGGCGGGAACCGGCCGGATTGGCCAGCCCCGCCTGCGATCCGGGGGGTCTCCCAGATCAGGCAGGCCCGATGGCAGGCGGGCCTACTTCTCCTTGCTCTCCCGGGGCGCGGACGCGGGCACGGGGCGCTTGATGCCCTTCGCGGCATACACGGCCTCCGCGAGCCGGCCGCGCACGTCCACGTTCTCCTTGAGGAAGCGCCGGGCGGCCTCGCGGCCCTGGCCGATGCGCTCCCCGCCGTACGAGAACCACGAGCCGCTCTTCTCCACGATGCCGGCCTCGGTGCCGAGGTCGAGCAGATCGCCCTCGTAGGAGACGCCCTCGTTGTAGAGGATGTCGAACTCTGCCTGCCGGAACGGGGGCGCGACCTTGTTCTTCACCACCTTCACGCGGGTGCGGTTGCCGATCACTTCGTCGCCTTCCTTCAAGGCAGCGATGCGGCGCACGTCGAGGCGCACGGACGAGTAGAACTTGAGCGCGTTGCCGCCGGTCGTGGTCTCGGGGTTGCCGAACATCACGCCGATCTTCATGCGGATCTGGTTGATGAAGATCACCGTGGCCTGCGACTTCGCGACGGTGCCCGTGATCTTGCGCAGCGCCTGGCTCATGAGCCGCGCCTGCAGGCCCATGTGCTGATCGCCCATCTCGCCCTCGATCTCGGCGCGCGGCACGAGCGCCGCCACCGAGTCGATCACGACCAGGTCGACCGCGCCGGAGCGCAGCAGCACGTCCGCGATCTCGAGCGCCTGCTCGCCGGTGTCGGGCTGCGAGACGAGCAGGTCCTCCACCCTCACACCCAGCCGCCGCGCGTAGTTCACGTCGAGCGCGTGCTCGGCGTCGATGAACGCCGCCACGCCGCCGGCTTTCTGCACCTCGGCCACCGCGTGCAGCGTGAGCGTGGTCTTGCCGCTCGACTCGGGGCCGTAGATCTCGACCACGCGCCCGCGCGGGTAGCCGCCGATGCCGAGCGCGACGTCGATGCCCACCGAGCCGGACGAGAAGCTCGGGATCTCCTTGTCCACGGAGTCCTCACCCATCGTGAGGATCGCGCCCTTGCCGAACTGCTTCTCGATCGTGGACACGGCCATGTCGATCGCTTTGCGCTTCGCTTCGCCGGCCTGCTGCTGAACTTCTGCCTTCGCCATTGAGTTGCTCCTTGGTGTTTTCTCAGTTGGAACCGGGTGAGAGCGGAGCCGCGGACGCGCCGAGGGGCAGCGTCGCGAGCGGCGTGTACTGGGCGCCTTCGCGCGCGAGGTCGGTGCGGAACAGCACGACCTCGCGCACTTCGAGTGCGCCGGCGGGCGCGGGCGCATCGAGCTTCGGCGCGCGGCGCGCGCGCACGCGGCCGATCGTGAGGTGCGCGCGGAAGGCGTGCTCCTCGGGCGCCAGGCCGAGCTCGACCGCGACCTTCTCGAGCCGC
This sequence comes from Deltaproteobacteria bacterium, assembly GCA_016875395.1. NCBI lineage: Bacteria > Pseudomonadati > Myxococcota > Myxococcia > Deltaproteobacteria bacterium. The sequence continues at coordinate 144,525 of VGRF01000001.1, read as the reverse complement.
GCGGCGAGATCCGCGAGCGGGCCCTCCGGTTGCGCCGCGAGCGCGATCACGCGCGGCTGGCGCGCAGACGGGAACGCGAGCGCGGGGCCGAGCGTGAGCACGAACGGCGCGCACGGCGCGAGCGCGTCCTGCGCACGCTCGGCGAGCAGCGCGACGTCGGCGCTCGGCACGTTGCCGAGGAAGCGCAGCGTGAGGTGATACGAGTCCGGCGCAGTCCAGCGCACGCCCTCGCCGCCCACCCGCGCCGCGAGGTCGCGCGCGAGCGCCGCAGTGCTCTCGCGGAGCTGCCCCCCGAGCCCGATCGCGAAGAACGCGCGCACGGCAGCGCCGTTCTTTCGGGCCGACGGCCCGAGCGACTCGCGCTCCCATTGCACGCTCATCGCGTCGCTCCCCGCACGTAGCGCGGCACCAAGCGCGGGAGACCGAGCAGCGAGCGGCGCACCCAGTCGAGCGCGGTTTGCGCCGTGATCACGCGGTGCCGCTCGCGGTCGAACGGGAAGATCATCTGCTCTGCCTCGGTTCCGTCCTTCGACGCGAGCGCGATCCACACGAGACCCACGGGCTTCTCTGGCGTGCCGCCGTCGGGGCCCGAGATGCCTGTCGTGGCGAGTGCGAGGTCGGCGCCGAGCCGCGCGCGGGCGCCTTCCGCCATCGCGCGCGCAACCGGCGCGGACACGGCGCCGTGCTCGCGCAGCAGCGCCTCGGACACGCCCAACAAGTCGCGCTTCGCCTCGTTCGCGTAGGCGACCACGCCGCCGCGGTAGTAGCGCGAGGAGCCGGCCACCGCGGTGAGGCGCGCGCCGATCAGACCGCCGGTGCAGCTCTCGGCGGTCGCGAGCGTGAGGCCGCGCTCCGCGAGCATGCGGCCCACGACCGACTCCATCGTCTCATCGCCGCGCGTGTAGACGAGCGGGCCGAGCTTCGCCTCGATCGCTGCGCTCGCGCGCGCGAGCTTCGCGTCGGCTTCCGGGGCCGTCTTCGCGCGCGCGACGGGGCGCAGGAAGTTGTCGGGAAACGCGGTGCGGAAGCCGAGGATCACGCCCTCCTCGCGGCCGACATCGGCGAGCGTGTCCTCGAGGTTCGACTCGCCGAGCCCGAAGGTGCGCAGCAGCGCCGCGCGCATCACGCCGCGGCTTCCGCCGAGCCGCGCAGCGACGCGCGGCAGCACCTGCTCTTCCATCATGCGATACAGCTCGCGCGGCACTCCGGGCATGCAGAAGAACACGGCGCGCCCGACGTCGAGCATGCAGCCCGGCGCGGTGCCCACCGGATTCGGCAGCACCTCGCAGCCCTCCGGCACGAGCGCCTGCTTCGCGTTGCTCGGCGACATCGCGCGCTGGTTGCGTGCGAAGAACTCCTCGATGCGGCGCAGCGAAGGCTCGTGCTGCACGAGCGCGCGCCCAAACGTCTGCGCGAGCACCTCCACCGTGAGGTCGTCCCGCGTCGGACCGAGGCCGCCCGAGACGAGCACGATCTCGCTGCGATCCGCCGCGCGCAGAAACGCGTCGCGCATGTCGGCGGGGTCGTCGTTCACCGAGGCGTGAAAGCGCGTCTCGACCTCGATGCCGAGCAGCTTCTCGGAGAGAAACGACTTGTTCGAGTCGACGATCTCGCCGCGCAGCAGCTCGTCGCCGATCGTGAGGACCTCGGCCTTCACGCGAGCACCCCGCCCGCGACCAGCGCGGCTACGACCGCAGCCGCGAGCGCGCCTGCGACGAGATCGTCCGCCATCACGCCGAGCCCTCCTTGGAATCGTTTCTCTGCGGCGCCGACCGGCCCCGGTTTCCAGATATCGAACAGCCTGAATGCGACGAATGCGGTCACAAGCGCGAAGAAATTTCCGCGGCTCGCTGCGGGCAACGCGAGCAGCGGCGCGAGCGCGAGCAGCTGGCCCGCGATCTCGTCGATCACGATGCGCGAGTCGTCCTCGCGCCCGAATGCGCGCTGCGCCTCGCCGGCCGCCCAGACTCCGAGCCCCACGCTCGCCCCCCACACGCCGATCACGCCCCAGATCGACTGCGAAAGTAACACGAAAATCGCTGCAGCCAGCAGCGAGCCGAAAGTTCCCGGCGCGAACGGCGCGAAGCCGATGCCGAGCCCCGTCGCGAGCGCGAGCGCAACGAACGCCCGGGGCTGCGCCGGGCGATCTCCACTTTTCGTTTCGATGATGGACTCCGCTTCGGGACCGCGGAGGATTTTCGGGGAGACCGAGTGGGGGAACTCGATCGCGCGAGTTTCTCCGACGGAGAAGCGATGCGTCAAGCGCGCGTCGCAATCTCGCGTCAGAATGCGCGCGGCTTCGCGACGTTTCGGGGGGAACGATGACGCGCACAGCGAGCGCCGCCGCATCTGCGGGCCGAACTGCGCCCGAGCTCGCGGTGCTGCTGCTCGAGCTCGCGAGCATCGTGAAGGCGCGCACGCTGCTCGTGCCGGGCGACCCGAAGCTCACCGCCGCATTCGAGCGCTGCCTGCGCACTTGGCGCAGCGACCTCGCCCGCACGGGCCCCCTCGCGCTGCAAATCGAGGCCGACGGCTTCCGCGAGGAAGGCGCGAGCGGGTTGCTGAAGCACGATCGCCTCAGCGAGATCCTCGGCGAGCTCCGCCTGCGCCAGCTCCGCGTGCTGCGCTTCGACCCCGAGATGGACGGCGACGCGCTCGCAGGCTTCGCCCACCTGCTGACCGACGCGAACGCGCGCGGGCTGCGCGGCGACGCGTTCGTCGAGCGCCTGCGCGCGTGGGTGCCGATCGGCATCGCCGCGGAGCCGGAAGCACCCGCCGCAGCGGAGACACCGCCGCACGTCTCGCCGGTGGCGCAGGCGGCGGCCCCGCCGCCGCAGCCGCAGGCGCTCGCGGATCCCGATTCGGACACCGAGCCGCTCGGCAACGAGCCGGCGCTCTCGCCGCTCGACGAGCTGCTGAGCGAGCTCGACGAGTGCGCGAGCCCGAGCTCCTACATCGACGGCATGCGCCGCGCGGTCACGGAAGCCGAGCGCGCGCGCGACGCGGACGTGATGTTTCGCCTGATCGGCGTGCTCGCCGAGCACGTGGAGACGAAGGAGCAGCGCCTCAGCGAGAGCGCGCGCGGCTTCCTCACGCCGCTCGTGATGGGGCCAGCGCTGAGCGACTTGCTGGAGCGCACCGCACGCGGCAGCGGAACCGAGCAGGTGCGCGCCGCGCAGGTCATCGCGCTCGTGGGCGAGCCCGCGGCCGCGGCGGTGCTCGATCGCATGCCCGCCTACCCCGAGCCGATTCAGCGCGAGCGCATCATTCCGTTGCTGCTCGCGCTCGGCGAGCGCGCTGCCCCGGAGCTGTTGAATCGCCTCGATCGCCCCGATACCGCGATCGCGCGCAGCGCCGCGCACGTGCTCGGCATGCTGCAGCATCCCGCCGCCGTGCCGCGCCTCTCGGACCTCGCGGTCGGCGCTGATCCGGTGCTGCGCGAGGAGGCTGCGCGCGCGCTCGTGCGCATCGGCACGGAGGACGCGGTGGCGGGCCTCGCGCGCGGCCTGCGCAGCGAGCGCAGCGTCGTGATCTCTTCGGTGCAGCACCTCGCCGGAACCGCGAGCCCGAAAGCGGTGGCGCCGCTCGGCCACGCGCTCGAGCGCGCGCTCGAAACGAAGGACATCGAGCTGGCGAAGGAGATCGTGCGCGCGCTCGGCCGCCTCGGGCGGCCCGAAGCGAACGTGATCTTCGGCTCGCTGATGCACCGCAAGGCGGGCCTCACGGGGCGCTGGCTGAAAGACGTGAAGGTGGCCGCGGCGACGGCGCTCTCCAGCGTGCCCGGCGACCAGGCCGTCACGCTGCTGGCCGAGGCACTGCAGTCGCGCGACGAGCCGCTGCGCAAGGCCGCTCAGCGCGCGCTCGATCGCCGCGCCGAGGCGGTCGCGCGCAGCGCGCAGCGCTGACCGCCGTGGTCGTGCTCGGCATCGACCTCGGCTCGAAGCGAATCGGCCTCGCGGTCTCCGATCCCGACGCGCGCATCGCGTTCCCCGCCGGCGCGGTCGAGAGCCGCGGCGCGGCGAAGGACGTCGCTGCGATCGCCGCGCTCGTGAAGGAGCGCGGCGCCGAGTGCGTGGTCGTCGGCCTGCCCATCCACATGAACGGGCGCCGCGGGCCCGAGGCGGAGGCGGCGCAGCGCTTCGCGGCCGAGCTCGCGAAAAAAACTGGCGTGCGCGTCGAGCTTCAGGACGAGCGCTGGACTTCGCGCGAAGCCGAGCGCGCGCTCGGTGAGATGGGACGCACGAGCAAGAAGCGCGAGCGCGGCGAGGTCGACGCGATCGCGGCGACGCTCTTGCTGCGGAGCTTTCTGGAGCGCGGCGGGGCGCAGCCGAAGCGCGACGAGCCTCGCTCGTGAAGCGCGCGCTCGCCGCACTGGCGCTGCTCGTGCTGCTCGGCGCTGCGCTCGCTGTCGTCGTCGCGCAGCGCTGGTGGCGCGAGTCCCTCCGCGCGCCGGGGCGCAGCGAAGCCGCGATCGTCGAGGTGCCGAGCGGCGCCTCGTTTCGCTCCGTCGCCGCGCAGCTCGAAGCGCAGGGCGTGATCCGCGACGCGCGCGCGTTCGGCTGGCTCGCGCGCATCGAGAAGAAAGACGGCGCGCTCAAGGTCGGCGAGTACCAGATCGAGCCCGGGCTCGACGCGCGCGCGGTGCTCGACCTGCTCGTCTCGGGCCGTGTGCGCCTGCACGGCGTCGCGATCCCCGAGGGCCTCACGCTCGTCGAGATCGCGCAGCGCGTCGCCGACGCAGGCTTCGGTTCAGCGAGCGACTACGCCACGCTCGCGCGCGACCCGGCGGTCGCGAAAGAACACGGCGTGCCCGGCGACACGCTCGAGGGCTTCCTGTTTCCCGAGACCTATCGCTTCCCGCGCGGCGCCGGCGCGCGCGAAGTGATCGAGGCGCAGCTCGCGCAGTTCGATCGCGCCTGGGCTGAAGTCGCGCCGCTCGCTCAGAAGCGCGGCATGGCGAAGCGCGACGTCGTGATCCTCGCCTCGCTGATCGAGAAGGAGACGGGCGCGCCCGAGGAGCGCCCGCTGATCTCCGCCGTCTTCCACAACCGACTCGGCAAGCGCATGCGTCTCGAGACCGACCCGTCGGTGATCTACGGCATCCCGAACTTCGACGGCAACCTGCGCCGCATCCACCTCGAAGACGAAACCAACCCGTACAACACCTACCGCATCCCCGCGCTGCCCCCGGGCCCGATCGCCAACCCCGGCCTCGCCTCACTGCGCGCCGCGGTGGAGCCGACACCCGGCGTCGAGTTCCTCTTCTTCGTTGCGCGCGGCGACGGCACGCACGAGTTCACGACGAACTACCGCGACCACGTGAACGCCGTGAACCGCTGGCAGCTGAGGCGCGAGAGGCGTTGAGGGCGCGTTCTCTCGCCGCGCTACGCGCCGTGCGGACGGAGAGCGACGGGAGGCCGCGATCGCCTCGTTCGCGGGTCAGTTTTCTGTCGCGGCTCGACTCGCCGTCCGGCCGCTGGCGTCCGGCCGGAAGAGCGCGTCGTTGTAGTGACAGGCTGCCGGAATCCAATCGAAGGTCTTCGGCTCGGCGAACTTGTAGTAGAGCGCTCGCCGACCGGCGTCCGGTCCGGTCGTTGGCGGCGTCGTGTGCGTGCATGGCATCGCCGAAGTGGAGCGTGAGGTCGCCGGGCTCGGTCTCGAGAGCGACGTCCGGCAAGTTGCCTTCCTCGCCCCAGCCGATCCAATGCTTCGAGTAGCGATGGGAGCCGGCGAGCACCTTGAGCTGGCCGTTCTCGGGATTGGCGCGATCGAGCTGGATGCCTGCCTGGATCAGCGGGCACATCACCTGGTGGCCCCCGATTCCATCGTCCACGTGCCAGCCGAGATCGCCGTTGCCTTTGACGACGTTCGAGTTCTTGATGAAGACCATCGGCCCATCGAGCCGGTCGTCGCAGACGCGGAGCGTCTCGCCGGCGAGCCGCGCAAAACGCGCCAGCCGCGGATCGTGGGAGAGTGCCTGGAGCTCGGGCGAGTGCCGGCCCAGGTAGTTGATTCGCGTCACCACCTCGCGCCCGCTCGCGTCGACGGACCACCACGAGAACGGATCCCCCGGTGTCGTCTTCGACCTCGCGTGCTCGACCTCGCGCCCGAATCGCTCGACCTCGTCGGGGCGGAACACGGCGCGCAGATGCAGATAGCCCGCCACCTCGAAGAAGTGGCGCAGCTCCTCGCGGTCGTCGTCGACCGAGAAGCGGCGGCGCAGGTCGAGCGGCTTGCCGTCGCGGTCGACGAGGGTCTCCCAGACGCGAGGGCCGTAGATCTCGCGCCCCTCGCACAGCGACTGGAGCGCGGGCTCGAAGCGCTGCCAGCCCGCCAGGCTCCCGCGCACGAGCGACGCGCGCCCTGTCATGACGGCACCCGAGGCCGTGACCAGCTGGTGGACGAACTCCGAGAAGACTCGCTCGTCGAGCGCGACGACGGTCTCGGCGGCCGCATCGCCGACGGCGACGCGCAGACCATCGGGCGACGGCAACCAGGTGTACGCCGCGCCAGAGCCGACGCGAAACGCGAGCGGGGCGGCGCCGTCGAGGTCCCGAGCGACGAGGGAGCCGTGGCGCGCGACGAGCGCGGGCAGCCGATCGCGGTGGAAGGCGTCGAACGCAATCGGCTCGAAGGAACGGGCGATGGCCTCGACCCACGGGAGAGCAGAGCCCTCGGCACCGGTCGTCATGGTCGACCTCCCGGCGGCATTAGTATCACGACGCAACGGGATCGCGCCTCTGAGCGTGCGCCGGCCGGCGGTGTACGCGAGGACCTCGTCGTGCGCACCCGCGTCGTCGTTGCGGAACCAGATCAGTTCGGCGCGGAGCAGGGTGTGTGCAGCAAGCCGCGAGCGCCGCGCAGGCGAGAGCCTGATGCGTAACTCGGCGCGCAGCGGGCCGGAGGGCGCGGAGGCGGGCGAAGCACGGGGAATCTGGACGAGGCAGTCCCCGCCCGGGGTCACACGCGCCTACGGAATCGCGACCTCTTTCAGCAGATCCAGGTTGTCCAGCGCTCTGCCAGCGCCGTAGACGACCGCCGTGAACGGATCCTCGCTGCGCAGAATCGGCAGCTTCGTCTCCTGGCGCAGCACGGTGTCGAGATCCTTCAGCATCGAGCCGCCGCCGACGAGCATGATGCCGCGATCGACGATGTCGGCCGCGAGCTCCGGGGGCGTGCGCTCGAGCGTGAGGTGCACGGTCTCGACGATCTGCGCGAGCGGCTCCTGCAGCGCCTCGCGGATCTCTTCGCTGGTGGTGACGACGACCTTCGGGATGCCGGCGACGAGGTCGCGGCCCTTGATCTCCATCGTCTCGGTCTTCGCCGTCGGCGAAGCGGTGCCGATCGCCATCTTCACCGACTCCGCGGTGCGCTCGCCGATCAGCATGTTGTACTTGCGCTTCACGTAGTTGATGACGGCCTCGTCCATCGCGTCGCCGCCGCAGCGGATCGAGCGCGAGCAGACGATGCCGGAGAGCGAGATCACGGCGACGTCCGTGGTGCCGCCGCCGATGTCGACGACCATGTTGCCCGTAGGTGCGGTCACGTCGAGGCCGGCGCCGATCGCCGCGGCCATCGGCTCCTCGATCAAGAACACTTCGCGCGCGCCGGCCGACATCGCGGACTCGCGCACGGCGCGCTTCTCGACGCTGGTGATGCAGGGCGGCACGCAGATCACGATGCGCGGGCGCGCCAGGCGGCGCTTGTTGTTGGCGCGCGCGATGAAGTAGCGGAGCATCGCTTCGGTGATCTCGAAGTCGGCGATCACGCCGTCCTTGATCGGGCGCACCGCGCGAATCGAGCCCGGCGTGCGCCCGAGCATCTCCTTCGCTTCGTGGCCGACCGCGAGCACCTTGTCGCCGCGCCCCGTCGGATCCGACGTCACCGCCACCACGGACGGCTCCGAACAGATGAGACCTTTGCCCTTCGCGTACACGAGCGTGTTCGCCGTGCCGAGATCGATGGCGAGATCGTTCGAGAGCCACCCCATCAGCGAGTCGAGCATGAAATCCTCTCGGAGTGAAGGCGCAGCGCTCCGGCCTCGTTCCGTATCGGCGCGATGCGCCGCGAGTTGAGCGCTCGCTGCTCGCTCAGCGCGACTTTTCTGCCGCCCCACTGCGACCCGCGCCCGCTCACGCACTCCGTCGGTGCGAGCCATCACGCAGCCAGCCGCCACGCTCCGTCGGAGCGCAACCGCGCATGCGCAAGCGATGCACGCAACTTGCGTACGCGTGATGCGCGCGACCAACTCCGCTTCGATGCAACGGCGGAGCCGCTGCAATGGATGCCCGCCTCGGTGAGTCTTTCAACCGCGCGACGCGTTCGCCGAGCCGCCAGATCAACCCCGAAGCCGAACGCTACTCCCAAGCGAGTCGGCCGAGGCCGCAAGCGAAGCGCGCAGCAAACCGCGGAGTCCGCGGAGCGGTTTGCGGAGTCAACGAGGAGAAAAGCGAACCTCGAAGACCGTCAGTACTCGGAATCGCGCATCAGCTCTGAATCACGAGCTTGCTCAACGATGTCTTCCTGAGGTTCGTCTTCTGAATCGTGCGCACGAGCTCGGCGACCTTCTCGGTATCCGTCTCGAACGGGTTGTTACAGATCACGCGCACGTTCAGCAGGTTGCCGAGGCGGATGTTCGACCAGTCGAGGTCGTATTGGATCCCGTTCTGGCGCGCGAGCTTGATGAACTCGCCTCGCATCTTCGCGCGCGTATCCGGCGGCGGCTCGGTCTTCGCCTTGTCCACTTCTTCGTCGGTGAGAATTCGCTCCACCGCGCCCTTGCGCTCCAACAAGTAGTAGAGCCCGCGGTTCATGCGCAGATCGTGGTACTGCAGATCGAGCATGAACACGCGCGGATCGCTCCAGCGCGAGTCGTGGCCCTGGATCCAGTTCTCGATCAGGCGCCGCTTGATCACCCAGTCGATCTGGCGATCGAGCTTGTCGGGGTCGGTGTCGAGGCAGTCGAGCACGTGCTGCCACATCACGACCGACTGCTTCAGCTCGTCGGAGACCGGGTATTGCTCGACGTACTTCTGCGCCATCTCGCAGTACTCGCGCTGAATCTCGATCGGCGAATACTCGCGCCCGTTGTCGAGGCGCAGCTTGCGCTTGCAAGTCGTGTCGTACGAGATGTCCTTGATGGCCTTCACCGGATTGCGCAGGGTGAAGTCCTTGTTGATGTAGTTGTCCTCGATCATCTGGAGCACGACGGCGCACGCGCCGATCTTCAGGAAGTTCGTGTACTCCGACATGTTCGAGTCGCCCACGATCACGTGCAGGCGGCGGAACTTTTCGCGGTCGGCGTGGGGCTCGTCGCGCGTGTTGATGATCGAGCGGTCGTTCGTCGTGGTGCCGCTGATCTTCTGATAGATGTGCTGCGCGCGCTGGCTGACGCAGTAATGCACGCCTTCCTGCGTCTGGAACACCTTGCCCGCGCCGGCGTAGATCTGGCGCGTCACGAGGAACGGGATCAGCTGCTCGGCGAGGTAGTAGAAGTCGACGTCGCGGTCGACGAGGTAGTTCTCGTGGCAGCCGTAGCTGTTGCCGACGAAGTCGGTGTTGTTCTTGAAGATGGAGAGCTTCCCCGCGATGCGCTCCTCGCGGATCTTTTCTTCGGCGTAGTCCTGCAGCTCTTCGAGAATGCGCTCGCCGGCCTTGTCGTACACGATCAGCTGGCGCGGCGACGCGCACTCGGGCGTCGCGTATTCGGGGTGGCAGCCAGTGTCCTGGTAGAAGCGCGCGCCGTTCTCGAGGAAGACGTTGAGGAAGTGCTCGGTGGTGATCAGCTTCTCGAACAGGAAGCGGATCGCCTTCTCGACGGGCAGCGTCTTCCGCCCCTCGGGCGTGAAGATGATTCCGTACTCGGTCTCGACGCCGTAGATGCGCTTTTGCACAGACCCTCGCCCCGGTTTGGCGAATGTACCCATCGCTCATCGGCACGTCGCGCGGGCGACTTGCACAGCATCGCAGCGAAGTTGCCGCTGCGCTGCGGGCGCGCGCCGTCAGGACAGGAGCTGGGAGATTTCGTTCTGCGCGAGGCGGCGGAACTTGCGGCCGGTGCGCGCGCGATCGAGCAGCGCGACTTCGAGGTGCCGCGCGCCGAGGTCGGGGTTTCCGTTCTCTGCGCGCTGCAGCGCGTCGCGGCCGAGCTTCAACGCGGCGCCGAGCGAGAGGCCCGCGCGGAAGTGCGTGTTCATGTGGCTCTGGAGGTTGTCGACGCTGCCGCCGATCACGATGAAGCCTTCTTGGTCCTGGATCGTGCCGTCGAAGCCGATCTTGTAGAGCGCGTTCTTCTCGTGGCCCGCGAGATTCTCGTCGCCGACCTCCGCGACCACGATCTCCACTTCGAACGGCTTGATCGAACGCGTGAACTCTTCGCCGAGCACCTGCGAGTAGAGGTTCGCGAGTGCCTTGCCGCGCACGTCGTCGCGGCTGAAGCGGAAGCCCTCCACGTCGGCCCACTGGATGCCCATTTTCCGCAGCCGATCGAACTCGCTGAACTTGCCGACGCCGGCGAATGCGATGCGGTCGTAGATCTCGCCGACCTTCTGCAGCTTGAGCGGATTCTCGCCGACCATCAGCACGCCGCCGCCGAACTCGAGCGTCACGATCGATCGCCCGCGCGCGATGCCTTTGCGCGCGTACTCCGCCTTCTCGGCGGTCATCTGCTCCGGGTTCACGTAGAACGGAAACGCCATCTCTTACGATTCTCCGCTCGGCTTCGCCTCGCTGCGCGCCGACGGAGCGAGCGGGCTCGCTCGGTCGGCTTGCGGCTTCTCGAGCCGCGTTCGGGCGGGGCGTGGTCCTCTTGTTACGGGCGATGTTGGAGTTGCGTCGGCTCGACGCCTCAACCGCGCGGGCGGCGGCGGCGTTCGAGCACTTGCTGGTAGGCCTGCGCGATCTCGTCGTCGGAGACGTCCTCGACGCCGCGCGCGGTGCAGGTCTTCACGCGCGGGAAGATGCCGCGCTCGAGGTCGACTCCGCCGGTCGCGCGGTCTTCGTCCGCGGCGTCCTTCAGCGCCTCGATCGCCATCAGCACGGCGTCGGCGCGCGAGGACTCGGCGCGGAAGCTCTTCTTCAGCGACTCGCGCGCGAAGATCGAGCCCGAGCCGACGCACTCGTACTCGCGCTCTTCGTAGCGTCCGCCGGTGATCTCGTACTTCCAGACGCGGCCCGTGCGACGACGCGCGTCGTAGCCCGCGAACAGCGGCACCACGGCGAGGCCTTGCATCGCGGCGGGCAGGTTCTGCCGGATCAGCTGCGAGAGCGTGTTGGCTTTGCCCTCGAGCTCGAGCGGCTCGCCCTCGATCTTCTCGCGGTGCTCGAATTGCACGGCGATCAGGCGCGCCATCTCGATCGCGGGGCCCGCGGCGCCGGCGATCGCCATCACGGAGGTGTTGTCCGTGACCCAGAGCTTCTCGATCTCGCGGCTCGCGACCTGATAACCCATCGTCGCAAGCCGATCGGCCGCGACGAGCGCGCCGTCGCCGTAGCGAAGACCGAGGCAGGTCGTGCCGTGCGGAACGTTCGGCGCAGCGCCGATCTGCGAGATCAAGCCGCCGAGATCAGGCCGCAGCTGCGGATGATCCGTCGCGAGAAGCTCGAGGAAGCTCGAGCCCTTGTAGCCATCCCAGAACTGCACGCCCCCTCCAGCGTGTTCGAACACCGCGCTCGGCTCGCCCCCCGCGGCCGCTCGCGGCGTTCCGGCCTACCTACTCGCCGCCTCGCTGGACGTAGTTCTTCACGAACTCCTCGGCGTTCTCTTCGAGCACGTTGTCGATCTCGTCCATCAGCGAGTCCATCTCTTCCTTCAGCGCCTCGCCCTTCTTGGCGAGCTTCTTGCCGCCTTCGCCGGACGGTGCGCCGCCCTCACCCTCGCCGCCGCCCTGCTTTTGCTTCTGCTGCTGCTCGGCGGCGTGCGCGACGCCGAAGCCCGCGAGGTCCGCGTCGTTCGCGAGAGAGTGCTTTCGGCGAATCATGGTGTTCTCCTCGGAGGTCAGGTGCGCAGGTTGCGCACGAGCTCGGCCGCCGTCGGCGAGCGGTCGAGCAACTCTTCGACGTGCTTCATCGAGCCTTTGAGCGGTTCCGCCATCATCACTCGCTTGATCGGCTCGTCGCCGATGCCGAACGAGATCGAATCCCAGTTCACGCCGAACACCGCTTCACCGTAGCGCTTGAGGCACTGACCCCGGAAGTACGCGCGCGTGTCCTCGGGCGGCTCGGTGATCGCGCGCACGATCTCGTCGTCGCTGACGAGCCTGCGCAGCTTGCCTTGCCGCTCGAGCAGATACGCGAGGCCCTTCTCGGGCCGCACGTCGTGGAACTGCAGGTCGAGCATCTGCGCCTGCGGCGATTCCCAATCGAGCCCCTTGCGCTCCAGGAACGCCTCGATCATCGCCTGCTTCGCCACCCAGTCGAGGCGATCGGCGAGCTCGCGCGGATCGCGCTCGAGCGCGTCGAGCACGTCGAGCCACGCATCCATGATCTCGGGCGCCCAAGCCGGCAGCTCGCGCGCAGCCTGATACTTCTTCGCGAGCGCGTAGAACTCGCGCTGATGCTGCACCGCGCTGAGCTTCTTGCCCGAGTTGAGCTCGATCGTTCGCTTCAGCGAGATGTCGTGCGACACCTCTTTGATCGCGCGAACCGGATCGCGCAGCGTGAGGTCGCGGTCGATCGCGCCGTCCTCGATCATCGAGAGCACGATCGCCGTAACACCTTGGCGCAGCCAGATCGTGTACTCGCTCATGTTCGAGTCGCCGACGATCACGTGCAGCCGCCGATACTTCTCGCGGTCGGCGTGCGGCTCGTCGCGCGTGTTGATGATCGGGCGCTTCACCATCGTGTCGAGCGCCACTTCCGTCTCGAAGAAGTCCGAGCGCTGCGAGAGCTGATACAGACACGGATGCGCGCGGTTCTCGCTGCCCACCTTGCCCGCGCCCGCGTAGACCTGGCGCGTCACGAAGAACGGCATCAGGTGCTCGACGATCTGCTTGAAGGACGTGCGCCGGTCCATCAAGTAGTTCTCGTGCGAGCCGTAGCTGTTGCCCTTGTGGTCGCTGTTGTTCTTGTGCACGAGCAGCTGCGTTCCGGCGGGAAGCAGCTGCGTCGCCTCGCGGCGCGAGATTTCGATCACGCGCTCGCCGGCCTTCTCGTGAATCACGAGCTCGCGCGGGTTCGTCACTTCCGGGCACGAGTACTCGGGGTGCGCGTGGTCGACGTAGTAACGCGCGCCGTTCTCGAGCGTCTTGTTGCGCGCGATGTTCTCTTGCTGGTTCGGCGTGTACTTCTCGCCGTCGACCTGGAAGCCGCGCGCGTCGGCGAGGGGATTCTCCTGGTCGTAGTCCCACAGGATGCCCGCGAGGCGATCTTCGCGGTACGCGTTCACCAGCAGCACGCAGCTCGAGATCGGGTCGAAATCGCGGTCGTTCTGGACCGCAATTCCGAACTCGATCTCGGTGCCCATCACCTTCGGTATCGCCATCGGCGCTCCACGAACTCCGGGTGACGGGCACGAGCCGCCCGCCGCTTACAGGTACTGACCGGAGTCGACGTTCTCGATGGAGCGTTCCTTCCGGCTGATTCCCGTGATGAGCGTGCGCACGTTGATGATGCGCTCGCCCTTGCGGCCGGAGATGCGCGCCCAGTCGTCAGGATTGGTGGTGTTGGGCAGATCCTCGTTCTCCTTGAACTCGTCCCGCACCGCCGTGTGCAGGTCGTCGATCTTGATGCCGCGCTCGCCCGCGTCGATCAACCGCTTCACCGCCATCTTCTTCGCGCGCGCCACGATGTTCTCGATCATCGCGCCGCTCGAGAAGTCCTTGAAGTAGAAGATCTCGCGCTCGCCCTTCGCGTACGTGACCTCGAGGAACTTGTTGTCGTCGCCCGTCGAGTACATCTTCTCGATCGTCTCGCGCAGCATCTGCTCGCAGGCCCTCGTGAGGTCGCTGCCGTAGCGCGACGTCATCGACGCGTGCATGGGCAGATCCGGCGTGAAGTACTTCGTGAAGATCTCGAACGCGGCCTGCTTGTCCGGGCGGCTCACCTTCACCTTGAGGTCGAGGCGGCCCGGGCGCAGCACCGCGGGATCGATCAGGTCCTGCCGGTTGCTCGCGCCGATCACGATCACGTTCTTCAGCGACTCGACGCCGTCGATCTCGCTCAGGAACTGCGCGACGACGGTGGCCTCCATGTCCGAGGAGATGCCCGATCCGCGCATGCGGAACAGCGAGTCCATCTCGTCGAAGAAGATCACCACCGGCACGTCTTCGCTCGCCTTCTCGCGCGCGCGCTTGAAGACTTCGCGGATCTTGTGCTCGGTCTCGCCGACGTACTTGTTGAGGAGCTCTGGGCCCTTCACGTTGAGGAAGTACGCGGGCGTCTGGCGGCCGCTGCGCTCTTCGATGCGCTTCGCGAGCGAGTTCGCGACGGCCTTCGCGATCAGCGTCTTGCCGCAGCCGGGCGGCCCGTAGAGCAGGATGCCCTTCGGCGGATGGAGCTTGTGCTCCGCGAACACGTCGGGGTGCAGATACGGCAGCTCGATCGCGTCGCGCAGGATCTGCACCTGCTCGCCGAGGCCGCCGATCTGGTCGTAGGTGACGTCCGGAACTTCCTCGAGCGCGACTTCTTCCACCGCGCTCTTCGGCATCTTCTCGAACGCGTACTGCGTGCGCGTGTCGACGAGCAGGTTGTCGCCGACCTTGAGGCGCTCGCGGCGCAGCGGCGAAGCGAGCGTCACGACGCGCTCGTCGTCGGTGTGCCCGAGCACCACCGCGCGGCCGTCGCCGAGAATCTCGGAGATCGAGACGATCTCGCCGCGCTGCGTGAAGCCCGAGCCCTCGACCACGTTGAACGCCTCGTTGAGGACGACGAGCTGACCCTCCTCGAACGTCGTGGTGTCGACGTTCGGATGCACGTTCACGCGCATCGCCTTGCCGTCGACGATGATCTCCGCCGTGCTGTCCTTGTTGCTGCGGATGAACACGCCGTAGCCGTTCGGCGGCGCGCACAGCTTGTCGACTTCTTCCTTCAGCAGCTCGATCTGCTGCTTCGCCTCTTGCAGCGTCGCGACGAGCTTCTCGTTCTGGCGCTCGGCGTCGCCGAGCTGATCGCGCAGCAACGTCGCGCGCCGGCGCTGCGCCTCGTACTCCGCGAGGATGCGATCGAGGCGGCGGCGGAACTCGGCGGAATCGCCGCCGAAGAAGCGCAGCGCCTCGCGCAGATCCTCGGCCTCCTCCTGGAGCGAGCGCGCCATCGTGCGCTCCCGCTCGCGCTCTCCCTCGGCCTCGCCATCGCGCCCGGGGCCGAAGCGGCGCAAGAATCCACGGCTGCTGCGTCCAGATTCGTCGAACTCGCTCATCGCGAACTCTCCACTTCGAGGGCCGCGCGCACGACGCGGGCGGTAGGCACAGCGTTGTGCAAGGCATGTGCCGCGCGACGCTCGCGTCGCGCCTCGTCGCTCCTCTGGGTGTCGATGCTCCGCCTCGTCATCGCGTCCCGCACTCCGCGGCAGGCGCCGCTCGCCCTAATCACTCGCGGCGCCTCGCTGCGTCCCTTCGACGAGCTTGCCCGGGCTCCGCTTCGAAGTGCGAAGGCTCGCCCAAGTGCCCGTTTTTTCGTGACTTTCGGTGAATGGCGAATCTACGAATGCGGTTTTCGAGTGTCAACGCTCGGCGATGCGCAACTTCATCTGCAAACACTCGCGGCGCAAAGCCGCAGCGCATCGAGCGCGCGTCTCGCGCGCAGCGGCAAGCGCGCCGCGCGAAGTTGCCGATGGCCTGCGCGCGGGGTGCCACTCGAAGATGCGAGGTCGTGCGCGGACGGATCGAGAGCGCCGAGTTTCCGACGCGGTGTCGAGAAAGCTGCGTGTCAGCTCGCAGGGGCGTCGAGCTCGATCACGCGCACACCGGGTTCGGGCGTGAACTGAAACACGCTCGCGCCGGGCGCGCGGTCGTAACGAATCTCGCTGAACTCGACCTCGGTGCGATTCCCGAACAGGTCCACGACGGACGTCGCTTGCGCCTCCGCGCTCGCTGCGTCGACGACGAGCTCGAGGTGCTCGTACGTGGCATCGCCCTTCGGCGTCAGCACGAGCTTCACCCGCGCCGCGCCGCAGTCCGCAGCGCGCACCGTGAAGCTGTCCGCGATGCGGCCGTCGCCTAACAAGAACTGGAACGCGGCGCCGGACATGAACTGCTCGCCGACCGCGAGCTTCTGCGCTTCGCGCGCGACGGCGTCGTAGATCCACAGCGTCCTGCCGTCGCTCACGACCAGGCTCGGCTCCGGCGCCTCGTAGCTCCAGCGCATCTTGCCGGGCTTCGCGAGCGCGACGCGACCGGTCGAGACGTCGCCCGCGGGCGAGAGCTGGCTGATCGTGCGCTGCGTGAAGCGCGCCTCGAGGTCGCGCATGCGGTCGTAACGCGCCTGTACGCGCGCGGTCATCTGAGCCGCGCAGTCCGCGGGGGCGGCCGGCTTCGGCGGCGCAGGCTGCGCGGGCTTGGCGGGCGCTTGCTTCGGTGCTGGCGCGGATTGCGCCGCGTCGTCGCCACCTGCAGCGCTCGCGCTGACCGCGGCGAGGATCACGGCGAGCGAGCAGGCCCGCAGCGTGCGCGTGTCAGGCATCGGCGTCTTCGCCGATCGGCGCGATGAACACCTCGCGCGGGCGCACGCCGATCTGCGGACCGACCACGCCCTCGCGCTCCATCTGCTCGATCATGCGCGCGGCGCGGTTGTACCCGACCTTGAGCCGACGCTGGAGATACGAGATCGATGCGTTGCGCGTCTCGGCGACGATGCGCACGGCCATGTCGTAGTGCTCGTCCACGTCCTCGGGATCGATCGCTTCGCCGCCCTCTTCCGCCTCCTCGGGGATCCGTAACAACTCCTCGTCGAACTTCGGCGCGCCTTGGCGGCGCAGGTGCTCGACGAGCTTCGTCACCTCGCGCTCGCTCACGTAGGGGCCGTGCAGGCGCGCGAGCTTCGAGGTGCCGGGCGGGAGGAACAGCATGTCGCCTTGTCCGAGCAGTTGGTCGGCGCCGCCTTGGTCGAGAATCGTCCGCGAGTCGGTGCGCGACGACACTTGGAACGAAATGCGCGCCGGAAAATTCGCCTTGATGATGCCGGTGAGGACGTCGACGCTCGGCCGCTGCGTCGCCAGCACGAGGTGAATGCCCGAGGCGCGCGCCATCTGCGCGAGGCGCTGCAGCGACTCCTCGACATCCTTCGCGGAGACGACCATCAGGTCCGCGAGCTCATCGATCACGACCACGATGTACGGAATGCGCGCGTACTCGACCTCGCGCCCCTCCGCCTCGCCGGGCTTCGGGCGCAGGCGGTACGTCCTCATGCCCGCCGCCTTCGCCTCGTCCACGCGCGCGTTGAACTGCGCGATGTTGCGGACGCCGAGCGCCGCCATCTGCTGGTAGCGCTCCTCCATCTTGAGCACGATGCCCTGCAGCGCGGCCGACGCGCGCTTCGGGTTCGTGACGACGTCCGCGATCAGGTGCGGAATCTTCTCGTAGATCGAGAGCTCGAGCAGCTTCGGGTCGACGAGCAGCAGCTTCACTTCGTCGGGCGTGGCTCGGACCAGGATCGAGCACAGCAGCGAGTTGAGGAACACGCTCTTGCCCGTGCCGGTGGCGCCGGCCACGAGCAGGTGCGGCATGGTCGCGAGGTCGGCCTCGACGGGGTTGCCGAAGATGTCCTTGCCGAGCGCGAGCGTGAGCTTGCTCGGTGCGCCGCGGAACGAGCGCGCCTCGAGCAAGTCGCGGATGTAGACGGTCTCGCGCTCCGCGTTCGGCACCTCGATGCCGACGACGCTCTTGCCCGGAATCGGCGCGATGATCCGGATCGAGAGCGCGCGCAGCGCGAGCGCGAGGTCGTCCGACAGGTTCGTGATGCGGTTGACCTTGACGCCCGGCGCCGGCTCGAACTCGTACATCGTGATCACGGGACCGGGGTGCACCGTGACCACGCGGCCCATCACGCCGAAGTCCGCGAGCTTCTTCTCGAGGATCCGCGAGTTCATGATCAAGCTCTCGCGGTCGTACTTGCGCGCGTTCTCGGGCGGCGCTTGGAAGGTCTCCGCAACGTCGGGCGCCTCGTAGGGCCCGAGCGACGTCGGCTCTGCGAACGTGAACGTCTCCTGCTCGGGCTCGCGCTTGCGCTCGCGCGCGTGATCGACGATCGCCGGCGCAGCGCCACGCGGGCGCGCGGGGGGCGCCGGCGTTTCTGCCGCAACCGCGGGGGCGAGCGGCTCTTCGCCTGCGATCGCGACCGGGGGCGCCGCCGCTTCCTCCGCACCTGCGAGCTGCTCGCGCGTCTCCTCGACGCGTTCGCGCCGCGCACGCCGCTCGCGCCAGACTTCGAGCTGCGTCCAGCCGCGCTGCGCTGCGTCGGCGCCCGCGAACGCCATGCGGTGCGCCCAGCCTCCGAACGCGAGCGCGCCGCGCCCCGCGATGCGCGAAGCCGACACGCCGCCGCGCGCGAGCGCCGCGAGCGCTTCGCCCGCGGGTACACCTGCGAAGCCCGCGAGCCCGACCGCGAGCAAGAGCGCGTTCACGAGGAAGGCGCCGTAGGTGCTGATCAGCAGCGACTCGATCCCCGCGAGGCTGCCGCCGACCCAGCCACCCGACACGCCCGCGAACTGCTCCGGCGAGAGCATCGGCAGCACGGACGCGAGCGTCGCGATCGCTCCCCACGCGACGCCGCCGGCGATCCAGAGATGGCGCGGAATCGCGAGGCGTCCGGCCGTGAGCAGCGATGCCGCGACCGCACCGAGCGCCATGACCACGCCCCACGCGGCGACTCCGGCGAAGCGGTGCAGCAGGCCCGCAACCGTGGCGCCCGCGACGCTCGCCCGGTTCTCGACGTGGGTCCACTCGAGCACCGCGTCCGACGGCGAGTAGCTCCAAAGCGCGACCGCTGCGAGCGCGACGAAGCCCGCGAGCAGGACGCCGCCTGCTTCGCGCGCAACTCCGCCGCCCGGCGCGCCCAGGAAGGACGCGCGCGCACGTGTCTTGCGTGCGGCCGCTGCTTTGGCCATGCGCCCCTCACCCCCGCGATGGGCAACTCGCGCAGCCTACCCAGCGCGGCGAGCGAGCGTCAACGATTCCGTTGCAACTCCGCGTCGTATCCCGCTTCGATCGCCGCAGCGACACGCTGTTTGAGCGCCTCGCGATCGCGCGCATGCGGGCCCGCGATGGGGATCGGCGCGCCGTACACGACCTTCACGGGGCCCGAGAGCACCTTCAGCGAGTGCTTGGGCGTGAGCGCAGCGCTGCCGGACACCGTCACGGGAATCACCGGGACGCCGGCGTCGACCGCGAGGTGAAAGCCGCCGCTCTTGAAGGGCTGGAGCTTCCCGTCCGGGCTGCGGGTCCCTTCCGGGAAGATGATCACGTTCGCGCCGGCGCGAACGCGCTCCGCCGCGCGCCGCAGGCTCTCGACCGAGCGCCGCCGGTTGCCGCGGTCGATCACGATCTGATCGGACAGCGCGAGTGCCCAGCCGAAGAACGGCACGTAAGTCAGCTCTTTCTTCGCCACGAAGCGCCACGAGACGGGCAGCGTTTCGATGATCGCGCCGATGTCGAGCACGCTCTGGTGGTTCGACATGTAGACGGCGCACGGCGTCGCGCGCACGTGCTCGAGCCCCTCGACCTGCACCTCGATGCGGCTCGTCGCGAAGATCCAGCGGATCCAATTGCGCCCGATCCACACGATCGCTTCGCCGCTGAACGGCGCGACCACGGTCGCAAGCGCTCCCCAGAAGACGGTGTAGAGCGCGATCAGACAGAAGCGGACGAAATAGAACATGCGAATTGGCGCGCGATCCTAGCGTCCTTGCTTGACGCCCCTCGCGCGGCCAACCAAGATGCCGCTTACACCCCGAGTTCCGTCGGAGAAACGAAATGGCCAGCGTCAACAAAGTCATTCTGCTTGGAAACCTCGGGCGCGATCCCGAGCTGCGATACACGCCGAGCGGCCAGCCGGTCGCGAACTTCTCGATCGCGACGAGCGATTCGTGGAACAAGAAGGACGGCAGCGGACGCGAGGAGCGCACCGAGTGGCACCGCATCGTCGCGTGGGGCCGCACGGCCGAGCTGTGCGCGCAGTACCTCTCGAAGGGGCGCACGGTCTACATCGAAGGCCGCCTCCAGACGCGCGAGTGGGAGAACAAAGAGGGGCAGAAGCAGCGCACGACCGAGATCGTCGCGAACACCGTGCAGTTCATCGGTGGCGGACGCGACGGCGGTGGTGGTGGTGCACCGCGCGGCCAAGGCGGAGGCCAGGGCAGCGGCGGAATGAGTGCTGGCGGCGGCTTCGACGGCGGCCCGCCGCCCGCGGACGACGAGATCCCGTTCTAGCTACCGGGCGAGCGCACGGCTCAGCGCGACGGCGCGTTCTCTCTAGCGGCGCAAGCTGCGAACGAGGTCGTCGATCGCGCGGCGCGCGGTGGCGTCGAGCGCTTCGAACTCGACCGCCATGCCAGCGACACCGTCGTCGTCCTTCGTCTGCACGCGCACGACGCGACCGGAGACGCGAATCGCGCGCTCACCGCCCGGCAGCTGGAAGCTCAGCGAGACCGGTTCGTCGAGATCGAGCGGGCGCTCGGTCGCGATGAAGACGCCCCCTTCGTTGATGTCGCGCGTGAACTCGCTGAACAGCTCGTCGACGCTCTCGTACTGAACGGAGATCTCCGCTCCCTCGCGGCGCGAGCGGCGGCGGTCCGTGTGAGTGACCTGGCGAGCCATGGCCCGCTTTTCGGAGAGGACTCGCGCGGACTTGACTGCGCCAGCTGCGCGTCGGCTCGCACCTGCGCGTCGCCGCTTGGGTCACGGGTCGCGCGGTGGCGGCGCGATCTCGCCGTCTTCGCGCAGGCTCGCGAAGCCGCGCTCGGCCACGATCACGTGGTCGAGCACCGGAACCCCGAGCAGGTTGCCCGCGCTCGCGAGGCGGCGCGTGAGCTCGCGGTCTTCGGGGCTCGGAGTCGGGTCGCCGCTCGGGTGGTTGTGCACGAGCACGATTGCAGCCGCCGCTTCGCGCAGCGCGGGACGGAACACCTCGCGTGGGTGCACGAGGCTCGCGGTGAGCGTGCCCTGCGAGGCGAGCACGCTGCGGATCACGCGATGCCGCGCGTCGAGGAGCACGACGTGGAACTGCTCCGCGACCGCATCCCGAAGCCGCGCGTGAAAGTGCCGATGGACGTCCTCAGGACTCGCGATGCGGTCGCCGCGGCGCAGCGGCGTGGCCGCGGCGCGCCGGCCCAGCTCGAGCGCGGCGAGCACGCTGCCCGCCTTGGCAGGGCCGATCCCTGCGATGCGCGCGAGCTCTGCAGGCGCGGCCAGCGCGAGCGAGCTGAGGCTCGCGCTCGCGAGCAGCTCGCTCGCGAGATCAGTTGCCGAGCGCCCGCGCGCTCCGGTGCGCAGCAACAGCGCGAGCAGCTCCGCGTCGCTCAGCGGCGCGGCGCCGTGAGCGAGCAGGCGCTCGCGCGGGAGGCGAGAGCGATCGTCTTCGTGCATGGGGTTCGTCCGCGGGACCACGGGGCGAAGTCGTCATTGCGCGGGCGCGCAGGCTCGCTCTGCGGCCGCGGCTCGCGCGAGCGCCGACGCGAACGCCTCGCTCGGTAGATCGGGCGCGAGCCACGCGTGCAGCGCGCGCGACTCAGCGCCGGCGGACGCGAGCCCGTTCGCAAGCGCGCGAATCGCGGCGAGCGCGCCATTCACCTCGGCGACGCGCGCGAGCGCGACCTCGCGTTCGAGCGCGCGCGCGGGATCGAGCCGCGCGCCGTCGACGAGCCCGAGCTCGCCGCGGGGCGAGAGCTCGGCGACTCGCTGCAGCGCGAGCGCGCTCAGCTCGCGCGCGAAGCGCTGCTCGCCCGCGAGCGCGCGCGCGATCGAGTCGAGCCCGACGGCGGCGCGGAGCTCGCGCTCGAACGCGAGCGCACAGCCCGTCACTTCGTGCGCCGTCAGAGGCTCCAGCGCGCGCGACGCTGCACGGCGCAGCGCGGCGCCGCGATCGGGCGGGATCCAGCGCGCGATGATCTCGTGTCCGCCGCCGGTAGCCGCGTGCGCGGTCAGGCGCAGCTCGTGGCTCGCGTGGCTCGGCGCACGCTCCAGCTCGAGCGCGAGGTCCGCGCCGAGCGGCCTCGCGCGCGCGCTCGCGAGCGCAGCGCCGTGCAGCGCCTCGAGCGCAGCGGCGAACGCGCTTTCGCGTGCGGCGCCGGTGAAGACGAGTCGGTCGCCGCGCGGCGTTCCGGCGAGCCTCACACGGAGCGCGCGATCGCTCGCGATGCGCAGCTCCGCGACGTCGCCGAGCTCGAGCAGCGAGACCCGAAGCTCGCGCGGCGGGAGCGGCTCGAGCTCGACGTGCAGCACGGGCTCGGCGCTGCGCGCAGCGAGCGTTCGCACCACCGAGCTGAAGCCCGCCGAGTCGGCGCGCACGCGCAGCCGATCTCGCTCACCCGCGCGCGCGAGCGCCGGCAGCTGCGCGATCAGCGGCGACTCCCCCGCGCCGCGCGCGAGCTCGACGCCGTCGCGCAGGTACGCGATCTCGACGCGGACGCCGCTGGGCTGCGTGTCGATGCGCAGCGCGCGCGGCTCGCGTGCTGCGTCGCTCAGCGAGTCGGCCACGCGACGATCGCGCAGCGGCGCGGCGCGAACTCCCGCGAGATCGACGCGCGACTCCGCGTGCGTCGCACTCGCCAGCACCGCGGCTGCGAGGAGCCGAGCAAGTTGCCTGAGAAGTCGCCGACGCATGCGGCGACCCTATCAGCGGCTCACACGCTCCGCCGGAAAGCGGTCACTCGCGAGACGGAGCCGGACGCTCGAGGCGAACGACGATGCCTTCGACGCGCGGGTCGCGCAGGCCGCGCAGCCGCACGACGACGCGCTCGGCATGACCCGCGCGCGCTGCCTCCATCGAAATCGCGCTGAGCACGCGCTCTTGCGAAGCCGGCGGGAAGGCTGCGACTTCGTTCACGAACACCGGCGGATCCTCGAGCGCGAGGTCGACGAGCTGGCGCCGGAAGCTGCGGCACTCGGCATCGCGGGGCCGCGCTGCGCACGCTCGCCACACGCCCGATGCGTCTTGCAGCACGAAGTGATCGAAGCGGCGGCGCTCACGTACGGGCGTCGCCCCCGGCGGAACCTCGGCGCGCGACACGAGCGTGACGGGCGGGGGCGAGAAGGAAGGCGCAGAGAACGGCGCCGGCGCGGCCGCCGGTGCTTGCGGAACCTGCGGCGGAGCCGCTGCCCACGGCAGCTGAATGTTCACCTGGACCTGCAGAGCCGTCGCGACCACGAACAGCGCGGCGACTGCGCTCGCGGCCGGCATCCAGTTGCTCGCGAGCGCGGCGTCCGCGAGATCGCGCACGCGATCGCGCCACGTCGGCGCAGCTTCCCCCGCTTCGATGCGCGCCTCGATTCGCGTCGCGAGAAATGCGGGCTCTTCGAGCTCTGGCAACGACCGCAACAACTGCACGGTCGCGCGCAGCTCGGCGAGCTCGCGGCGGCACTGCGCGCACGCGTCGAGGTGAATCGCGACGGCGCGCTGCGCGCGTTCGGACAGCGAGCCATCGAGGTACTCGGAGAGCCGCCGCCGCGCGCGCCAGTGCATCATTCCGCGGCCCCGACTTCGCGCGCGAGGTCGGCGAGCTCGCGCCGCAGCGCATGACGCGCGCGATGGATGCGTGACTTCACCGTGCCCTCCGCGATCTGGAGGATTTCGGCGATCTCGCCGTAGCTCAAGCCCTCGATGTCGTAGAGCACGACCGGCGCGCGGAGCGCTTCGGGCAGCGCGGCGAGACAGCGTTGCACGCGCTGCTGCACCTCGCCGCCGCCGATCGCATCCTCGGGGCCACGCGGCGTGAAAGGCAGCGCCTGCCCGATCTGCTGACCCTGCGCGAACTCCTCGGTGCGCGCGCGGCGGCGAGTCTGGCTGCGCTTGCGATTCAGCGCCGCGTTTACCGCAACGCGGTAGACGAATGTCGAGAAGCGCGACTCACTGCGGAACCGATGGCCGTGCCGGTGCAGGTTGAGGAAGGTCTCCTGCGTCGCGTCCGCGGCGTCGTCGCGGTCGCCGAGCATGCGCGCGAGCATGCCGAACACTTTGCGCTGGTGACGCCGCACGAGCTCGCTGAAGGCGACCACGTCGCCGGCGCGCCAACGCGCGACCAGGGAAAGATCGGGGTCGATCGCCTGCGCGTCGGCCGCCGCCGGCGCGGCAGTCGCGCCAGTCCTCGGGAGAATCGGTTCGGTCACGAATGCCACGCGCGATCTGACACCGCGCCCCCCTGCCGGTTCCGGCGCCGCCCGGCGAAATCATCATGACAGACGAAGCGTCGGACGCGGCATTCGCTGCGACTGCCGATGCGCTCGGTCTCGAACCAGCAACCTCCGCCGCAGTTGCACGAGGCGCCAGCTATTTCTCGCCGGTTCGCTCCCACACTCCGCTCTTGCCGCCGCTCTTGCGCACGAGTCGCACCGCCGTGACGGACATCCCCCGGTCCATCGCCTTGCACATGTCGTAGATCGTGAGCCCCGCGGCGCTCACGGCGACCATCGCTTCCATCTCGACGCCCGTGCGCCAATGCGCGCGCACGGTCGCCTCGACCCGCACGCAGCTCGCGGCGGAATCGGGCACGAGCACCACCTCCACGGCGTCGAGCGGCATCGGGTGCGCGAGGGGGATCCACTCGCCGGTGCGCTTGGCGGCCTGGATGCCCGCGATGCGGGCGGTCGCGAACACGTCTCCCTTCGGCGTCGCTCCGCTCGTGATCGCCTCGAGCGTCGCGCGGGCCATCTGCACCTCGCCGCGCGCGACGCACACGCGCTCGGTCACCTCCTTCGCGCCGACATCCAGCATGCGCGCGCGGCCCTGCTCGTCCAAGTGCGTGAGCTTCGCGCTCATGTCCCCGCCTCACTTTCGAGCCACTTCCACGCGTCGCCGAACACGCGCTCGCGCTCCGGCTCGTTGAAGATCTCGTGGCGCAGATTCGGATAGATGCGCAGTGCGCTGCCCGGCGCCCGCAGCTGCGCGGCGAACTCCTCGCTCGCGGATGCGATGCAAATCGGGTCCGCGGCGCCGTGCATCATCAGCACAGGCACGTCGATCGCGCCGGCGCTTGCGCGAACCCGCGGCGCCATCGCGATCAGCTCGGCGCCGAGCGAGGCCGTCATCGTGCGGACGACGAGCGGGTCTGCGAGGTAGCGCCGGAAGACTTCCTCGTCTCGAGAGAGCCCACTGAGATCGAGGCCGCTCGCCATCGCCAGCTG
This sequence comes from Deltaproteobacteria bacterium, assembly GCA_016875395.1. Classification (NCBI taxonomy): domain Bacteria; kingdom Pseudomonadati; phylum Myxococcota; class Myxococcia; species Deltaproteobacteria bacterium. The sequence goes on along the minus strand of VGRF01000001.1, from coordinate 119,257 downwards.
CGGCGCGAGCCGGCGCAGCGCGCGCGCCAGCCACAAGCGCCACGCGGGCACCGCGCGATCCGGCGCGAGCGCGGGAGCGGAGATGATCGCGCCGCGCAGCGAGGGCTTGCGCAGCGCGAGATACGCGAGCCCGATCAAGCCGCCCATGCTGTGGCCGACGAGCGTGAGCGGAAGCCCCGGGTGCTCTTCGCGCACGAGCTCGTGAATCGCGGTGAGGTCGTCGAGGTACTCGTCGAACGACGCGACGTGCGTGCGCCGGCCGCCCGATCGCCCGTGCCCGCGCAGGTCGTAGGCGTAGACCGCGCAGCCTCGCGCGGCGAACCAGGCGGCGAGCTCGTCATAGCGCCCGCTGTGCTCGCCGAACCCGTGCACCAGCAGCAGCACTCGCTGCGGCTCGAGCGCCGGGAGCCAGACGCGGCGGAAGATCGCGAGATCAGCCGGCGCGGTGTGCCAGCCCTCGATTCGCCGCAGCGCCGGGTCGCTCATCGCCGCAAGGTCACGCCTCTAGCTCGGCTCGCAAGCGCTCCCGCGCGGCCTTCACCTTGTTCAGGTAGCCGGGGCCCTTGATGTTGCCGCCCCAGAAGTAAGCCGAGATGCCGTCCTCTTCGCCCAGGCGCCGAATGTTGCTCGCCAGGATCGCGCAGCCCGCCTCGACGTTTGCCTCGACGGTCGACGGATTCCCGGCCATCCCCATGGGCCGGATCATGTGCGGCATCACCTGCATCAGCCCGAGCGCACCAGCCGGGCTGCGCGCCCACGGCTTGCCGGAGCTCTCGACCTCGATCACGGCCGCCACGAGCACCGGGTCGAGCCCATACTTCTCCGAGTAGCGATCGATCGCCGCCTCGATGCGATCCAGCTGGCCGGGCGTCAGGTGCGGATTCAGGCCAGCGATGCGGGCCACGATGCGCTCATGCTGCTCGGGCGGCGCCGCCGAGACGGCGGGCGTACCGGGCGCGGGCGGCTGACTGCCGCTCAGCATGAAGCCCGAGAGCGCGACGAGCAGGAGTACTTGGTTTCGGGTCATTGAAGACCCTCCCGAAGCCGCCCCCAACGCCGATCGCGCGACCGGGGGCGCGCGTTCGATCGCGGGGGGTGTCGAACCGTATCGGACGGGCGCGCGAGGGAGCACTCCCAAAGACTGTGCCTGCCGGTCGGCTGCGCTCCGAAGGAGATGCGAGCACCTCGCTCAGGTGATTGAGATTCCCCCCGAAATGCCGCGTTGATAGGATTCGATGCCCCGCGGGCGTGTCTGCGGGGCAATTGCTGAGCCGATGCGATCGAGGTGCCGATCGTGAAGCAACCGTGGGATGCGACCGGCGCACTCGAGTCGCTCGCGGAGTTGGTCGCGTACGTCGACGCGCCCCTCGTGCTCGTCGACGCCGCGGGGGTCGTGCGCGCCGCGACCGAGCGCATCGCGAGCGGTCTCGGCTACTCGACCCCGTGCGAGGTCCTCGGCCGTCCCGCTGAGGAGCTCGGCCTGAGCCTTGGCCCGCATGCCGGCCCCAAACGCCAGCTCCGCGAGCTGGCCCACGCGGACGGATCTTCGCGCCGGGCGAGCGCGCACGGCGCCCGGCTTGGAGACGCGACGCTCGTCTACGTCGAATGGGAAGAGACAGCGCCCGACCGGGTCGCCGCGCTCGCCCACGACCTGCGCTCTCCGCTGTGCGGTGTGATCGGGTTTTCTCGGCTTGCGCGCGAGGAGCTTGCGCGCGGCAACACGGCCCGCGCGGTGAGCTTTCTCGAGCGCATCGAGCGTTTCGCAGGAACGCTCCAAGCGCTGATCGAGTCAGCCGCCGACCCGACGCACCAGCCGCTGGCCGACGTGACCCGCGTGGTCGAAGAGATTCGCGCCGAGCGCAAGCAGGAGCTCGACCGCAAGGGCGTTCGCCTCGTGACTCCGCTCGATGCGCCCGCGCTCGCCTGCGCGCCCGGCAGCCTCCATCGCGTGCTGTCGAACTTGATCGACAATGCCATCGATCACATGGGCGACCCGGTCGATGCGACGATCTGCGTGGAAGTTCGCTGCGGAGGCGACGTCGCGACGCTGACGGTTCGCGACAACGGCGTCGGCATCCCGCGCAGCGAGTGCGAACGCGTCTTCGCGGCGGGCCACAGCAGCGCGCATGCCGCGAGCGAGCGTCCGCGCGGGCTCGGTCTCGCGATCGTGCGCGACCTCGCCGCGCGCTGGGGCGGGCGCGCGTGGGTCGAGAGCATCCCCGGCGAGGGCGCCGCGGTACACGTCACGATCCCGATCGCGCGCTGAGCGCGCGCGATGACGCGCGCAGTCGAGTCTCCTAGGGTGCCGCGCCATGTACCCCGTGCTTTGGGAGCCGTTCGGCTTCGCGATCAGCTCGTTCGGCGTGATGGTCGCGATCGGCTTTCTCGTCTCGGACTACGTCGTGGCGCGGCGCTTCCGCGAGATGAAGCTCGATCCCGAGCTGTCGTCCACCATCCTGATCTACGCGGTCGTCTTCGGCGTGCTCGGCTCGAAGCTCTATTACGCCATCGAGTTCACGCTGCGCGGGGAAGCTGAGTTCTTCCCGGCGCTGCTCTCCCGCGCCGGCATGGTGTGGTTTGGCGGGCTGATCCTCGGAACGATCGGTGTCACGGTTGGCACCTGGCTCCACAAGATCCCGACCGCTTCCGTGGCCGCAGCCGTCGCGAATGCGGCCCCTTTCGGCCAAGCGTGCGGGCGCATCGGCTGCTTCCTCGTGGGCGACGACTACGGCAAGCCCACCGACGCGTGGTACGGCATCGCGTTCCCGGAAGGCGCTCCGCCCACCGTCGTGCCCGTGCACCCGACCCAGCTGTACGAGACCGCGTGGCTGATCTTCATCGGCATCGTGCTGTGGAGGCGCCGCAAAGCGAGCCCGTTCTTGTTCGCGGAGTACGGCGTGCTCGCCGGAGTCGGGCGCTTCGCCGTCGAGACGCTGCGTGTGAATCCGCCGATGGCGTTCGGGCTGACCGGCGCGCAGCTGATCGGGATCACGATGGTCGTCGTGGGAGGCGCGGCTTGGCTCTACGCGCGCCAGAGGGCGCACGCGTCGCCTGACAACTAGGCGCGCGAGGAGAGCGCGCGCAGGCGGTCCGCGAGCTGCGCCGCACGCTGAGAGAGCGCGGCATCGCTCGCCGCGAGCTTCTTCGCACCCGCCATCGCGGACGCTGCGAGCGCTGCAAGGCGCAGCTCGTCGCCGCCGGGCTGCGCGCCCACCCACGCTTCGAGGCCACTCAGCGCCGCGTCGTAGCGGCCCGCGAGGTACGCGCTCATGCCGTCCGCGAACGCGCGCTGGCGAACGAGCTCGGGGCCGCGCTCGCCGCGCCGCTCGGCCTCGGCGAGCGCGCGCGTCGCCTCCGCGAAGAAGCCGCTCGCGAGGTACGACCACGCGGCGCGGCGCCACGCGGCCCCGGCGCTTCCGTGCAGATCGGCCAGCGCGGCGTCCTCGCTGCGATCGAACGCGCGCGCGAGCTCGCCCGCGTTCTCGACCAGGAAGCGCGCCAGCAGCCCGTTGTCCGCGTAACTGCTCAGCAGTACGCGGAACTGCGCCGTCGTCCGCCCTAACAACACGCGCGACTCCGCCACCGACTCCTTGAGGCGCACGCGCGCGTCGCGCACGAGCTTGTCGAACTCGGCGAGCAGGCCGCTCTCGTCGCTGACGCCGCGCGCGCGCAGCGCGGCGACCTTCGGCGCGTACACGTCGGCCTGATAGACGTGCTCGCGCAGCTTCATCGCCTCGTGGAAGAGCGAGCCCACCGCGAGATCGAAGAGCGCGCTCGTGGCGATCTCCGAGTCGTCGCCGCGGAACAGCGCGTGGCAGCGCTCCTTCAGGCGGAACAGCACGCTGCGCTCGTCGTCGCCGACGAACTCGCGCACCTCGTCGAAGCGCAGCGAGCCCGCCGCCTCGCTCGCGCCGATCGCGCGCAGCGCGCGGTGCGCGGCCAAGAAATCGCGCGCGATGTCGACGATGGCCGACTCTGCGCGCATCGCGCTCACGCCCACTCTGAGTGCGCGAACACCGCACACCGCGAGCGCATGCGCATCGCTCGCACTACTTGCGGAAGCGCGACGTCTCGGCGGACAGCGCGAGACCCGCCGCCTTGTCGGGATGAATCGCCTTCGCGCGCTCGAACAGCAGCGCCTCGTCTTCGGTGTTGTTGGGGTCGGGCACGCAGCAGTCGACGGGGCAAACTTCGGCGCACTGCTCGGTCTCGTGGAAGCCCACGCACTCGGTGCACAGCGCCGGGTCGATCACGAACGTCTCTTCGCCCTCGCTGATCGCCTCGTTCGGGCACTCCGGCTCGCACACGCCGCAGTTGATGCACTCCTCGGTGATCATCGTCGCCATCGTTCTCTCCAGCTGCCGAGCGCACTCGGTTCGGGCGAAAGGCGGCGCACCATAAGGAAGTGACGAAAGCGGGTCAACGCGGCGACGCGACTCGGCTTTTTCGATTTCTCCGACGGCGGGAACCTGCTTGACCCACTCCCCCCCTCTCCTATCGTGGCTCCTCTTTTTCCGGCTCGGATGAGCCCTCGGAGATCGCATGGCCGTCGAACGCGAAGTGATGGAAGTGGACGTTCTGTACGTGGGCGCCGGCCCGGCAACGCTCGCTTCCGCCTACCACCTCGTGAAGCGCTGCGAAGAGCGCGGCCTCGACAAGCCTGCCGTGCTCGTGATCGAGAAGGGCGCCGCAGTCGGCGACCACATGCTGTCGGGCGCGGTGATCAACCCGAAGGGCATCTCGGAGCTGATGCCGGACTTCGTGGAGCAAGGCTTCCCGACCGAGCACATCTGCACGAACGACATGACGTACTTGTTCGTGGGCAACATGGCGATTCGCGCGCCGCTGAATCCGCCGATGTTCGCGAAGCGCGGCTACCACGTGGCCTCGCTCAACAAGGTCGCGAAGTGGCTCGCGGAGAAGTGCGAGGCGCTCGGCATCGACATCTACTCCGGCTTCGCGGGCGACAAGCTGCTGATCGAGGGCGGCAAAGTCGTGGGCGTGCGGCTCGGCGACATGGGCGTCGACAAGCACGGCAAGCCGAAGGGGACTTATCAGGCCGGGATGGACATTCGCGCGAAGGTCACGGTGCTCGGCGAAGGCGTGCGCGGCAGCCTCACCAAGCAGCTGGTCGAGCGCTTCGGCCTCGAGGGCGAGAACCCGCAGGTCTACGAGACGGGCATCAAGGAGATCTGGCGCGTCAAGCCGGAGAAGCACCGCCCGGGCCGCGTGATCCACGGGATGATCCCCGCGAACCTGCCGAAGTTCTTCGGTGGCATGTGGCTCTACGACCTGCAGGACAACCTCGTGTCCTACGGTATGGTGAGCGCGCTCGACGCCTCGAGCCCGTTCCACGATCCGCACCTCGAGGCGCAGAAGTTCAAGACGCACCCGTTCATGCGCGACCTGCTCGAGGGCGCCGAGCTCGTGCGATACGGCGCGAAGACGATCCCGATCGGCGGCATGTCCTCGATGCCGAAGCTCTACTGCAACGGCGCGCTGATCGTCGGCGACGCGGCCGGCTTCTGTAATGCGGAGAAGCTCGCGGGCGTCCACATGGCGATGAAGAGCGGCATGATGGCCGCGGACACGATCGTCGACGCGCTCGCCGCCGACGACTTCACCACGACGACGCTCGGAGGCTACACCGAGCGCTATCGCGGGAGCTGGGCGTACGAGGAGCACCGCCAGGCGCGCAACTTCCACGGCGCCTTCACGATGGGTCTCCCGTTCTTCATGCTGAACGAGCCCATCCGCATGTTCCTCTCCGGCGGCCGCGGGCTCGTCGACAACATCAAGTTCGAAGCCGGCCACCACGAGATGAAGAAGCTCGCCGAGCTTCCGGCTGGGCAGCGCGAGAAGGAGAAGTTCGAGTTCGACGGCAAGCTCACCTTCTCGAAGGAGCACCTCGTGCAGTTCTCAGGCACTGCGCACGAGGCCGACCAGCCGTCGCACCTCGTCGTCGCCGACACCGATCTGTGTCGCGACCAGTGCGCCGAGGAGTACGGCAACCCGTGCCAGCACTTCTGCCCGGCGGCCGTTTACGAGATGGTCGACGACGGCGAGCGGCCCGGGAAGAAGAAGCTCTTCATCCACCACGAGAACTGCGTGCACTGCAAGACGTGCGACATCGCGGATCCTTATCAGGTGATCACCTGGACGCCGCCTGAGGGGGGCGAGGGGCCGGATTACGCAGGGATGTAGGCGGCGGCGAGGTGTGCGGCCTCTGTGGGCGGTCTGAGTAACGGGGCTTGCGCTCTTCCTTGTTTACTTCGCTTTCCGCTCCGAAGACTCCGCGGAAAGCTGCGCGCTTCGCTTGCGGCCTCGGCCGACCCGCTTGGGAGTAGCGTTCGTCATCCGAGCCGATCTGGCTCGGGTGGCGGCGCGTCAGCCATCGTGCTCCGCGCGTTGGCGCCTCCCGTTCGCTGCGTTCCCTAATGGTTGATCGCTGTTGCGATCTCTTGCAGCGGGATGATCAGCATGCGGCGGGTGGGGCGGGCGGGTTGACGGCCGGCGGCGAGGTCGCGGGCGGCGCGTTCGACTTCGTGGCGGTCTTCGTCCCAGAGGTAGACGCCGGGAGCTTCGGCATCCGCATCGCGAGTTGGAAGGACCTCGGCGCGAGCGCGCGCGAGTCGGCGACGAGTTATTACGAGAGCCACGTCGAGCCCGTGCTCACGCCGCTCTCCGTCGACAGCGCGCATCCGTTTCCCGCGATCTCCAACCTCTCGCTGAATCTCGGGGTGTGGCTCGAGAACCCCGAGCAGCAGCGCGCGATCTCGTTCGCGCGCGTCAAGGTGCCGCCGAACCTGCCGCGCTTCATCGCGCTTGGCGGCGGCGAGCCGCTGCTGCCGATCGAGGAGCTGATCGCCGCGAAGCTCGATCTGCTCTTTCCCGGCATGCGCATCCTCGAGCAGCACGCATTCCGCGTGACGCTCGACGCCGACCTCGAGCTCGATGAAGGCGAGGCCGACGACTTGCTCGACGCCGTCGCCTCGGGCCTGCAGCGCCGCCTGCGCACGAACCATCCAGTGCGTCTCGAGGTCGAGCGCGAAATGCCCGAAGGCATGCGCGCGCTGCTGCGCGAAAACCTCGGGCTGCGCGTTGACGACACCTATGAATTCCATGCGCTCGGCGAGCTCGGCGATCTCTGGGAGATCGCGAATCTCGAGCGACCCGAGCTGAAGTTCCCTTCGCTCGTCCCCGTGCAACCTCCGCAGCTGCGCGGCGAGGAGCACGAGCGCGCGCCGGATTTTTTTGCGGTGCTGAAGCGCGGCGACGTGCTCGTGCACCACCCCTACGAGTCTTTTCGCGGCTCGGTCGAGGAGTTCGTGTGGCAGGCCGCGCGCGATCCGCACGTGCGCGCCATCAAGCACACGCTCTACCGCGCCTCTGGCAACGAGAACCCCGTCGTGCTCGCGCTCTGTCACGCCGCGCGCTCCGGCAAGGAAGTCGCAGTGGTCGTGGAGCTGCGCGCGCGCTTCGACGAGCGCGCGAACATCGAGCGCGCGCAGCTGCTCGAGCGCGCCGGTGCGCACGTCGTCTACGGAGTGATCGGGCTGAAGACGCACGCGAAGCTCGCTTTGGTGGTGCGCGAAGAGCCCGGCGGCGTGCAGCGCTACTCGCACATCGGCACGGGCAACTACAACCCGGTGACGTCTCGCGTGTACGAGGATCTCGGCCTCTTCACCGCGTCCCCCGAGATCGGCCGCGACGTCGCGCTGCTCTTCAACCATCTCACCGGCCTCTCGCGCGCGCCGAGCTACGAGAAGCTGCTGGTCGCGCCGCACAACCTGCGCAGCGCGCTCGTCGAGCAGCTGGATGCCGAGATGCGCGAGCCAGACGGCAGCGCGTTCATCAAGGTCAATGGCATCCAGGATGCCGCCATGATCGATGCGCTCTGCGAAGCCTCGCGCGCCGGCGTGCGCATCGAGCTGGTCTCGCGCGGGATCAGCTGCCTGCGACCCGGCGTGCTCGGCCTTTCCGAGCGCATCACGGTGCGCTCGATCCTCGGCCGTTACCTCGAGCACTCGCGCATCTTCCGCTTCGGCTCGGAGCGGCGCGGCTACCGCTATTTCATCGGATCCGCGGACCTGATGACCCGCAACCTCTCGCAACGAATCGAGGCGCTCGTGCCGATCGAGACGCCGGCGCACCAGCGCCGGCTCGATGCACTGATCGAAGCCGCGCGGCGCGACGACGATCACGCCTGGGAGCTCGATCAAGACGGCGCGTGGCATCGCGTCGCGCGCCGGGCCGGCGCGAGCCTCCAGCGCGCGATGCACGAGGCGGCCGCCGCCGAGCGCGCGCGTTGACGAGCGCCCCGGCATTCCCGAGAAACTCGCCCAGCAAGTCGGGTCAAGCCCGCGAGGGGGCGAGCGCGCGAGATGAAGCTGTTCTTGGTCCGCCACGCCAAGGCCTTTAGCCGCAATCGCTGGCGCGAAGACGACGAGCTGCGCCCGCTCACGCCTGCGGGCGATCTGCAGGCCGAGGCGATCGCCACGGCGCTCGCGGAGGAGCACCCGCGGCGGCTGATTTCGTCACCCCACGTGCGCTGCGTGCAGACGCTCGAGCCGCTCGCGCAAACGACGGGATTGCGCATCGAGCAGGACGCTCGGCTCGCGGAGGGCGCGACGCTCGATGGCGCGGCGTTGTTGTTGGCGTCGCTCGCCGCCGAGCCCGTCGTGCTGTGCGGCCACGGCGATCTCTTGCCCGTGCTGCTTGCCTCGCTCGACGCCGATGGGGTGAAGCCGAGCGAGATCGAGTGCGAAAAAGGCTCCTTCTGGCGCGTCGAGGCGGATGCCGGGGAGCGACCGCGGGCGACCTACTGGCTACCACGCGACACCTCGGGCGCTCCAAGCCGCCGCGTCGGCGGCCCGCGTGCGCAGCGCCTCGCGGTGCTCGACCTCGGCTCGAGCTCGTTTCACCTGCTCGTCGCGGACGCCGAGCCCGGCGGCGCGATCCATCGCGTCGGACGCGAGCGCGTGATGCTGCGGCTCGGTGCACTGATTACGGAGGGCGGAAAGATCCCGCGCTCCGCCGCGGATGCTGCGGTCGAGACCGTCTCGCAGATGCGCAAGGACGCGGCTGACGCAGGCGCCGATCGCGTAATCGCCGTGGCGACGGCGGCGCTTCGCGACGCCACCAACTCCCGCGAGGTCGTGGCGCGCCTGTCGGAGGCGCTCGACGAGCGCGTGCGCGTGCTCTCGGGAGAAGAGGAAGCGCGGCTGATCTTTCGCGCGATCGCGCAGCGCCTCTCGCTGAACGACGAGCGCGCGCTCGGCATCGACCTCGGCGGCGGCAGCCTCGAGCTCGCGCTCGGCGCGAATGGCGAGGTGCGCTGGGAGCGCTCGCTCCCGATCGGCAGCGTCCGCATTCACCAAGAGCTCGGGCGCGACGACCCGCTCACGAGCGCGCAGCAAGAGGCGATCGCTGCGCGCGTGCGCGACTCCCTCGCGCCGCTGCGCGAGCGCGTGGAAGGCTTCGCGGCGCAGAGCGCGGTCGCGATCGGCGGCACCGTGCGCGCGCTCTATCGGCTCGCGAACGCGCTCGACGAGGACACGCACCGCATCCCGCCCGATGCGCGCCTGCGCCGCAGCGAGCTCGACGCACTCGTCGCGAAGCTCGCGGACTCCACGCACGCGGGTCGCATGCGCATGCGCGGCATGTCCGCGCGCCGCGCCGATCTTCTCCCCACCGGCGCGCTGATCGTGCGAGAGATCCTGCGCTCACTCGGGCTGCGCGAGGTTGCGGTGTGCGACTGGGGCCTGCGCGAAGGCGTCATCCTCGACGCGATCGCGCGGTCGTAACCGCGAAGCTCAGCGGAGGAACGTCGCATCAGACCGCGTCGCGCCCTCGCGACGCCCCGGTGTCCCACCCGTGACGAACCGGCAACGACACGTGCGGTCTGCCCACGACTTGCGTCAGCGCCACGGAGCTCCCCGACGCTCGCCAAAGCACCCGAGTCTGACGCGCCGAGAGCACGTCAGAGGAGTCTCGATGACGAACGCTCCTGCCAAGCATGTCGGCCGAGGCCGCAAGCGGAGCGCGCAGCAGCGGCCGAGTCTTCGAGGCCGATGCGAAGTCAACATGGAAGAGCAGGCGCGCGTCGGAGACGAAGTCCTAGGCGAGCAACTTCGCTGCGTGCTTCACATTCCGCGCCTGCGTCGCGAGGATTACGTCCTCCGCGATGTTGGTCGCGTGATCGGCGACGCGCTCGAGGTTCTTCGCGATCAGGATGAAGTCGACTTCCTGCGCGGTGAACTCTGGGTGCGTCGCGATCTCTTCGATCGCGCTGCGGATCACGGCGTCTTCGTCGGCGTCGACCTGATCGTCGTCGGCCAGCACGTCCGTCGCGCGCGCGGAGTCGTGCTCCGAGAACGCGTCGAGCGCGCGGCGCAGGATGCGCTGCGCCTCCTCGGCGAGTGTGCGCAGGCGCGGCGGCGTCTCGACGCTCGCGCGCGTGGCGAGGCGCTCGGCGCTCTTCGCGATGTTGCGCGCGAGGTCGCCCACGCGCTCGAGGTCGGTCGCGATCATCTTGCACGCGATCACGTTTCGCAGATCGTCCGCGACGGGCGCCTGCGTCGCGAGAATGCGCAGCACGAGGTCGTCGATCGCGATGTCGAGCCGATCGATCTCGAGGTCGTCGATCTTCACCTCGCGGGCGAGCGCGACGTCGAGACGCCACAGGCTCTGCAGCGACTTCTCGAGAATCGCCTCGGCGAGGCTGCCCATCCGTAACAACTGTTGACGGAGGTTCGTGAGCACGGGCTCGACGGGCCGCGTCATCGGCAAGCTCGCAACGGCGCGGTCGCGCGCGACTTTCGCGTCCTCACTGATGTAGAAGCCACTGTTCGACCTCCGCTCGGCTCCGAAGACTTCGCCTCGCTGCGCGCGGCGATGCGCCGCTTGCTCATCCGAACCTTCCGGTGATGTAGTCGCGCGTTCGCTTGTCGCGCGGGTCGGTGAAGATCTGCGCGGTGTCGCCGCACTCGACCACGCGGCCGAGGTGGAAGAACGCCGTCGTCTGCGAGACGCGCGCGGCCTGCTGCATCGAGTGCGTCACGATCACGATCGTGAAGCTCTCGCGCAGCTCGCCGATCAGCTCCTCGATGCGGGCCGTCGCGATCGGATCGAGCGCCGAGCACGGCTCGTCCATCAGGATCACGTCGGGGCTGACCGCGATCGCGCGCGCGATGCAGAGCCGCTGCTGCTGGCCGCCCGAGAGGCTCGTGCCGGAGTCGTGCAGGCGCTCCTTCACTTCGCCGTAGAGGCCCGCGCGCTCGAGGCTCGTGATCACGATCTCGTCGAGGTCTGCGCGCTTGCTCGCGAGGCCGTGGATGCGCGGGCCGTACGCGACGTTCTCGTAGATCGACTTCGGAAACGGATTCGGCTTCTGGAACACCATGCCGACGCGCGCGCGCAGCGCGACGACGTCGACGCCGTCCGCGTAGAGGTCGTCCCCGTCGAGCATCAGCTTGCCGTCGACGCGGCAGATCTCGATCAGGTCGTTCATGCGGTTCACGCATCGCAGAAACGTAGACTTGCCACAGCCCGACGGGCCGATCAGCGCGGTGACGTTCTGCTTCGGGATGTCGAGGTTCACGTCGAATAGCGCTTGCTTCTCGCCGTAATGAACGTTGAGGCCGCGCGCCGAGATCTTGGTCAAGAACGACATCCTGGGCTCCGGCTCACCAGCGGCGTTCGAAGCGGCTGCGGAGCAGCACCGCCGCGAGGTTCATTAGCACGAGGAACGTGAGCAGAACGAGAATGGCCGCCGACGTACGCGCCACGAACGCGCGCTCCGGGCTGTCGGCCCACAGGAAGATCTGCACGGGCAACGCGGACGCGGGATCGAGCGGGCCAGCCGGAACGTCCACGATGAACGCGACCATGCCGATCATGAGCAGCGGCGCAGTCTCACCGAGCGCGCGCGCCATGCCGAGGATCGTGCCGGTGAGCACTCCGGGCAGTGCGAGCGGCAGCACGTGATGAAACACGGTCTGCAGCTGCGAGGCGCCGACGCCGAGCGCCGCCTCGCGGATCGACGGCGGCACCGCGCGAATCGCTGCGCGCGCGGCGATGATCACGGTGGGCAGCGTCATCAGCGCGAGCACCATCCCGCCCACGAGTGGCGCCGAACCCTGCAGCCCGAACCAGCCGAGGAAGACCGCGAGGCCTAACAAGCCGAACACGATCGACGGCACCGCGGCGAGGTTGTTGATGTTGACCTCGATCAGGTCGGTCCAGCGATTCTTCGGCGCGAGCTCCTCGAGGTAGAGCGCCGCGGCGACGCCGAGCGGGAACGAGAGCGCGAGCGTGACGAGCAGCGTCCAGAACGAGCCGGCTGCGGCGCCGAGAATGCCCGCGAGCTCGGGCTCGCGGCTGTCGCCGGATGTCAGCAGGCGCGCGGCGAACGCTTCGCGCGCGAGGCCGCGCTCCGCGAGCGAGTCGAGCCACGCGAGCTGCGCGTCGCTGAGCACGCGCTCCTCTTCCGGCACGTCGCGATCGATCTCGCCGCGCAGCGCGAGGCTCGCGTCGTCCGAGAGCAGCGCTTCGAGCGAGGTCGTCGTGCCGATCAGCTTCGGGTTCGCGAGCACGCGGTCCGCGAGGTCGTAGGCAGCGCCGCTGCTGAGCAGCTCCGCAAGCTCGCGCTTCTCGCTTCGGCTCTCGACTTCGGGGAAGTGCGCCTGCAGCGCGCTCTTCAGGAGGCCCGCCCAGTTCGCCTCGGCGAGCAGCTCCGGGTCGCGTGAGCCATCCGGATCGATCTCGGCCTCGTCGAGCACGACCTCGAGCCGAACGCGGTGCTCCGTGAAGGCGGGCACGCCCTGCCACACGATGCTGCCGAGGAGCACCGCGAGGGCGGTCAGCGCGACGCCCACGGCCGCGAGGCCGACGCGCCGGAAGCGGCGCTCGGCGGCGTAGCGCTTCTTCAGCAGCGCGCGCTTCGCGTCACTCATATTGCTCCCGGTAGCGGCGCACCACTTCGAGCGCGATCACGTTCAGCACGAGCGTCACGAGGAACAGCGCGAGGCCGAGCGCGAACGCGGCGAGCGTCTTCGCGCTGTCGAACTCCTGATCGCCCACGAGCAGCGTCACGATCTGCACCGTGACGGTCGTGACGGCTTCGAGCGGGTTCGCGGTGAGGTTCGCGGCGAGGCCCGCCGCCATCACCACGATCATCGTCTCGCCCACCGCGCGCGAGACCGCGAGCAAGAGCGCGCCGACGATGCCGGGCAGCGCGGCGGGGAACACGACGCGGCGAATCGTCTCGCTCGGCGTTGCGCCGAGGCCGAGCGAAGCCTCCCGCAGCGACTGCGGAACCGCGCGAATCACGTCGTCCGACAGCGACGACACGAAGGGAATGATCATCACGCCCATCACGCCGCCGGCCGCGAGCGCGCTCTCCGACGCGATGTCGAGCCCGATGCGCTCGCCGAAGCCGCGCACCGCGGGCGCGACCGTGAGCGCGGCGAAGAATCCGTAGACGACGGTGGGAATGCCGGCGAGCACTTCGAGCAGCGGCTTCACGAGCGCACGCACTCGCGGTCGCGCGTACTCGGCGAGGTAGATCGCGCTGAGCAGGCCGATCGGCGCGGCGACGCTCATCGCGATCAGCGTGATCAGCAGCGTGCCCGCAAAGACCGGCACCGCGCCGAAGGCGCCGGACGAGCCGACCTGGTCTTCGCGAATCGCGGTCTGCGGGCTCCACTGCAAACCGAACAGGAACTCGCTCATCGGCACGCGCTCGAAGAAGCGCCACGCCTCGAACAGCAGCGAGGCGATGATGCCGACGGTGGTGAGGATCGCGACCAGCGAGCTCGCGCCGAGCGCGATGCGCGTCGCGCGCTCCACCGGCACGCGCGCGTTGAGCGCCGCGGTGACGCGGCGGCGCGCGAAGAACGCGCCGGCGAGCCCGGCGGCGAGCAGCGCCGCGAGCAGCGCGCCGCGCGCAGCAGGCGCGAACAGCGCGGCTGCGATCGTCGCCGCGAGCGCGGGCAGCGCGGCCCAGAGCGCGACGTAGCCACCGTAATAATTCGGCCGCGCGCGCAGCCGGCCCTCGGCGAGAGAAACGGCGAGCGCCCGCCCCCGGCCGAGCCAGAAGGCGAGCGCTGCCAGTGCGGCGATCGTTGCGAGTGCGGGGAACAGCATGAGCAGGTTCCGGCGCGTCGGAGCACGCCGTGCCGGCGCGAGCCTACTTCAGCGCGAAGGCCGTGAGCGCCGTCGCGCTCTTCACCACCGCCGCGCGCTCCGCCGCTGCGAGCGGGATCAGGCCCTTGTCGGCGAGATAGCCGTCCTCGGAGGCCGCCGCGGGGCTCATGAACGCCGCGATGAACTCCTTCAGGCCGGGCACCTTCCCGACGTGGGCCTTCTTCACGTAGAAAAAGAGTGCGCGGGAGATCCCGTACTTCCCGTCCGCGATCGCATCGAAGCTCGGCGCGACGCCGTCGACCGCGTTGCCGCGCACCTTGTCCGTGTTCTCCTCGAGGAACGAGTACCCGAACACGCCGAACGCATTCGGGTTGGCGACGAGCTTCTGCACGATCAGGTTGTCGTTCTCGCCCGCCTCGACGTAGTGGCCGTCTTCGCGGATTGCGTGAGCGGCGGCCTTGAAGGCGTTCTCGTCCTTCTCCTTGAGCGCGGCCAGCATCGGGAAGGTCTTCGCCCCACCCTCCATCGCCAGCTCCACGAACGCGTCGCGCGTTCCCGAAGTCGGCGGCGGCCCGAGCACCTCGATCTTGATCGCGGGCAGCGATGGATCGATCTCGCTCCACTTCTTGTACGGGTTCGCGACGAGCTTGCCGTCCTTCGGCACCTGCTTCGCGAGCGCGAGGAAGATGTGCTGCTTCTTCAGCGCGACCGGCTTCGCCTTCTTCGCGTTGGCGATCACGATGCCGTCGTAGCCGATCTTCACCTCGACGACTTCCTTCACGCCAGCGGCCTGACAGCTCGCGAGCTCCGTGTCCTTCATGCGCCGCGAGGCGTTCGCGATGTCGGGCGTCTGATCGCCCACGCCCGAGCAAAATAGCTTGATGCCACCGCCGGTGCCGGTGCTCTCGACGACTGGCGTCTTGAACTTGCCGCGGCGGCCGAACTGCTCCGCGACCGCGGTCGAGAAGGGATAGACGGTGGACGAGCCCACGATGCGGATCTGGTCTCGCGCCGCTGCGGGTGCGGCGATCCCTGCCGCGATGCCGAGGGCGAGAACGAACGGGAGAGTCTTCATCTCGTGTTTCCTCTGTTTCATTGTGTGTGACGACCCTACGCACGCGGCGCGGCGGGGCGATGGGCGCTTGGTGACGTTTCTGTGACGAACGCCGAGCGAGACGCGCCGCTCAGAACTTCACCACCACGTCGGTGCGCAAGCGGAAGCGCTCGCTGTCGGCGATCGAGGTGTTGAACAGCGGCGAGGACTTCTCGAGCGCGTCCGACATGAACAGCTCGAGCGTGAGCTCGGTGTTCGAGAGCACTTGGCGCGTCGCGTAGAACGCCCAGCCCTCGCGGTTCGTGAAGCCGTCCGTGAGGTCGCTGTCGGTGTAGAGCGCGGGCGAGAAGTCGGCCTCGAGCGCGTAGTAGCCGACGCCGAGCAGCGCGAGCTGCTTCGCGTCGCCCACTTCGAGCGCGACGCCCCAGCCCGTGTCCTGCTTGCCCTCGCCGGGCAGCGAGACCGCGTCGAGGTTCTTCGTGAAGTGCGCGTGGAGCAGCACGGGCCACTCGGCCACGTGCGTCGACTTCGCGTAGGCGCTCAGCTCGAGCTGGCTGATGCTGCCGTCGGAGTTGTCGGAGAGGCCGACGTTGCCGAAGGCGTTGTGGCGCGTGAAGAACGCGGTGTTGAGCGAGCCGTAGCTGAACCACGTCGCGCGGCCGCCCACTGCGACCTTTTCCGCGGCTTGCACGTGTGCGCCGCCTTGGAGCCCGAAGAAGTGCGGGTCCTTCGCGCTGCCGTTCTCGTCGATGATGAAGTAGCCGGCATTGCCGAACAGATTCACGGAGGACGAGGGCTGCATCGTCCAGCGCAGCGACAAGCCCTCGGGGCTGTAGTCGTTGTCCCAAGTCATGTAGTCCTTGCCGTTCTTCCAGACGAACGGGTTGCTCTGCTTGCCGAACACGACCGTGGTGCTGCCCACGTCGATCGGCAGCTTCAGCTGCACGTACGCCTCGTCGAGCGAGAACGTGTCGCGATCGAAGTCGTCGCCCGCGCCGAGCGTGCGGTTCGTGCTGCGGTTCTCGGTCTCGCCGGACGCGAGTCGGAAGCCCGCGGTCAGCCACTCGTTCACGGGAACCGCCGCACCGAGGCGCAGCCGGTAGCGCGCGCGGTGGCGGTTGTCGTCTTCGCCGCCGAGCGCGTCTTCGTCGAACCAATAGTTCTCGAGGCGCGCGCGGAAGTCGCCGGTCCAGATCACGCGGCTCAGCAGCGACGACTGCTTCGCTTCGTACTCTTTGTTCTTCGCGACGAGCTCTGCGTGCTTTGCGTCGTCGACGATGCCGCGCTCCTTCAAGATCGCGAGCACCTCGGCGATCACCGCGTCGTCGGCGGCGAGAGCGGGCGTCGCAGCGAACCATGCGGCGCATGCGAACAGAATCCAGCGGACGGACTTCTTCACGGAGTTTGCTCCTTGTGTGAACGCTCGGTGAGCTCGAGCGCACCATAAGGAGCGAGAAGCGCCACACGGAGGCGAGCGTGTGACGAGTTCGTGACATCGCGGCGGTCCGCGCGCCGTCAAGCCGCGGGCAACGTCACCGTGAACGTGGAGCCTTGGCCTTCGGCGGAGGTGACGAAGATGTCGCCGTCCATCGCTTGGGCGAGGTGCTTCACGATCGAGAGCCCGAGGCCGGTGCCGCCGAGATCGCGCGAGCGCGCCTTGTCGACGCGGTAGAAGCGCTCGAAGACGCGCGCGCGGTCGCGCTCGGGAATGCCGATGCCCGTGTCCGCGACCTCGATGCGCGCGCGCGCGCCATCGCGCGAAAGGCGCACCTCGATGCGGCCGCCGGGCTCCGTGTACTTGACCGCGTTGTCGAGCAGGTTCTGCACGATCTGCTCGAGTGCGCGGCGATCGGCGAGCACCTGAGCGGCGCCCACGCAGGAAGCCGCAAGCCTCCGCGCCTCGAGCCGCGGGCGCAGCTCGCGCAGCAGCGCGGCGATGAACGCGCTGGCATCGATCGCCTCCGGCGCGAGCGTGCGCTTCCCGCCTTCCACGCGCGCGAGCTCGAGCAGATCCTCGATCAGCGCGCGCAGCCGCTCGGCGTTGCGCGTGATCGTCTCGACGTACTGCTTGCGCCGCTCGGGCTCGAGGTCGTTCGCAGCGAGCGTCTCCGCATAGCCTTGAATCGCGGTGAGCGGCGTGCGCAGCTCGTGCGAAACGTTCGCCACGAACTCGCGGCGGTGGCTCTCGAGCCGCCGGATCTCGCTCACGTCGTGAAAGACGGCGACGACGCCTTGCCTCTCTCCCTGCGCGGGGAAGCGGCGCGCGTGGACTTCGAGCGAGCCGTCGTCGCCGAGCGCGAGGTCGAGCGCGACGGGCTCACTCGTTCGCCCCGCGAGCCCTAACAGCTCGTCCACGTCCGCGCGGCGGATCACTTCGAGCGGCGTGCGGCCCGCGACTTCGCCCCACACGCTGAACAGCTCGCGCAGGCGCGCGTTGGCGAGCTGCACGCGGCCGTCGGGGCCGAGCACGAGCACGCCCTCAACCATCGCGTCGAGCACGGCTTCGAGGCGTTCGCGCGCTGCTGCGGCCGATGCGTCACGCACGCGCAGCGCGGCGCCCACCGCATCCACCGCGCGCGAGAGCGCGCCGATCGCGCCGCTGCTCGAGCGCTCGATGCGCGCGCGCGGTGCGCCCGCAAGCACTGCGTCGAGCGCGCCGCGCACTTCTTCGAGGCGGCGAACGTGGGCGTGCACGAGCAGCGCGCCGAGCCCGAGCGCGGCCCCTAACACCACGAGCGCCCGCAGCGGCGCCGCGAGGCCGTGCGCCGCCTCGCCCGCAAGCCATGCAGCGAACGCGATCGCCACGACTCCCGCGATGAATCGCGCGCGCATGCGGAACCCGCCCTTAGAACCCATCTCAGAATTCCTCCCGTCGCCTGGCGCGCGTCTTTGTCCGTCTGGCTTCGTTGCGCTTCGCTCGAAGTATCCACGGATACGCCTTCGCTCGCGCGCCTCGCCAGCCGGCCAAGTCCGCGCGCCGGGCTCGGTCCGGAATTCTGAGATGGGTTCTAGTCCGCGAGACGGTATCCGACGCCGCGCACGGTCTCGATCAAGTCGCCCGCGCCGCCGAGCTTCTCGCGCAGGCGCTTCAGGTGCGTGTCGATCGTGCGCTCGGTGACGGTGATGTCGGAGCCCCAGACGTCGTCGAGCAGGCGCTGGCGCGTCATCACGTGGCCCGGCCGCGACATCAGCACTTCGAGCAGGCGGAACTCTTTCGCCGTGAGATCGACGGCGGCGCCGTCGACCGTACAGCGATGCCGCTCGGCATCGAGCTGCAGTGCGCCGCGGCGGAGCACCGCGGCAGGCTCCGCCTCGCCTTCGGCGCGGCGCAGAATGGCGCGCACGCGCAGCACGAGCTCGCGCGGGCTGAACGGCTTCGTCACGTAATCGTCCGCGCCGAGCTCGAAGCCGACCACACGGTCCACCTCGTCGGCACGCGCAGTCAGCATCAGGATGGGGAGGTCGCGCAGCTTGGGATCGCCGCGCACCTCGCGACAGACCTCGGTGCCTGACAAGTCTGGGAGCATCAGGTCGAGCACGACGAGTGCGGGCCGCGCGCGGCGGATCGAAGTCAGCCCAGCACTCCCTGAATGTGCAACTTCGACCGCGAAGCCCGCCTGACTCAGGTGGAAGCGCACGAGCTCGGCCAGATCGGGCTCGTCTTCGACGACCAGAATCGTACTCGGCATGCGCGCAATCTATCGGCAGCCGAGCGCGCTGAGCAGGCGTCGCCGCGCAGCTTCCTCGGACCTTCACGTTCGCGTCACGGAGATGTGTCGCCACGCGCGTGTGCGATCGGTCACACGCGCGCTCTCGCCGCCGCCGAAACGGATGGTGCGGCCGCTCACCGCAGCGAGCCGGAAACGGAGGCGAGCGATGAAGAGCGTGGGTCGACTACTGATGTTGGGCGTGTTCGCGTGGTCCGCTGCGGCGTTCGCCGGCGAGCCGGCCAAGATCGCGCCGAGTGATCCGGGCGCGGCGAACGCGGAGGCCGCTTTTCAGAGCTTCGCGAGCGACTGGATGAAGAAGATGGCGGCCGCCGAGGCGCACGAGAAGAAGCAGGCCTCGGGCGGCGCGTACCGCGGCTACGGCGACGACTTCAAGATCGAGCTGAAGCCGACCGGCAGCGCAGCCGCTCCCTACGTGGGGCTGCTCCGCTACCAGGAGCACCAGTGCGCCGCGGGCGGCGGCTCGGACTGCAAGGTCGTCGCGACCACCGCGGTGACCGAGATCTTCCGCTTCCAGGGCGGGCGCTGGGTCTACTGATCGCGCGCGCAGCCCGTTGACGGGCGCGGGGCGCCCGCGACAGAACGCGCTGCGCGACCGGCGTGCGCGGGCGCAAGCCGGCGTAGTTGTTACGGCGCCGGCGAGGCGCCCGTTGCGCCGAGCGCGCCCTGCACGAGGGCGCCGTTCGCGGCGCCGGGCCACCAGTAGAGAAAGCTCGACTCTGCCAGCGCGCCGCGCAGCTGAGCCGCGGCGCCGTCGCCGGTGACTGGCGCCTGCACCGAGAAGAGATTCTCCGCGCGCTCGCCCCGCCGGCGGTAGATCACGACGCGCGCGTCCCCATCCACCCGCGCTGCGGTCTTGGCCGCCTCGATCGCGCTCTCGAGGTCTCCGAGCGAGTCGATGAGCCCGGCGCCCAGGGCTTGCTTGCCGGAGAAGATGCGGCCGTCGGCGAGCTGCTCGACGCCCGCGCGCGAAAGCGCAGGGCGTCCCTTCTCGACGACCTCGAGGAAGCTCGCGAACAGGTCCGTCACCACGCTCTGGATCTGAGCGCGCTCGGCGTCGCTCATCGGGCGAAATGGCGAGCCGGCGTCCTTGAACGAGCCCGTCGTGAAGGTCTGGTAGTCCACGCCGACCTTCTCCATCAGGCCGCTCGCGTTGAAGCCGAGCATGATCACGCCGATCGAGCCGGTGATCGTCGACGGATACGCCTGCACGCGGTCCGCGCTCATCGCAACGTAGTACCCGCCCGACGCCGCGATCCCCATCAACTGCGCGACCACGGGCCTTCCGGTCGCGCGCTTGTGGCGCATCAGCTCGCGGTAGAGGATCTCGCTCGCGATCACGGTGCCGCCGGGGCTGTCGATGCGCAGGACGAGCGCCGCGATTTCGTCGTCGCGCTCGGCGCGCTCGAGCTCTTCGCGCAGGCGCGACACCGCGCTCTCGCTCTGCGACAGACCCAACAACCCGCTCGTGGAGCGCAGGCCGAGCGGCCCGCTCACGTCGACGAGCAGAATCTTCGGCCCGCGCTCTCCGTCGAGCACGCGCTCTTCGAGGGCGCCGCCGCTCGCGAAGAGCGGGATGCTCACGTCGATGCACGCCAGCGAGGCAAGCGCGATGCCTGACAACAGCAGCGCACGAGACGCGAGCCCGAAGTAGAAGCGCGGAGCCAGGCCCCTCGACCTGACTCCGCGCTTCGCGACGCCTCTCACCCCCCCAGCTCGAGGCGCCACTAGATCAAAGCCACTGCGTCATCAGCTACAACCGCTCGTGGCTCCGCAGTTAGGACACTTATAGCACGCGCCGTTGCGCACCGTAATGGTTCCGCACTCCGTGCAAGTAGGTGCATCCGCCTGATTCACGAAGGTCGAGCGCTCGCCCTTCGCGCGATCCACCGAGCCGCCCGCGATCGCGACGCGCCGAATCTCCGCGAGCCCGGTCGGCTCCGCTTCGGTCTCTTGCTCGTCGGTCGCGATCACTTCCTCCTGCAGGAAGCGATTCGCGAGGTACCGGAAGACGTAGTCAGTGACTGACTTCGCCATCGGAATCTCGGGGTTGTTCGTGAAGCCGGCCGGCTCGAAGCGCGTGTGACTGAACTTGTCCGTCAGCGCCTTCAGCGGCACGCCGTACTGGAGCGCGATCGACGTCATGGTCGCGATCGTGTCCATCAGGCCCGAGATCGTGCTGCCTTCCTTCGCCATGCGCAGGAAGATCTCGCCGGGCTTGCCGTCGGCGTAGAGGCCGACGGTGAGGTAGCCCTCGTGGCCCGCGATCGAGAACTTGTGCGTCACCGAGTCCCGCGTGTCGGGCAGCTTCACGCGCACGGCGCGGCGCTCGCGCAGGTCGATGACGTTGCTCTTCTTCTCCTCGTCCTTGCCGGCGTTGAGCGGCTGCGTGCGCTTGCTGCCGTCGCGGTAGACCGCGAGCGCCTTCAGCCCGAGCCTCCAGCCCTCGACATAGGCGTCGCGAAGGTCGTCCGCCGTCGCCTCGTTGGGCAGATTCACTGTCTTGCTGATCGCGCCCGACAGGAACGGCTGCACCGCACCCATCATCCGGATGTGACCCTTCCAGTGAATCGAGCGCTTACCGTTGGTCGCTCGGAACGCGCAGTCGAACACCGCGAGGTTCTCGTCGCGCACGTGCGGCGCACCCTCGATCGTCTCGCGCTCGTCGATGTAGGCGACGATGTCACTGATCTGCTTCTCGCCGTAACCGAGCTTGCTCAGCGCCATCGGCACGGTGTTGTTAACGATCTTGAGTAGGCCGCCGCCGACCAGCTTCTTGTACTTCACGAGCGCGATGTCCGGCTCTACACCGGTCGTGTCGCAGTCCATCATGAATGCGATCGTGCCAGTGGGCGCGAGCACCGTGACTTGACCGTTCTTGTATCCGTGCTTCGTGCCCAGCTCGAGCGCCTGCGACCACGCGTCGCGCGAGGCCTTCCAGAGATCCGTCTGCACTCCGGAGGACGGCACCGACTCCGCCGCGTGCTTGTGCATGCCGATCACTTCGAGGAACGGCGCGCGGTTCTGCTTGTAGTGCGGGAAGGGGCCCATCGCGCCCGCAATCTCCGCGCTCATGCGATACGCCTCGCCGCACATCAGCGACGTGATCGCGGCCGAGACGTTGCGGCCCTCGTCGCTGTCGTACGGGAGGCCCTGGCTCATCAGCAGCGCGCCGAGGTTCGCGTAGCCGAGGCCGAGCGGGCGGTAGAGGTGGCTGTTCTTCGCGATCTGCGGAGTCGGGTAATCCGCGAAGTCGACCAGAATCTCTTGCGCGAGGATCGTGAGCGCCGCTGCGCGCCGGAACGCTGCGACTTCGAAGCGACCCGCTTCGTCGACGAAGCGCATCAGGTTGAGGCTCGCGAGATTGCAGGCCGTGTCGTCGAGGAACATGTACTCGGAGCACGGATTGCTCGAGTTGATGCGGCCCGAGACCTTGACCGGATTCCAGCGGTTGATCGTCGTGTCGTACTGCATGCCCGGATCGCCGCAGACGTGCGCGGCCTCCGAGATCTCTTTCAGCAGCTCTTTCGCCTTGAACGTGTCGACGACTTCGCCGGTCGTTACGGCGCGCGTCTGCCACTGGCGATCATCGAGCGCGGCGCGCATGAAGTCGTCGGTCACGCGCACCGAGTGATTCGCATTCTGGAAGAACACGGAGTCGTAGGCACCGCCGGGCACGTTGAAGCCGCCGTCGTAGCCGGCGTCGATCAGCGACCACGCCTTCTTCTCTTCATCCGCCTTGCTGTGGATGAACTCGCGGATGTCCGGGTGATCGACGTTGAGGATCACCATCTTCGCCGCGCGCCGCGTCTTGCCGCCGGACTTCACGACGCCGGCGAACGAGTCGAAGCCGCGCATGAACGAGACGGGCCCCGAGGCCGTGCCGCCGCCCGCGAGCTTCTCCTTCGAGGAGCGAATCTTCGAGAGGTTCGAGCCCGTGCCCGAGCCGCCCTTGAACAACATGGCCTCGGTCTTCGCGAGGTCCATGATCGACTCCATCGTATCCGCGACGGAGTTGATGAAGCACGCGCTCGCCTGCTGCGGCGTGCCGACGACGCCGAGGTTGAACCAGACCGGGCTGTTGAACGCCATCTTCTGCGTCACGAGCAGATGCGAGAGCTCGTCCTTGAAGATCTCGCCGTCCTCGGGGGTGGCGAAGTAGCCGCCCTGCACGCCCCACTCGTGAATCTTGTTCACGACGCGGCCGATCAGCTGCTTCACGCTGCGCTCGCTCTCGGGCGTGCCGATGTGGCCACGGAAATACTTCGACACGACCACGTTCGTCGCGAGCTGCGACCACGACGCGGGAATCTCGACATCGCGCTGCTCGAAGATCGTCTCGCCGCGCTCGTTCGCGATCGTCGCGGAGCGCAGCTCCCAGGCGACCTCGTCGAACGGGTGCACGCCGGGCTTCGTGAAGAAGCGCTGCATCGTGAGACCGGCGGGACGCTGCGCGCGTGTACGGCTCCGCTTCGCCGCGCCCGACGTTGCGTGATCTCCCGCGTTCGTGTCTCGCTCGATGTCGCTCACCGTCCACTCCAAGCCGCTTGTACGTTGCTTCCCGTCGCGCTGCGCCGCCGCTCGCTTCGCACCGCCGAGAGACGAGAGGGGCCCCGGGTTGCCCCGGGGCCCCCGAATCTGGGCAGGTCCTCCTTCCCACCTCAGATCCCATCCCTCCGGCAACCGCCTGTTTACCCCCAGGCCGCCGGAGAGACTTCATCCCCGTGGAGCCGTTCTAGCTCGCGCGCAGAGATCGAGTCAAGGAATTTTCCACAAGATGTGGTGCTTCAATCGGTCCACCACCACAAAACCTGGAGGTCGAACACCTTCCGTGACGACGATCACGCGGAAACTCGGGACCTCCACCTGCCCGCAAGAAGGATGGGCTCGTAACTCCGCGAATTTCCTCGCTTGACGCAGAGCGTCGCGGCGTTTCGACGCGATGCGGCGGAGAGAGAGGCCGATCAGGAGCGCGCGAAGCGATTCCGAAGCGCGATCTCGCTGCGCCCGTCGCGGTGGATCGACTTCACTGCGAGCGCGACGCGGTTCTCTCGATCGATCGCCGCCCAGTAAGCGTCGGCAACGTCTTGCGCACTTCCCGCGCACGGCAGCCAGAGCGGGTCGCCCTGAAAGGCCGGCAGCGGATTCCCGTCACCCTGATAAGTCGTGAGCCCGAGGCCGAAGCCCGGCGGCGGCGGCGCGGGGCGAAACGTGCTGCGATCGGTCAGCGCAGGGTCGGCGGCGTTTGCACGCAGGATCGAGAGCGCGAGCACCGGCTCGCCGAGGCGCAGGTCGAGCATCCCCGAAATGCGCGGCGTGTAGTTCGGCGCGTCCGGCTCGCGCTCGCGCATCTCGAGCGCGTCCTCGAAGCGGCCGCCGCTCTCCATCACGTCCGCGAGGGTGCGCGTCTGGTCGCCGTTGCTCACGAGGTAGACGCCCGGCAGCTCGAGCATCGCCTCGTAGATGATGAGCGACGGGTCCTTCACGAGCGCGGGATTCGCTGCGTCGGTGCGCAGCTCACCGCCGTCCGCGACGAACACGCGGTTCCGGCTGTTCTCGCTGCGGCCCATGATCCAGTAGACCTGGAGCCACGCGTCGCCGGACTCCGCGCGCCCCAACACGAGGCCGCGTCCGGGATACGCGTTCGCCTCCAGATGTCGCGCGAAGTTCGCCTGCGCGAGCGCGCGGACCGTGCTCACTCGGGGAGGCCGGTCAGCCGGAAGCCCATGCCTTCCGGCACCTTGTATCGCACGTTGAGCCCGATCAGCAGCGCGGTCCAGCCTTCGACGTAGCGCGCGTTCGCGAGCGGCCCGCCGTTCACCGCGCGCATCCCGGGAATCAGCTTGCACAGCTCGCTGACGCGCTCGCGCGGCCCCTTCTCGCCGGAGATGATCACGTCGCACTCGACCGGATCGGGCATGTGCTGGAGGCGGTGCGCGGCGACGTTCTGAAACGCCGAGACCGTGGCGACGCCGTCGGGCACGAGCGTGTCGACCAGCTCCGCGCACGAGCCCTGCCACACACCGATCATGCGCACCGGGCCGTCGCCGATCGCGGTGGCGAGCGGCACGCCCATCGAGACGACGATGTGGCCCGGCTTCAGCGCGTCGCCGAGGCCCTTGATGGTCCCGGCGGTGTGCTCGAACGGCACCGAGAGAATCACGATCTCGGCACGGCGCGTCGCGTCGGCGTTCTCGTGGCCCGTAACAACTGCGCCGGGCACCTTCGCGCGCACTTCTTCCGCCGCCGCGAGCGCGCGGCCCTCTTTGCGCGAGCCGATGCGCACGGGCCGGCCGGCAGCGGCGAAGCGCAGCGCGAGGCCGAGGCCTTGGTCGCCGGTTCCGCCGAGAATTGCGATTGCGTTCGAGTCGCGAGTCGGGTCTGTCATAGGGGCGCGCAAGCTATCGTGCTCGCATGTCCGACGCAGCGCCCACACTCGCGACGACTCCGACGAAAATCGAGCAGCGCGGGCCGCGCACGCTCGGCGTCACCTGGGCGGACGGCGCCGAGAGCGTCATCGACGTGCGCGCGCTGCGGCTCGCCTGCGGCTGTGCGCAGTGCGTCGACGAGTGGACCCACGAGCAGCGCCTCGACGCGAACGCCGTGCCCGCCGACGTGCATCCGTTGAAGATCGCGGGGGTCGGCCGCTACGCGATCCAGATCGAGTGGAGCGACGGCCACGGCAGCGGGATCTACCCGTTCCGCCGCCTGCGCGAGCTCGGCGACGCGTCCGCCTAGAAGCGGTCGTCCTCGAGCACGCCGATGAAGTCGAGCTCGCGGTACGCGCCGTCGAGGTCCATCCCGAAGCCGACGACCCAGCCGGACTCGACCGTGAAGCCCGCGTAGTCGGGCTTCACCGCGGCCACGCGGCGCTCGCGCTTGTCGACGAGCACGGCGCTGCGCAGCGAGCGCGGCTCGCCGAGCGCGGCGATGTCGAGCACCGCGCGCAGCGTCGCGCCTTCGTCCGCGATGTCGTCGAGCACGATCACTTCGCGGTCCGCGAGCGCCTCGGGATCGAATCGCTCGATCGCAACGGGCTCGAGCCGCGTGCCCTGTGTGCGCCGCACGCGCACGTCGACGCGCTCGGGCGCGACGCGCTGCTTCGCGAGCTCGATAGCCAGCGCATCCGTGAAGCGCCGCGCGCCTTCGAGGATGCACACGAGCGTGAGCGGCGCGTGCGCGTAGTCGCGCGCGAGCTGCGCCGCGAGCTCGGCGATGCGCGCGCGAATCGCGTCTGCGGAGATGAGCGGAACGATCTGCATCGCGCGATACGATCGCGCGTTCACGGAAAGAGGTGCCAGCGGAGATGAATCGCGCGGTCGAGCTGCTGTTCTTCCCGGTCGTGCTCGGCGCGGCGCTCGTCGCGGGCGAGGCGGTCGTCACGCGCGGCGGCCAGCCCGCAGTCGTGCTCCTCGCGAGCGCGCTCGTCGTGCTCGTCGCGGAGCGCCTCTGGCCGCACCTCTCCTCGTGGCAGCGCTCGCATCGCGACGTCGCCGTCGATCTCGCGCACGTCGTCTCCGTGACTGCGGCCTCGTTCGCGACGCTGCAGCTCGTGCCTCCGCTGCTGGCGCCGCTCGCCGCAGCGCTCGCCCCGCTCGGCACCGCGCAGCTGTGGCCTAACAGCTGGCCCCTGCTCGCCCAGCTTCCGCTCGCCCTCGTGGTCGCGGAGCTCTTCCAGTACTGGAGCCACCGCCTCTCCCACGAGTGGGCTCCGCTCTGGCGTCTCCACGCCACGCATCACAGCGCACCGCGCCTCTACTTCCTGAACGCCGCGCGCTTCCATCCCCTCGACATCGTGGTCGACACGACCGCAGGGCTGATCCCACTCGTCGCGCTCGGCTGCCCCGCGCCCGTGCAGGCCCTGTTCGCGCTCTTCACCTCGGTGTTCGGCTACCTGCAGCACTCGAACGTGCGCCTCTCGCTCGGGCCACTCAACTACGTGTTCTCGATGGCCGAGCTGCATCGCTGGCATCACGCGAAGGACCTGCGCGAGGCGAACACCAACTACGGCTCGAACTTGATCCTGTGGGATCTCGTGTTCGGCACTTTCTTCTGGCCGCGCGATCGCAAGCCGCCCGAGGAGATCGGCATCCCCAACCTCGGCGCATTCCCGCAGACCTATTGGGCGCAGCTCGCCTCACCGTTTCGCTGGCGCGCGATCGAGAACGCGAGCCGGAGCTAGGCGAGGCTGGCGAGGAACTCGCGCAGCGCGGCGTTCACTCGCTCGGGCTGCGCGAGATTCACGACGTGGCCCGCCTCGGGCACGACGGCGAGGCGCGCATTGGGCAGCGCCGCGGCGAGCCCGCGCGCTGTGGGCAACGATGCGGCGTCGTTCGTGCCCACGACCACGAGCGCGGGGACATCGAGGAGCGCGAGCGAGTTCGCCAGCTCGGCGGGCGTCTCGAGCTGCGCGAGATACTCCCGCAACAGGTGCGCGAGCGACTGCGCGTCGTGCTCGAGGAATCCGGTGCGCACCCAGGCGGCGGCCTGCGCGTCGAGACCGGCGTTCGGGCCCCACGCGAAGCGCGCGCCCGCGGCTTCGAGCCCGTCGCGCTCGATCGCGTCCGCGAACGCGAGCGCGCTCGCGGAGACGCCGCGCCCCGAAGCGGGGCCCGCGGGCGGCGCCATCAGCACGAGCGCGCGCACGCGCTCTGGATGCGCGAGCGCGAAGCGCAGCGCGGTCGCAGCGCCCATCGAGAGCCCGCCCGCGACGAGCGGCGCCGCGCTCGCGCCATCCGCGACGGCCGCGAAGTCTGCGACCACCGCCTCCGCGCGGGCCTGGCTCGCGCGCGCGACGTTTGCGCTGCGCGCGTGGCCACGCGCGTCGTACACCGTCACCGCGAACGCGTCCTTCAGCGCTCGCAGCTGCGGGCGCCAGTTGCGCGCGCTGCCGCCGAAGCCGTGCGCGAGCACGAGCGAAGGCCCCGCTCCGTGCGTCTCGACATGCAATCCGTGCGCGGCCACCATCGCTCCTCTTTACATCGGAGCCCGCATGAAAGCGCCCGCCGAGCCGAAAGCCTCCGCAACGATCCTGCTCGTGCGCGACGGCGCGAGTGGCCTCGAAGTGTTCATGGTGCAGCGCCACCATCAGATCGACTTCGCCACGGGCGCGATGGTGTTTCCGGGCGGCAAGGTGGACGACGCGGACTCGGACCCCGCGCTCGCAGCGCGCCTCGACGTGCCCGTGAGCGACGCGCTGCGCTCGCTTCACGTCGCCGCGATCCGCGAGACCTTCGAGGAGTGCGGCGTGCTGCTCGCGCGGCCCGCGGGCAGCCGCGAGCTCGTGCCCGGCGCGCAGCTGAAGGGCATCGAGGATCGCCACCGCGCTGCGCTGAACGAGGGCAAGCGAACGATGCGCGAGGTCGTGGAGGCGGAGGACCTGCGTCTCGCGAACGACCTGCTCGTGCATTTCGCGCACTGGATCACGCCCGTGTTCATGCCGAAGCGCTTCGACACGCACTTCTACCTCGTTGCGGCGCCGCCCGATCAGCCCGCGGTGCACGACGGCGGCGAGTCGGTGGACTCGGTGTGGACGCGCCCCGAAGACGCCGCGGCCGAACGCGCCGCCGGCCGGCGCACGATCATCTTCCCCACGTTCATGCAGGTCCGAAAGCTCGGCCGTAACAACTCGGTCGCGGCGGCGATCGCGGCGGCGCGCAGCGAGCCCGTGGTGACGGTGCTGCCGCAGGTCGAGGAGCGCGGCGGCGTGAAGATGATGGTGATCCCGGCGGAAGCGAACTACGAGGTCACCGCCGCGCCGCTCGCGGATCTGCAGTAGCGCGATGCCGCGCCTCGATCTCGCGCAGGCGCTGCGCTGCGCCGAAGCCGCGGCCGATGCTGCCCGCCGCGAGATCCTGCCGCGCTTCCGCAACGTCGCGGTCGAGACCAAGCGCGACGGCTCGCCCGTCACGGAGGCCGACCGCGCCGCCGAGCGCGCGATCCGCGAGGTGCTCGCGAGCTTCGACCGCGAGCTGCCGATCCTCGGCGAGGAGTACGGCGGCGAAACGGGTCAGCGCGGCTGGATCGTCGACCCGATCGACGGGACGATCTCGTTCTCGCGCGGCCTCCCGCTCTACGGAACGCTGATCGCACTCGTGGACGAAGGCGCGCCCGTGCTCGGACTGATCGATCTGCCCTCGCTCGGCGAGCGCACCTCTGGGCACCGCGGCGGCGGCGTGCGGCGCAACGGCGCGAGCGTGCGCTGCTCGCAGGAAACGGAGCTCGCGCGCGCGCTCGTCTCGCACGGCGACCCGTTCGCGTTCGAGCTGTTCGGGATGAAGCGCGGGTGGACGCGGCTCGCCGAGAGCACGCGCATGCTGCGCGGCTACACCGACGCGTTCGGTCATGCGCTCGTGATCGGAGGGGGCGTCGGCGCGATGGTCGACGTGAACCTCAACCCGTGGGACGCGGCGGCGACGCAGGCGCTCGTGCCCGAGGCCGGCGGCCGCTGCGAGACGCTCGCGCCGGGGCCTGGCGGCAAGGGCATCGGGCTCGTGTTCGGGAGCCCGGCACTCGTGGAGCGGCTGCTCGAGCTGCTGCGCGCCTAACAACTCGCCGCGCGCGCAAACAGAAGGGGCGCCGCCGCTCGCGCGACGACGCCCCTCAGCGAACTGATCGAGGCTTACTCGACCGCGTCGGTCACCGCCGCCGCAGCGTCTGCCGCAGCGCCAGCTGCCGCATCGGCTGCCGCGTCACCAGCCGCCGCCGCATCACCGGCCGCATCGACCGCGCCTTCGACCGCAGCGCCGGCATCCGCCGCCGCATCGGCCGTCGCGTCAACGGCCTCGGCCGTCGCGTCGCCGACCGCGTCGCCAGCCGCAGCAGCAGCGTCGGCCGCCGCGTCCGCAGCCGGAGCCGCCTCTTCACCACCACCGCAGGCACTGAACACCAGAAGCGAACCAACCAGCGTCGCTCCCACCAGGAAGCGAAGCGAACCCTTGGACATTTCCTCTCCTCACTTTTGTGTAGTCACTTCCGGCGAACCGCCGGCAAGGCGCAGCTATCGTACGTCGTTCTTTGCGCAAAGTTGTGAGAGGAATCACAAAAAATGGGCCTGGCGAACGTGTCGGGGGTTGGAAATCTGGGGCTTGCGGCCATGGAGGCGGCGGAGGGTGCCGGTCTGAGCCTGATCGGGCCGGCGCTCGACCGCGCGCGAACGCTGACGGATCAGGGCAAGCGGATCGACGACCGGCAGGTGCTGACCGAGCGCGTCGCCTACGCCGCGACCGAAGTGCGCACTGCCAGCGAGACGCTTGCACTCGTGAAGTCGCTGCGCGCCGAGGGCCGCAGCAGCGATGCGCTCGAGCTCGCGGCCGGCGCCGCGATCGCCGAGCTCGTCGTGGCCGCGCGCAATCGCCTCGAGCCCTCGGCCGCCGAGCTCGACCTCGATGCGGCGCTCGACTCCGCGTTCCCCGCCGACGTCCGCAGCATGCTGCGCGCGCTCGCGAGCGAGGCGCGCGTGCGTGCGATCGGCGCCCACGCGATCGCTGCGAAGGGCCGCACCGAGCCGCCGCTCGACGAGACGCTCGAGCAGGTGCGCGCCTCGGTGCGCGAGTTCGCCGCGCAGGAGGTGGTTCCGCACGCGGAGCGCATCCATCGGCGCGACGAAGACATCCCGGACGCGTTCATCTCGAAGATGAGCGAGCTGGGCTACTTCGGGCTCTCGATCCCCGAGGAGTACGGCGGCCACGAGCTCGGCAACCTCGCGATGATCCTCACCACCGAGGAGCTCTCGCGCGCCTCGCTCGCCGCCGCCGGCTCCCTAATCACTCGCCCCGAGATTCTCACCAAGGCGCTGCTCCAGGGCGGCACCGAGGAGCAGAAGAGGCACTGGCTGCCGAAGCTCGCGTCGGGCGAGACGCTCGTGGGCGTGTCGGTGACGGAGCCCGACATCGGCAGCGACGTCGCGGGCGTGAAGTGCCGCGCAACCCGCGGCAGCGCCGGCGGCCAAGACGGCTGGCTGATCAACGGACCGAAGGCGTGGTGCACGTTCGCCGGCCGCGCCGACGTGCTCGCGCTGCTCGCGCGCACGGATCCGGATCCGGCGAAGGCGGCGCGCGGGCTCTCGCTCTTCATCGTCCCGAAGAGCCGCTTCGCGGGTCATGCGTTCGAAATGGTGCAGCCCGCGGGCGGCAAGCTCACCGGCAAAGCCGACGCGACGCCGGGCTACCGCGGCATGCACTCGTTCACGCTCGGCATCGAGAACTACTTCGTGCCGGCGGCGAATCTCGTCGGCGGCGAGCAGGGCCTCGGCCGCGGCTTCTATCTGCAGATGGCGGGCTTCGCGGCGGGGCGCTTGCAGACTGGCGGGCGCGCGTGCGGGCTCGCGCAGGCGGCGCTCGAGGAGACCGCGAAGTACGTCGCGGGCCGCAATCAATTCGGGCACGCCATCTCCGAGTTCCAGCTCACGCAGTACACGCTCGGCCGCATGGCGGCGAAGCTGCTCGCGGCGCGCGCGATCACCTACGCCGCGGCGGTCGCGATGGACGCGGACGAGCGCAAGGCCGCGCCAATCGCGGCGCAATCGAAGCTGCTGGCATGCGACATCGCGGTCGAGGTGTCGCAGCAGGGGCAGCTGATGCACGGCGGGTGGGGCTACGCCGAGGAGTATCCGATCAGCCGCTACGTCGTGGATGCGCAGGTGCTCCCGATCTTCGAAGGCGTGAAGCCGATCCTCGAGCTGAAGGTTGTCGGGCGGGCGCTGCTGTCCGGGGAGGCTTGATCGGGGCGGGTGTGCGCGGCGCTTCGCGCGCGCTCGCGGGAGTGCTCTCGGTCGTTGCGCCGCCGCTGGCGCGGGCCCTCCGCGGGGGCTCGGCTGCGCTCGGCCGCGCGGGCGCGTCAGGCTTTGCCCTGCCGACATCCAGCTGCTTCGCGGGTCATCCGAGTGTGAGCGCGCCTCGCGCCTGGGCGCTCGCTCCGCGACCCCCGCTGCGGCCCCGCGCCTGCTGCTCCTCGGCGTGCGGCACTTTGGAGCGGCTGTCTCCTGGGTGGGCGCGGATCGGCGCGGCTTTGAGCCGCGCCTCCCGCGCTTTCTGAGGGTTCTGATTGGCGCGGGTTTGGATCGAAATCCGACGGAGATTTTCGTTGGTACGGTGCGCGGCGGGCGGGAGGTTTTGCGTGGGTTTCATTCTCGTGACGAATGACGATGGGTATTCGTCGCCGTCTTTGGTGCCTTTGGTTCGGGCGTTGTCGTCGTTGGGGCAGGTGCGGGCGGTGGTGCCGGATCGGGAGCGGAGCTGGATCGCGAAGGCGATCACGCGCTGGGAGGATGTGCGCGTCGAGCGGGCGGATCGCGACGGTTGTGAGATCTGGCGCACGAGTGGCTGCCCGGCGGACTGCACGCAGCTCGGGGTGCACACGCTGTTCGGAGAAGCGCCGCAGCTGGTCGTGTCGGGGATCAACCTCGGCTTCAACCATGGTCTCGCGTTCTTCATGTCGAGCGGGACGGTGGGCGGCGCGACCGAGGGCTGGATCGCGGGGCTGCCGGCGATCGCGCTCTCGGCGGGCGTGCTCGAGGGGCACGACGGCTGGGCGGAGCATGCGCGCACGGCCGCGGCAGAGGCTGGCTGGACGCGCGGCGCGGAGCTGTCGGCGCAAATCTGTGAGGTCGTGCTGAAGCGCGGCATTCCGCGCGGCGCGGACCTGCTGAACGTGAACTTCGCATTCGGCGCAGGGCCCGAGACGCCGCGCGAGGTCACCGAGCTCGGGCGCGTCGGCTACGACCGCGTCTTCTACGAGCGCACGCCGGGGGTCTACTTCCACGAGTTCGGCGGGATGGTGCGGCGCAGCGACGCGAGCCTGAAGCGCGCTGACGTCGTGGCCGCGAAGCGCGGCGTCGTCTCGATCACGCCGGTGCAGCTCGCGCACAGCATCGAGCTGGCGCACGAAGATCGGGGCGCGCTGGAGGGGCGATGAGCGCGCCGCATTCGAGACCGCTTGCGCGCCGCGAGAGCGAGCGGCGCCTGTGGTGGCGCGATGGCGTGATTTATCAGGTCTATCCGCGCTCCTACGGCGACTCGAACGGCGACGGCGTCGGCGACCTCGAGGGCATCCGCCAGCACCTCGATCACCTCGCGTGGCTCGGCGTCGACGGCATCTGGATCTCCCCGTTCTTCACGTCGCCGATGAAGGACTTCGGCTACGATGTCGCCGACTACTGCGACGTCGACCCGCTGTTCGGCTCGCTCGCCGACTTCGATCGCTTGCTCGGGGACGCTCACGCGCGCGGCATCCGCGTGATTCTCGACTTCGTGCCGAATCACTCGTCGGACCAGCACGCGTGGTTCCGCGAGTCGCGCAGCAGCCGCACGAATCCGAAGCGCGACTGGTACGTGTGGCGCGATGCTGCGCCGGACGGCGGACCGCCTAACAACTGGGTCTCCCACTTCGGCGGCTCGGCCTGGGAGTGGGACGCGGAGACGGGGCAGTACTACCTGCACTCGTTCCTGAGGGAGCAGCCCGAGCTGAATTGGCGCAATGCCGAGCTCGAGCGCGCGATGCACGGCGTGCTGCTCTTCTGGCTCGACCGCGGCGTCGACGGCTTCCGCATCGACGTCGCGCACCGCATCGCGAAGGACCCCGCGCTGCGCTCGAATCCGCGCGTGGAAGGCAGCAGCGACGCCGGCTTCGGCGGACAGATCCACCTCTACGACGAGGACCACCCCGACTCGCACGCGATGTATCGCCGCATGCGCGCGTTGGTCGACGAGTACGACGAGCGCGTGCTGATCGGCGAGGTGTTCCTGATGGATCCCGCCCGCGTCGCGCTCTACTACGGCGCAGGCGACGAGCTGCATCAGGGCTTCAACTTCTCGCTGCTGGGGCGCGAGTGGTCGGGCGAGCACTTCAAGCGCGAGGTGATGCGCTTCCAGTCGCTCGTCCCGCCGCAGGGTTGGCCGAATCAGGTGCTCTCGAACCACGATGTCCACCGGCACGCGACGCGCTACGCGCACGAGGAGCTCGGCGAGGCGCGCATGCGCGTCGCCGCGATGCTGCTCGTGCTCGTGCGCGGCACGCCGTTTCTCTACTACGGCGAAGAGATCGGGATGCGCTGCGTCTACATCCACCCCGAGCAGCTGCGCGATCCCGTCGCGTTCACGCTCCACCCGAGCGCCACGCGCGACCCCGAGCGCACCCCGATGCAGTGGGACGCGACGCCGTACGCGGGCTTCTCGAACCGCGAGCCGTGGCTTCCCGTCCATTACGACTCGACTCATCGCAACGTCGAGACCCAGCGCGAGGACGCGGGCTCACTGCTGAGCTTCTACCGCGCGCTGATCGCTCTGCGCGGCGCGCACCCGGCCCTCTCGCGCGGCGAGATGCGCGCGCTCGACGCGCCGCACGACGTGTTCGCGTTCGAGCGCACGCTCGGCGGCGCACGCTTCGTCGTCGCGCTCAATTTCCGCGACGAGTCGATCGGCTTCGCGCTCGGCCGCGGCGTCCCGCTCTACGGCCTGCACTCGCGTCACGGCGCCGCGTTGCCGCGTGATCTCGCGTGCGTGGAGCTGGACGCCGCCGAGGGCGTCGTGCTGCGGGTCGCGTGACGTGTTCGGCTGGGGCTGCAGAGTGCAGCGCACGACTTCACGACCGGCTCCCCTCGCGAATCCGCAGCGCGGCGCGCCAGGTGCGCACGTCCGCACGCAGCTCCGGGAGCAGCAGCGTGATCGCGACTTCTTCGATCGCGCACAGCACGGCCAGCGCGGTGGCGAGGTGCAGCGGCCAGATCGGGCCGGCGAGATAGACCGAGAGCAGCGCGCCGGCGAGCACGATCGCCGTGCCCTTCGCGAGCCACGTGTGATAGCTCGGGACGCGGCCGAACTTCGCGAGGCCCGCGCAGAGCGGCAGCGCGAGGCTCGCGAGCAGCACCGCGATCGACGCGATCTCGGCGCGCACGATGTCGGGCCGTAACAACCAGGTCGCGACGGGCAGCATCAGCCACAGCGCCATGTCGGCGCGCGAGTCGAGCTTCGCACCGAGCGGGCTCTCGAGCCGGAAGCGGCGCGCGAGCCAGCCGTCGATCGCGTCGGTCGCGAACGCGATCGCGAGCAGCGCGACGAACGCTTCCGGCAGGTCTGCGGCGGCGAGCAGCAACAACACCGGCACGAGTGCGAGACGCGTCGCGGTGAAGGCGTTCGGCAGGTTGCGGGGCGAGAGGGTTTCCTGCAGGGCGCTCGGCATGGCGGCCTCCTTCGAGGTTCGCCGGCTGCCAGCGCAAGGCGCGTGCCGGAGCGCCACGCCCGCGGGAATCCCTGCGCCTTCGCGGGGTTAGAACGAGAGTCGCGCGGCGAAGACGGCGCTTCGCACGGCGCCGCGCCCGGCATTCCGTGTACGGCGCGTGCCAATCTCGTCCGCTCCATGGAGGTGCGTCATGAGTGGGCGGCTCGCAGGGAAAGTCGTGTTGGTGACCGGCGCGGCGCAGGGCACGGGTGAAGGCGCGGTGCGGCGCATCGTCGCGGAGGGCGGGCGCGCGGTGGTCGCGGACGTGCAGGAAGAGCGCGGTCGCGCCGTCGCCACGAGTCTCGGCGCGAGCGCTCACTTCGTCGCGCTCGACGTCGCATCGGAGTCGAGTTGGCAGCGCGCGATCGCGAGCGCGCTCGCCGCGTTCGGGCGCCTCGATGGTCTCGTGAACAACGCGGGCGTGCTCTGGATGGGCGCGCTCGAGCACACGCCGGCGGAGCAGATGGAGCGCGTGCTGCGAATCAACTTGTTAGGGACGATGCTCGGCACGAAGGCCGTCGTGCCCGCGCTGCGCGCCGCGGGCGGCGGCGCGATCGTGAACGTGACCTCGATCGAGGCGCTCGCCGGCATGAACAGCGTCGCTGCCTACACCGCGAGCAAGTGGGGCGCGCGCGGCTTCACGAAGAGCGCCGCGATCGAGCTCGGCCGCGACGACATTCGCGTGAACTGCCTGTGTCCGTCGTCGGGCAACCCCGCGATGAGCGCACCGTTCGCCGCCCAGATCGACGTGCAGCGCTACCTGCGCCACTTGCCCCCGCCGGTGCTGCGCGAAGGCGGCGTGCCCGGCGCCGTCGCGATCGACGACATCACCCCCGCGATCTGCTTCCTGCTCTCCGACGAGGCGCGCCGCATCACGGGCGCCGAGCTCGCGGTCGACGGGGGCTGGACCGCGGGCAAGCACTGCCCGGGGCTGCCGGGCTTCTGAGCGAGCGGTGGCGATTTACATTGCACGCGAAATGTAAGTCCTCGTAGAGTGGGTCGATGCCCGCGCCCTACCGCGTCGTTCAATGGGGAACCGGAAACGTCGGCGCCGAGGCGTTGCGCGCGATCGTCGAGCACCCCGGCCTCGAGCTCGCCGGCGTGTTCGTGTATGGAGCCGACAAGGTGGGCCGCGACGCGGGCGAGCTCTGCGGGCTGCCGCACGTCGGCATTCGCGCCACGAACGATCGCGACGCGATCCTGCGCCTCGCCGCCGACTGCGTCGCCTACATGCCGCGGCTCGCGAGCCTCGACGACGTGTGCGCGCTGCTGGCCTCCGGCAAGAACGTCGTCGCGACTCCGTTCCTCTTCGACCCGCTCTCGCTGCCCGCGCAGGACCGCGCGCGCCTCGAGGCTGCGTGCGCCGCGGGCGCCAGCTCGGTTCACGGCACGGGCATTCACCCCGGCTTCGCGGGCCAAGTGCTCCCGCTGGTGCTCTCCGGCATGTGTCGGCGCGCCGCGCGCGTGCACGTACAAGAGCGCGCGAACTGGAGCTTCTACGCGAGCCCGCGCATCACCTTCGACAACATGCGCTTCGGAAGCCGCCCGGAGGACGCCACGCTCGCCGCCAATCCCTTCGCCCGCTTCAACTCCGGGATTTTCCAAGAGCAGCTCCACGTGCTAGCGCGCGGGCTCGGCGGCGAGAGCGAGCGCGTCGAGGTCGCGAAGGAGCTGGTCGCCGCCGACGCAGGCTTCGAGGTCGCCGCGGGCCGCGTCGAGCGCGGCGGCGTGTGCGGCCAGCGCTATCGCTGGACGGGCTTCATCGACGGACGCGCTGCCCTCGAGATCGAGGCGCTGTGGACGATCGGGCCGGGCTATCCCGAGAGTTGGCCCAAGCCCAAGGACGGCTGGACGGTGACGATCGAGGGCGATCCCTCGCTGCGCGTGCACTTCACGAACGCTGCGAGCTTCGCGCGCGCCCGCGAGCACTCGATCGCGGAGCACGTGCACTCCGCCGACGTCGCCACCGCCATGCAGGCCGTGAACGCGATCGCGCCGCTGTGCGAGGCGCCGCCCGGCCCGCGCACGTTCCTCGACCTTCCGCTCGTGCGCGGCAGCCGCGCGCTCGCGCGAGCGCGATCGGAGTCGCGATGACGAAGCAGTGCACCGCGTTCGACGAGCTGCCGCGTGAGTCGCTACTGCGCGCGACGCTCGAGACGATGCACGTGGGCCACCTGATCGACCGCGCCCTGATGCCGCAGGTCTTTCTCGCCACGCGCGACGTGAACGTGGTGGACCAAGTCGCGATCGACGAGTGGATGGGCGCGAGCCCCGTCTACACGGGCCGCATGCGCAGCCTGATGAAGATCGCGGGCGACGGCGTGCCGGCGATCGTGAAGGCCCTCCAGCTCGACTGCGGCTTCCCCCATCAATACATGGACGTGGGCTGGAAGCTGATCGACGAAGCGCACGGCGAGTTCTTCCTGCTGCACTGCGGCGCGCTGATGGACGTGGAGCCGCACGGCGAGTCGCGCGTGATCGGCATGTGCCACACGATCGAGGATCCGACCTTCGACGCGACGGCCTACGCCACCAACCCGCGCGCGCGCATCCGGCCGATCCACCGCCCACCGCGCACGCCGAAGGACCGCCACCCGCACTGCCACTGGACGATCGCGATCGATCCCGCGAACGAGCCGGTCGGGCCCGCGAAGAACACGCGCGCCGTTGCGGCGCTGCCACTCGCGCAGCTCGAGAACGCGCGCGCGCCGGAGCGCGACACGGGCTGGGTCGACTATGCGCGGCCCGCCGAGCCGGGCTTCAAGCTCGGTCACCTGTCGAGCGCCACGCTGGCGGCCGTCGCGCGCGAGTTCCAAGTCCAGGTGAACCTGCTCGCGTGCTCCGCGGAGATCGCGCTCACGGAGCGCGTCGGCGAGGCCAAGGCGCGCGAGGCGCTCACCGCGCAGTGGGCCGCGGTCGGCTGGCACGCGGGCGCACGGCTCGCACGAGCGCTCGGAGTCGCGGGCGGCGGGGCACGCGCGGTCGCGCAGGTGTTAGGGCTTCACGCCGCGCTTCCGCCCGGCTGCGCGCGCGCGATCACGGTGGACGGCGAGCGCGTGCGCATCGCGCTCGAGGCGCAGCGCGGGGACCTGCTCGACGCCGCGCATCCCGGCTGGCTCGGGCTGCTCGCGCGCGGCAACGCGAGCGGCATCGAGGCCGCCGCGCAGGGCGCCGATCCGCGCGCGCGGCTGCTGGGCGTCGAGGTGCGCGCCGGGCGCGCGAGCGCGGAGCTCAGCGTGAGCGCGGGCACGGAGCCCGCGAAGCCGCCCGTGGGCGCGAAGCTGATGAGCTTCAGCACGACGATCGGCTTCACGTTCGACACGAGCGAGGCGCGGCTCGGGCGCTGACGCGTGACTCAGCCGTCGCTGCGGTAGCGCCTCGCTTCCTCGTCGTACGCGTCGAAGCCGACCAGCGCGCGCAGCTCGCCGAACGAGAGGCGGTCGGCGTCCGCGGGATGCGCCCCGCGCGCCATCGCGGCGAGCGCGCGCTCGATCGCGCGCGCGCCGACTTCGAGCAGCGTGAGCGGATACGCCGCGATGCGGAAGCCGAGCGCGCCGAGCTGTGCGTGCGAGAGCAGCGGCGTGTCGCCGTCCTCCACGAGGTTCGCCATCAGTACCGCGCCTTCGAGCGCGCGCGCGACGCGCTCCATCTCCGCCTCGCTGGTCGGCGCCTCCACGAACAGGATGTCGGCGCCGGCATCGCGGAACGCTCGCGCGCGCGCGATCGCTTCGTCGAGGCCGTGCGTGGCGCGCGCGTCGGTGCGCGCGAGCACGAGCACGCCCGCGCCTTCGTCGCGCGCGTCGCAGGCGGCGCGCACGCGCGCGAGCGCTTCGCCGCGCGCGACGACCTCCTTGCCGCGCGTGTGGCCGCAGCGCTTCGGCGCGAGCTGGTCCTCGATCATCACGCTCGCGACCCCCGCCTGCGCGTAGCCGTGCACGGTGCGCTTCGCGTTCAGCGCGTTGCCGTAGCCGGTGTCGGCGTCGCCGATCACCGGAATCGAGATCGCGCCGCAGACGTTGCGCGCCGAGTCGAGCATCTCGGCGTAGGAGATGAGCTGCGTGTCGGGTGCGCCGAGACGTGCGGCGGACACAGCGAAGCCACTCATGAAGGTGAGCGGAAAGCCCGCGCGCTCGATCAGGCGCGCGCTGAGCGCGTCCCAACAGCAGGGCATCACGCGCAGGCGCGGCTCGGCGAGCAGCGCCTTCAGCTTCTGCGCAGGCTCTCGCAGCTTCGTCATCGCGGCGAAATTCGCGGCGCTCCTCAGGCGAACGCCGCGAACAGCTCCTCGAACGCAACCAGCTGGTTCCCCTTCGCCGACGACGGCACGAGGATCGGCGTGCGCAGGCCCGCGTCGAGCCACGCCTCGTAGCCTTCGCGCACTTCCTTCGCGCTGCCGTACAGCGAGACGTCCTTCAGCCAGCGCTCGCCCATCAGCTCCGAGAGCTTCTCGCCGCGCTCACCCGCCGCGAGCGCCTTCTCCACTTCGGCGATCTCGCTCGCGTAGCCGGCATCGCGCCACGCGTTCCGGTAGTTCGGCAGCGTCAGGTACATCACGAACGTCTTGCGGTTGATCGAGGCCGCTGCCGCGCGATCGTCGCTGATGCAGGTCGGGATCATGTTGCCGACGTAGAAGCGCGGGTCGGCGCGCTTCGCTGCGGGCAGTGCGCCGAGCGCGTCGGGCAGCGTCGAGCGGGTCGTGTTCGCGAACACGATGCCCTCCGCCACTTCGCCCGCGAGCGCGATCATCTTCTTGCGCAGCGTGGCGAGCACGAGCGGCGCGAGATCGCCGACGCGCGGCGCCGCCTTGTACTGCTCCGCGAAGCGGCGCGCGTCGGCCAGCGGCTTGCCCGTCTTCACGCCGAGGCGGTCGTTCATCGGTCCGTGCGAGACGCCGACGCCGAAGTAGAAGCGGCCCCCTGATAACTCGTGGATCAGCGACGCGGTCTGCGCGTAGTCGATCACGTGGCGCGTGTACATGTTGACGATCGCGGTGCCGAACGGGATGCGCGTCGTCGAGAGCGCGATCGCTTCGCACAGACCGAGCGCGTCGCCGAAGCTCGCGCAGTAGATGCCGGCGTAGCTGCGGCGCTCGAGCTCCTGCGCGAGCTCGAGCGTGCGCTTGCGTCGGCCGGGAACCGCCGCGAGCGCGACGGCGGGGAGCGGTGTGTTCGTCATGGCGCGACGCTAGTGCGAGCGTCCGCGCTCCGCAGCAAGCTGCGCGCATGCAAGGCACCGTCCGCATCACCGACTACGCGCGCCCACAGTTCCCGCTGCCGCTGCGGCTCGTGAACGCGAGCCGCCCGCTCCTGCGCGCGCTCCTCTCGCTCGAGCCGGATGCGTTGATCGAGGCCGCGCGGCGCAAGACCGGCCTCGACGACTTCGGCCCCGACTCGTGGCGCGAGCCGTTCGGGATTCTCGTAGCTGCGATCCGCCGCGAAGCCGACCTGAGCGGCCTCGGCATCTTCGCCACGCGCAACTTGTTATTGGGCTTGCTCGCGAATCGCCTCCTGCTCGAAGACCTGCTGAAGCGTCACCCCGAGATTCACGACGAGCGCATCGAGCGCCCGCTCATCATCGCCGGCCTCCCGCGCACGGGAACCACGCACCTGCACAACCTGATCAGCGCCGACCCGAGCTGGCGCACGCTCCCGTACTGGGAGTCGCTCGAGCCGATCCCCGACCCGCGCGAGAAGCCGCGCGCGGACGGGCGCGATCCGCGCGTAGCGCGCTGCGAGCAGGCAATGCGCTTTCAGGATTGGGCGATGCCGCTGTTCAAGCGCATGCACGAGATGCCGCCGGACTCCACGCACGAAGAGATCCAGCTGCTCGCGATGGACTTCTCGACCATGCTGTTCGAGTCCGCGTACCGCGTGCCGACGTATCGCGAGTGGTACAAGGCCACCGACCAGACACCCGCGTACCGCTATCTCGCGCGCGTGCTGCGGGCGCTGCAGTGGCTGCGCGGTCCGAAGCGCTGGGCGCTGAAGTCGCCGCAGCACCTCGAGCAGATCCGTCCGCTCGTGACCGTGTTCCCCGATGCGTACTTCGTGCAGACCCACCGCGACCCGCTGCGCATCACCGTCTCCCTGCTCACGATGCTCGCCTACGGCCACCGCATCAACGGGCGCAACATCGACCCGCTCCAGATCGGTCGCGACTGGAGCGCCCGCTGCGAGGACTTGTTGCGGGCGTCGGCCCTACAGCGCGTGCATCTGCCGAAGGAGCAGACGCTCGACGTGGTCTTCAGCGAGTTCATGAAAGACGACCTCGCGACGGTCGAGCGCGTCTACGCCTTCGCACGGCAGCCCCTCACGGCAGCCGGCCGCGAGGCGATCGCGCGCTACGTCGCGACGCACCCGCGCGGGCTGCACGGCACGGTGGTCTACGACCTCGCGGACTTCGGCGTCGACGCCGCAGAGCGCAGGCGTGCGCTGCGCTTCTATCAGGAACGGTTCGCGATCGCGGACGAGTGAAGGAGACGCGATGCGAGCCGCGAGGTGCGCGGCGTCGCGTGCCTCGGCTCGCGCGAAGCGGCCGCGCGCGAGAGTCGAGCTCGCGCGCGAACGATCCGCGCTTCAGTCCACGCGCTCGAGAATCGTGCTGATGCCCATGCCGGCGCCGATGCACTGCGTGGCGAGGCCGTAGCGCGTGATCGAGCGGCGCAGCTCCTTCGCGACGGTCGTCACCAGCCGCGCGCCGGTCGCGCCGAGCGGGTGACCGAGCGCGATCGAGCCGCCGTTCACGTTCACCTTGCTCAGGGGAATCCCGAGATCGCGGCAGCTCGGGATCACCTGCGCCGCGAACGCCTCGTTGAACTCGACGCGGTCGATCTTGTCCGCCGTGATGCCCGCGTGCCTCAGCGCCTTCTGCGTCGACGGAATCGGCCCGAGGCCCATCACCTGCGGCTTCACCCCGCCGACGCCGATGCCCGCGATGCGCGCGAGAGGTGTCAGGCCCAGCTTGCGCGCGAGCTCCTCGCTCATCAGCAGCGCCGCCGAAACCGCGTCGTTCGTGGGGCAGGAGTTGCCCGCGGTGATCACGATCTCCTTGCCGCCGAAGCTGAGCACGCCCTTCACCGGCTGCAGTGCGCCGAGCTTCTCCGCGGTCGTGTCCGCGCGAATGCATTCGTCCTGGTCGAACAGCACCTTCGGTCCCGTCTCCGCCTCGACCCAGTTGCCCTGCGCGTCGAACACCGGATCCTCGACCTCGAGCGGCACGATCTCGTCCTTGTAGACGCCGGCGGCAGTCGCGCGCGCCGCCTTCACGTGGCTCTGCGCCGAAAACGCGTCGAGCTCGGCGCGCGTGAGGCCATAACACTCGGCGGCGTTCTGTGCGGTCTGCACCATCGCCTGCAGCGGCGGCGAGTTCAGGATGTAGTCGGGGAACGGCACCGAGAAGGTCTGCGCGTGATCGTGCGCCATCGCCTTCTGCACCTCGTTCATCTGGAACCAGCGCGGATTCATCTTCGTCACGCGCGTCGGCGGAACTTGCGGCCCGCCGCCGAGTCCGCGGCCCATGCGCTCCACGCCGAGCGCGAGCCCGCAGTCGATCGTGCCCACCATGATCGACATCGCGACGCGGTGGAGCGTCTCCATCGAGGAGCCGCACTGACGGTTGCTGTTGAAGCTGCACATCTCGAGGGGCAGCCCCGCGAGGCGCGCCATCATGCCGAGGCCGGTGAACTCGCCGTAGCCGCCCACGTTCCCGAGCCCGCAGTCCTCGACCATCGTGCCCTTCACCTTCGGGTTGCGGGCGAGCAGCGCCTTGATCACTTCGGCGCCGGCTTCGTCGAGGCGCGTGGCCACGAGCTTGCCCTTCGCGCCGCGCGCGAATGCAGTGCGGGCGCCGTCGACGAGGACCACGTTGCGGAGAGCGGGCATGAGAGGCTCCTAATGAGTGGGAGGAAGCGGCGCAGTCTAACCGCGCGAGATCGCGGCTCTAGTAATGAGCCCGGCGCCGAGAGAGAATCGCGCGCGTGGTGGGCTCCAGCG
Organism: Deltaproteobacteria bacterium; assembly: GCA_016875395.1. Classification (NCBI taxonomy): domain Bacteria; kingdom Pseudomonadati; phylum Myxococcota; class Myxococcia; species Deltaproteobacteria bacterium. Next base: position 76,121 of record VGRF01000001.1, on the reverse strand, counting down.
CGATGCTTGGTGACCACGAGACCGCGTTCACCTCCTACGAGGCCGCTTACGCGAAACGTGACCCGCTCTTGCGGCGCCTGACGATTTACCCGTGGCTCCGCCCGCTCCACTCCGACCCGCGCTTCGCCGACCTCGCGCGGCGCATGAACCTGCCGCTGCCGAAGCCCTAACAAGCGGAGCGGCTCACACGAGCCCGACCGCGAACTTCAGGGCGCGCTCGACCGCCGCGAGCTTGGGCGGCGTCAGCACAGCGAGCCGCGTGGACAATGCCGCCTTTGGAATCGTCGTCAGCGTGTCGAGGTTCACGACGCAGCGCCGCGGCATGCCGTCCTCGAGCGCGAGCTCGACCTCCGAGGGAATCCTGCGCGCTCGCGTCGTCACGGGCGCGACGATCACGAGCTCGCGCACCGCGTACGCCTCGTTGCGGGAGAGGAGCACGACGGGACGCCGGCCCACAGGCGCCGGCAGCTCCGCCCACCAGACTTCGCCGCGGCGCATCTACCACTCTTCGTCTTTGGCGAAGACGCCCATCGCTGCCGCGAGCGCGGCCTCGACCTCGGCGCGCGTTTCAGGCTTCGCGCCGTATCCCGCCTCGTAGTCGCGCACGAGGCCGGCACGTACCTCGCGCTGCAGCCACTCGTGCAGCGCCTCCTGGAGGATTGCGCTGCGCGTCTTCCGCGATGCACGGCGCGCCTTTTCGAGCTCCTTGTAGAGCGGATGCGGAATGCTGATCGCGATCTTCGCGGCGGGCTTCCCCATGGCCGCTCTCCTACCTCGGTATGACCAGGGGAATACCCAGATCGACGAGGGTTGACAAGCCGTTCGCGCGGTCAGCGCGCCGCCCCCGCGATGAGGCCATCGATGTAAGCGCGGAACTCCGTGCTGAATGCGTATGGGTTTTCCGCCCACCACTCGCGCACGCCAGGCATCGCGACCAGCGTGGCGATGCTGCGCTCCTCGGCTCGCAGCAGCTCGCGCTCTCCGGTTCCCGCGTGCGCTTGGTAGTGGATCGAGTCGAAGATGTGGAAGTAGCTGAGCAGCAGCGTGTCGAAACGCTGCCGATCCTCGGCGCTGAGCGGGCTGCGCTGCGCGCAGCCCGCGACCCAGATTCGTGCCAGCTCAGCGTTCTGCGAGATCGCGAGATTCGCCTGAATGAACGAGTCCGTCGTCGCCTGATGCGAAGCGGCGCGCGTCGCGCTCGCGCTCGCGCGAATCTGCAGCGCGAGATACGCGAGCGTCACCACGGTCGCGACCGCGGCCACGAAGTCGCCGAGATTCCCTAATTGCTCGAGCGTCACGGTTGCGGCTCGCCTGCGGGTGGTTCGGCGCCGAGCTGCGCACGGGTCGCGGCCTGCACTTCGCGCAGGCGGCGCTCGGTGCCACCGAGCATGAACAGCACGTCGTCTTGGTCGACGAACGTCAGCGCATTCAAGGGTGAATCCTCACCCCGAAGTGCTTCTCGAATGCGTCGTAGTAAGCCGTGTCGTCCTCGATCGCCCCGAGCGCGATCCACTCGCGATCGCTCATGCGCGCGCGGCCCTCGATCATCTCGCGCGCGCCCCAGGAGACGGCGTAGCGGAGCTGCGGCTCGCGCGTGGTGATCGCGCGGTGCACGACCGCGCCGACCTCGAAGGGGTCGGTCGCGTTGGCGATGCCGACGGCGTAGAACTGGAACAGCCGGCGGTAGTGCGCGTCGTAGGCGCCGGTCTTGTTAGGGCCGTCGATGTTCTTCGCGAAGATCGCGCTCTTGGTGAGGCCCGGCTCCACGATCGCGACGCGGATGCCGAACGGCGCGACCTCCTGCGCGAGCCCCTCGCTCATGCCCTCGAGCGCCCACTTCGAGGTGAAGTACGGCTGCTGCCCGATCGCCGCGATCTTCCCCACCACGGACGACACGTTCACGATCGTGCCGCTCCTGCGCGCGCGCATCTGCGGGAGCACGGCGTGGATGCAGCGCACGGCGCCGTAGAGGTTCACGTTCATCACGTCGTGATAGAGCGCGACCGTGCACTCCTCGGCCACCGCGTTGCCGCCGACACCCGCGTTGTTCACGAGGTGATCGACGCGGCCCGCGCGCGCGTGGATCTCCTCGAAGCCGCGCTGGACTGACTCGTCGCTCGCAACGTCCATCACCACGAGCTCGACGCTCGCGCCGGCCTGCTTCGCCATCGCGTTCAGCTTCTCGGCCTTGCCCTCCGAGCGCACCGTGCCGAGCACGCGCATGCCCTGCTTCGCGAGATGAATCGCGGTCGCGCGCCCGATCCCGGAGTTCGCGCCCGTAACAACTGCGACTTCCGCCATCGCGGGTCTCCTCACTTCTCGAGTGCAAACACCCAGAGCACGCCGCCCTGCGGCACGCTCACCTGCTCGCTCTTCGGGAGCTTGGCGTTGAGCGCGCCCTGGATGCGCTCCGCGTCGACGCCCCAGCCCGACAGCACCGCCACGTACTGCACGCCGTCCACCTCGTACGTGGTGGGCACGCCCACGACGCCCGAGCTCGTGCGCTGCTCCCAGAGCACTTTGCCCGTGCGCGCGTCGAACGCGCGGAAGGCGCGGTCGTTGGTGCCGCCGGCGAACACGAGGTTGCCGCCCGTGACGAGCAGCGGACCCCACAGGTGCTGCTTGAACGTGTGCTCCCAGACTTGCTGCGGCTTCTCGTCGACGCGCCACGCCTGCAGCTCGCCGATGTGGTCCTTCGCTTCGGGGTGCAGCACGAAGTCGATCGTCTCGCTGCCGATCATCAGCTCGACGCCGGTGTAGATCTGCCCGGGCGTGTAGGTCGCGGGCTCGGGATTCAGCGTCGCGCACAGATTGTCGTTCGCGGGGATGTAGAGCAGGCGCGTCTTCGGGCTGAACACCGCGGGCGGCCAATTCTTCCCGCCCGAGAGCGAGGGGCAGAACGTCGCGGGCTTCCCCACCGCGGGCTTCTTGCTGAGGTCGTAATCGGGGCGACCTGTTACGGGATCGAGCTTCGTGATCACGTCGTTGCGCACGAACGGCTGCGCGTCGACGAAGCGGATGCGGTCCTTCGCGCGCTCGAGGAACCAGAGGAAGCCGTTGCGGCCGGGATGCACGAGGCCGTGGATCGTCTTGCCGCCGCGCGCGTAGTCGATCAGCAGCGGCGTCGAGACTTCGTCCCAGTCCCACGAATCGTTCCAGTGGTATTGGTGGTGCGCGACGATGCGGCCCGTCTCGACGTCGAGCGCGAGCGTCGAGTTCGAGTAGAGGTTGTCGCCGGGGCGCGTGTCGCCCGTCCACGGGCCGCCATTGCCGGCGCCCCAATAAGTCAGGCCGAGCGCCGGGTCGTACGCGCCCGTGACCCACACCGGCACGCCGCCGGTCTTCCAGGTGTCGCCGGGCCACGTGTCGCTGCCGGGCTCGCCGGGCGCGGGAATCGTGTGCGTCTTCCACGCGAGCTCGCCGCTCTCGGCGTCGAACGCGGCGACGAAGCCGCGGATGCCCATCTCGCCGCCAGAGACGCCGACGAGAATCTTCCCCTTCACCGCGAGCGGCGCGAGCGTCGAGTAATAACCGTGCGTGTAGTCCTCGATCTGCTGCTCCCACACGACTTCGCCGGTGCGCGCGTCGAGCGCCACCAGAAACGCGTCGACCGTCGCCATGTAGACGCGCTCGCCCCACAGCGCGACGCCGCGGTTCGTCGGGTGCAGCTGCATCAGGTCTTCGGGCAGCTCGCGCTCGTAGCGCCAGAGCTGCTCGCCGGTGCGCGCGTCGAGCGCGATCACGTGGTTGTGCGGCGTGGTGATGAACATGACGCCGTCGTTCACGATCGGCGGCGACTGATGCCCCTCGCGCAGGCCCGTCGCGAACGTCCACGCCGGCGCGAGCTTCTTCACGTTGCGCGTGTGGATCTTCTCGAGCGGGCTGTAGCCGTTCGCGTCGAACGTGCGCCGGAACATCAGCCAGTTGCGCGGCTCGGGATTCTCGAGGCGCGCCTGCGTCACCGGCGAGTACGGGCGCGCATCGTCCGCTCCGGCCGCGCCAGTCATTAGGGACGACAGCGCGACCGCAGCGAACACTCCTCGCATCATCTCGCTCCTCTCACACCGGCGTGAAGCCGACCTTGCGCGTGAAGCCGCGCGCCACGCGCAGCTCGCCGTTCTCGATGCGCAGGGGCAGCAGCGCGAGCGGCTTGGTCGCCGGCCCCTTCGTCACCGCCGCGCCGTCCTCCGCGCGAAACGTCGAGCCGTGACACGGGCACACGAGCTCGCGCGTCTCCGCGACCCAGCCCGACACGTCGCAGCCCGCATGGCTGCACATCGCGGCGAACGCGACGATGCCGTCGGCCGCGTGCGGCGCCGTGCGCGGCGAGAGAGCGCTCGCGTCGAGGCGCACGAGGCGCACTTGGTTGAGGCGCGAGCCGTCCCGTAACAAGCCGCTCGCCGCATCGCGCGGCCACGCGACGAGCGGCTCCGCGCGCGCGACGATTTCACTCGGCGCGATCGCGTGCCCCGCTCGCTCGCCCGCTGCGAACGCGAGCTGATCGCCCGGCTGTGGGCGCAGCTTCGCGGCGGGATTCGTCGCTTGTGCGTGCACGGGCAGCGGCGCGAGGCACGATGCGGCCGCGATGCCGCCGAGCAGCGCGCGGCGAGTACAGAGCATGGGCGTGAGCGAGCTGTCCGGATCGTCTCTGCTCACTCCGCCGCTCCTCGCAGAGGCGGCAGCTTGGCACCGTCGCGATCGATTAGGCCAGCCACTTCGGAACCAGCAGCCCCTTGCCGCGCAGAAACTCCGGGTTCCACAGCTTCGACTGATACCGCTGGCCCGAATCGCAGAGGATCGTCACCACGGTCTTGCCGCGCCCGAGGTCGCGCGCGAGCCGGATCGCACCGGCGACGTTGATGCCGGAAGAGCCTCCCAGGCAGAGGCCCTCTTCCGAGAGCAAGTCGAACACGACGGGCAGCGCCTCGGCGTCGGGCACCTGATACGCCTCGTCGAGCGTGAGGCCGGCGAGGTTTCCGGTGATGCGCCCTTGTCCGATGCCCTCGCTGATCGAGCTGCCCTCGCTCTTCAGCTCGCCGTGCTTGAACCAGTGGTACATCGCAGCGCCGAGGGGGTCTGCGCACGCGGTCACGATTTCGCGGCGTCGCTCCTTCAGGAACGCCGCGGTGCCCGCGAGCGTGCCGCCGGTGCCGATCGCGCACACGAAGCCGTCGACGCTGCCCTCGGTCTGCCGCCAGATCTCCGGACCCGTGCCGCGGTGGTGCGCGTCTTTGTTCGCGAGGTTGTCCCACTGGTTCGCGTAGAGGACGCCGTTCGGCTCGGTCGCTTCCAGCTCTTGCGCGAGCCGCTCCGCGACCTTCACGTAATTGTTGGGATCCTTGAACGGAACGGCGGGCACTTCCTTCAGCTTCGCGCCCGCGAGCCGCAGCGCGTCCTTCTTCTCCTGGCTCTGCGTCTCCGGAATCACGATCAGCGTGCGGTAGCCGCGCGCGTTGCCCACCAGCGCGAGACCGATCCCGGTGTTGCCCGCGGTGCCCTCGACGATCAGTCCGCCTGGCCGCAGCGCGCCGCGCTGCTCCGCGTCCAGAATGATCGACAGCGCCGCCCGGTCCTTCACGGAACCGCCGGGGTTCAGGAACTCGGCCTTGCCGAGGATCGTGCAGCCCGTGAGCTCGGACGCTTTGCGCAGCCGGATCAGCGGCGTGTTGCCGATCGAACCTGTTAGGCCGTCCTTGATTTCCACGCGCGCGCTCCGCTGATCGCGCGGAGCTTCACGCGATTCCGCGCAGCATTCCATTCCAATAGAGAGCGGGCAGGCCGTAGCGCTTCAGCCAGTAGTAGGGGCGCTGCTCCTTGGTGCCGTCGAGCAACGGGAACGTGGGCGACGGCTTCAGGTCGTAGTCGAACTCGCACAGCAGGAGCTTTCCGTAGCCCGTCGGGATCGGGCACGCGGCGTAGCCGTCGTAGTGCGCGCCGCCGCTCTTGCTGTCGAGCGCGGCGAGCAGGTTCGCCACGAGCACCGGGGCCTGCGAGCGGATCGCAGCTCCCGTTCGGGAGGTGGGCAGGCTGCTCGCGTCGCCGAGCGCGAACATGTTCGGGAAGCGCACGTGCTGGGTGCTGTGCTTGTTCACCTCCACCCAGCCCGCGGCGTCCGCGAGCGCGCTCTTCTTCACCACGTCGGGCGCACCCTGCGGCGGCGTGACGTGCGCCATGTCGTACGCCACGACACGCTCTTCCTGCGTCTCGGTGTGCACGAAGCGCGCCTCGCGCCGCTCGGGCCGCAGCTCCACGAGCTTGTGCTTGAAGTGCCGCTCGATGCCTTTGCGCTAGCACACGCGGTCGAGCGTCGCGGCGAACTCCTTCACCGAGAAGATCGAGGGCGTGCCCGCGACGTAGATGATTTTCGTCTTGTCGCGCACGCCGCTGCGCCGGAACCAATCGTCGGCGAGGTACATGATCTTCTGCGGTGCGCCGGCGCACTTGATCGGCGGCGGCGGCATGGTGAAGAGCGCGACGCCACCCTTGAATTCGCGAATCGTGTCCCAGGTCTTCTCGCACTGGTCGTAGGCGTAGTTGCTGCACAGACCTTCGCGGCCGACGCTCTTCGAAAGGCCGGGAACGGCGTCCCAGTTGAGCTGGATGCCCGGACACACGACGAGCCAGTCGTACCGCACCTCGTCGCCGCTCTTCGTAACAACTCGGTTCGCGTCCGGCGCGAAGCGCTCCACCGCGTCGCGGATCCAGCTCACCCCGCGCGGGATGAGCGGCTCCTCGTCGCGGCGGCTCACTTCCTTCTTCACCACGCCTGCGCCGACGAGCGTCCAGAGCGGCTGGTAGAAGTGCTCGCTCGCCGGCTCGATGATCGCGATGTCGAGGCCCGCTCGCGCGCGGCGGAGGCGCGCGGCAACCGTGATGCCGGCGGTGCCGCCGCCCACGACGACGATCTGGTGATGACGGCTGCGCGGGGTGCTCTCGCTCATGGCGGTCTCCTCGGGCGCGCGAGGCGTCGCTGCGCGATGGCGCGACGCGCCTTGCGACAAGAGCATCCTACGCGCCCGGTGGAGGAGAACCCTGACGATTCTTTGACTGCTGCGCGCCGAGCCCTCGACCCTCCCGTCGCGGGAGTCCGACGCTGCACTCGACTGCATCCGCGCCCAATCCAAGGAGACCCGCGTGATCCAAACGAACCACGAAGACCAACTCGCCGGCGGCTGCCTGTGCGGCGCGATCCGCTTCCGCGTGAGCGCGGAGCCGATCACGACCATCATCTGCCACTGCTCGCTGTGCCGCCGCGCGGCCGGCGCGCCCCTCACGGCTTGGGCGATGTTCCCGCGCGACGCGTTCGCGCTCGAGGTCGGCGCGCTCGCGACCTATGCCTCGTCGCCCGGAGTCGAGCGCGGCTTCTGCGGGCGCTGCGGGACCACGCTTTCGTTCGCCGCGGACTTCATGCCGGGCCTGATCGACCTCACCATCGCGAGCTTCGACGAGCCCGAGCGCCTGCCGCCGCAGCTGCACATGTGGGACAGCAAGCGCATCTCGTGGGTGCAGCTCGACGACGACTTGCCGCGCCATGCGGAGCTGCCGCCGTTCGCGAGCGCTTAGCGCCCCCCATTGAGCGCGCGCATCGCGCGCGTCTACTGTCGCGGTATTCACGCGAGGAACCGCCCATGGCCCAGCTTCCCTACGAGATCTTCGACGGCGACAACCACTACTACGAGGCCGAGGACGCCTTCACCCGCCACATGGACCGCAAGATGCGGCGGCGCTGCATGGACTGGGCGGTGGTGAACGGGCGCAAGGAGCTGCTCGTGGCGGGCGCCGTCAACCGCTTCATCCCGAACCCGACGTTCGATCCCGTCGCGCGCCCCGGCTGCCTCGACGACTACTACCAGGGCAAGAACAAGGGCGGCCTCTCGATCAAGGACGCCTTCGGCGCGCTCGAGCCGATCCACGTCGAGTACCGCGACCGCGACGCGCGCGTGAGAGTGATGAAGCAGCAAGGGCTCGCCGGCGCGCTCTTCTTCCCCACGCTCGGCGTGGGCATGGAAGAGGCGCTGAGCGACGACCCGCCCGCCGTCTCCGCCGCGTTCAACGCCTTCAACGAGTGGCTCCACGAAGACTGGGGCTACGCGCACAAGGAGATGATCTTCGCGGCGCCGTACATCTCGCTGATGGACCGCGAGAACGCGATCGCGCAGCTCGAGCGCGCGCTCGCGCGCGACGTGCGCGTGATCGTGATGCGCCCCGCGCCGGTGCGGCTGCCCGGCATCTCGCGCTCGCTCGCGGATCCGTACTACGACCCGTTCTGGGCGCGCGTCAACGAGAGCGGCATCACCGTCGCGATGCACGGCGGCGACTCCGGCTACGGCCGCTACTTCGCGGACTGGGGCGAGGGCGGCGACATCGAGTCGTTCAAGGGCAGCGCCTGGAAGAGCGTCGTCGGCGGCACGCGCGCGCCCTTCGACACGATGGCGGCGCTCGTCTGCCACGGCCTCTTCCACCGCTTCCCGCGCATCCGCGTGTGCTCGATCGAGATGGGCGCGAACTGGGTGCCGTGGCTGATCCAGAGCTTCAAGCGCGCCTACGGCATCAGCCCGAAGGAGTTCGCCGAGGACCCCGTGGAGACGTTCAAGCGCCACGTCTGGATCTCGCCCTTCCACGAGGACGATGTCGCGAACTTGCGCGACCTGATCGGCGCGGACCGCTTGTTGTTGGGCAGCGACTGGCCGCACGCCGAGGGCCTCGCCAACCCGATCGACTTCGTGCGCGAGCTGGGCGCGTTCTCGGCAGCCGAGCAGAAGCTCGTGATGCGCGACAACTGCGCGGGGCTGGTGAAGCGCGCGTGACGCTCGCCGAGATCGCGAACCACGCGGGAGCGCTCATCACCGCCGGCCTCGGTGTGATGGCGGTCGTGAGCCCGGCCTCCGCGGCCGCGTTCACGAGCATGTCGCCCGTCGGCAAGCTCGGCGTCTCCGAGATACGCGCCACCTACGGCGGCTTCTTCCTCGCGCTCGGCGCGTACGCGATGTGGTCGCAGCACGAAGCCGCGTTCGCGGCTGCGGGCATCGCGTGGGCGGGTGCGGCGCTCGGGCGGCTCGTGTCGGTGTTCGCGGATCGCAGCACCGAGCCGAAGAATCTCGGCGGCATCGCGTTCGAGGGAGCGATCGCGGGGTTGTTATTGGCGTGAGCCAGGGCGCGCGGGAGCGTCTAGTTTCGAATCGTCGCGCTGGCAGCGAGTGTTGGTCGTGATCCACACGAACCGCGGGGAACTAGTTCGCATCATCAGCGCACGCCCCGCCACATCGCATGAGCGACGCCACCATGAAGAAGGCTAAGAGGAAAAGAGAAAAGCCGATGCGGGCGGAGTACGACTTTGCCTCGATGGGACCTGGAGAAGTCGGCAAGTACATCGAGAGTTACCGAGCCGGCACGAACGTCGTGCTCTTGGAGCCCGACGTGCGGCGCGCGTTTCCCACGTCGGCGCGCGTCAATGCTGCATTGCGTCGGCTGATCGCCGCTCGCGCGCGAAAAAGAGCGGCCGCCAAGCGCCGCCCGCGGTGAGCGCAGCCGGCCTCCCCTGCCCCTCGTGCCGCCGGCCGATGGCGCGGCGGCACGAGCACGGCGTCGAGCTCGATGCGTGCGCGACCTGCGGCATCTGGTTCGATCGCGGCGAGCTGGAGGCGCATCGCGAGCAGCGCGCGCACAATGCGGGTGAACGCCGCGCGCAGCTCCACTTCGAGGCGACCCTCGCCGCGTCGCCCGGTGCCTGTCCGCGTTGCAACGGCACCGCGCTCGAGTCAGGCCGCGCAGCCGCGATGGTGCTCGCGCGCTGCCCTGCTTGTCGCGGCATCTGGGTGCCCATTCAGCAGCGCGCGGACGGTGCTTCGGACGGCGCGTGGCACTGGCTCGACCTGCTGACCGGCCCGCTCGATGCTGCCGATGCCGCTGCGGGCTTGCTCGATCTGCTGAGTGGCATCGATCTCTGAAGCCCCGAAATGCGCACCCAACGCCGAGTCGCGGCTTGGCCCTCGAACCCGGCATGCCCGGCGTCGCATCGCCGCGTAAGCGGTTGACTCCAAGCCCCCTCCTCGCGCACCTTGCACGTGTTCAACCGCGCGCACTTCGGGGGCCCCCATGTCACGTCTCGCGTCGCTGAATCCGCTCGATCCGGCCGTCGTGGAGAACCCGTACGAGTTCTTCCGCGTGCTGCGCGAGGAGGCGCCGGTTTATCAGGTGCCCGGCCTCGGGTTCTTCATCGTCACGCGCTACGACTTGTTATTGGAGGTGCTCGGCGACCAAGAGCGCTTCTCTTCGCGCTCGGGACCGGGCGTGGGCGGCAATGCGAATCCGCCGGAAGAGCTGATCGCGATCATGCGCAAGGGCTACCCGCCGGTGGACACGCTGCTGAGCGCCGACCCGCCGGAGCACACGCGCTACCGCTCGCTGGTGGCGCGCGCGTTCTCGGGCCGCGCGGTCGCCCGCATGGAGGCGTACGTGCGCAGCGTCGCGAAGGAGCTCGCGATGGGCGTGAAGCACGCGGGCGAGATGAACGTGCCGCCGCAGTTCGGCGTGCTGCTGCCGCTCACGGTGATCGCGGACCAGCTCGGCGTGCCGCGCAAGGACATGCCGCTCTTCAAGAAGTGGAGCGACGACTCGGTGGCGCCGCTGGGCGGCATGATCACGAAGGAGCGCGCGCTCGAGTGCGCGCAGTCGATCGTCGATCTGCAGCACTACTTCGCGGCCAAGATCGAAGAGCGCAGGAAGAAGGCCGAGGACGACATCCTGAGCGATCTCGTGGACGCGCGGCTCGACGGGGTCGAGCCGCTGAACGTGTCCGAGATGCTCTCGATCCTGCAGCAGTTCCTCGTGGCCGGGAACGAGACGACCGCGAACCTGATCGCCACGCTCGTGATGCTGCTGATCCAGAACCCCGACCAGCAAAAGCTCGTGCGCGACGACCCCTCGCTGATTCCGAACATGGTCGAGGAGGGCCTGCGCATCGAGGCGCCGGTGCAGACGCTGTTCCGCATGGCGAAGTGCGACACCGAAGTGGGCGGCGTCGCGATTCCGCAGGGCGCGCGCATCGCGGTGAGCTACGCGGCGGCGAACCGCGACCCGGCGGTGTTCGCGGACCCCGATCGCTTCGACGTCACGCGCAAGAACGCGCGCGAGCACCTCTCGTTCGGACGCGGCGAGCACTTCTGCCCCGGCGCGTCGCTCGCGCGCAAAGAGGCGCAGATCGCGTTCGAGACGCTCTTCGACAGCACGAAGAACTGGCGCTTCTCCGCCGGCAAGAACGACTTCCGCCACGTTCCGAGCTTCACGCTGCGCGGGCTCGAGAAGCTGTGGATTCAGTACGAGGCCGCGTGATGCAAGCGAAGCGCGCAGCGAGCCGCAGGCGAGCGAAGCCAAACGCGGTAGCGAAGCGCGCAGCGAGCCGAAGTCTTCGCAGGCGAACGGAGCTCACCCGATGGCCGCGCTGAAGTCCTCGCCGCCCGCTTCGCTGCTCGCGAGCCTCACGCCCGCGCTGCGCGCGAAGTACGAGGCCTTCGCCGGCATGCCCGACGAAGCGAAGCTCGCGCCGCCGGAGCTGCTCGCGTTCGGGCGCGCGGTGATCGACGCCGCGCACGCGCTCGGCGCGTGGCCGAAGCCGGCGACCGACGCCGAGCGCGCGGTGAACGCGATCGCGGAGAAGATTCCGTTCGCGTTCCAGGAGATCAGCGACGGGGACTTCGTCGCCCTGCGCGCGCTGCTGCCCGACAAGCAAGTCGTGCCGCTCGTGATGGCGCTGTGCCTGCACGATGCGCATCGCCGCGTCGGCGCGGCGTGGCCCGGCCCCTGATAACTCGCGCTCGAGGAGAGCCGCATGTCCAGCGTCGCCCGCGTTCCCTCCGGTATCCCCGGCCAGCCCGCGGACTTCTACAGCGTGTTCGCGAACGCGCCGGAGTTCGCCGCCACCTTCGGCGCGCTCTACGCCGAGTTCTGGCAGAGCCAGGTCGTCTCGCAGCGCATCAAGGAAGTGGTGAGGCTGCGCAACGCGCGCATCACCGACTGCGGGCTTTGACGCCAAGTGCGGTTCGCCGGGGCGCGAACCCAGGGGCTCGACGAAGCGGCCGTCGCGCAGATCACCGACGACCACGCGCGCTCGACGCTGCCCGCTCACGAGCGCGCCGCTCTGAAGCTCGCCGACGCGATCGTCACGACGCCGCACGCGCTCGCGCCCGATGACGTCGCCGAGCTGCGCAAGCACTACAGCGACGCGCAGCTCGCCGAGCTCGCGACGGGCCTCACGCTCTTCCACGGGCTCTCGAAGGCCCTGATTATCATGGGCCTCGAGCCGGAGGGGATGCCGGTGACGGTGATGGCCGAGCCCGGGAGCGCGGCGGCCTAACGGCTTCGCGTCCGGCTCGGGCACGCTTATCGTCGGCGCATGGCGCGATTGACCGCCTCACAACGCGCGAAGCTCCCCGACAGAGCATTCGCCTACGTGGATGCGAAGGGTCGCCGGCGCTTGCCGATCCACGACGAAGCACACGTCCGCAACGCACTCGCGCGCTTCGAGCGAGTGGCTTTCGAAGACGACGCTTCGCGCGAGCGAGCGCGCAAGCGGCTGCTCACGGCGGCCAAGAAGTTCAAGCTCATGCCGGTCGGGTTCATCGCCGGACAGTTGCGAACCGAGAAGGCCGCGCGTGCGTCCGCCACGGCGAGTCTTCCGCGCGGCGTCGTGACGTTCTTGATGAGCGACATCGAGGGCTCGACGCGGTTGCTTCGGTCGCTCGGCAGCGCGTACTCGAGCTTGCTCAGCGAGGTGCGCAGGATTCATCGCCGCGAAGTGCGCGCAGCGGGCGGCCACGAGGTCGATGCGCGCGCCGACGAGTACTTCGCGAGCTTCGAGCAACCGGCGGCGGCCATCGAGGCTGCAGTCGCGATTCAGCGCCGGCTCGGCGAGCGGCGCGCTTGGCGAGAAGGGCTCGTGCGCGTGCGCATGGGGCTCCATTTGGGCGAACCCGCGCTGACTGAGGAGGGTTACGTGGATCTGTCGGTCCACGCGGTCGCGCGTATCTGCCGAGTGGGGAGTGGCGGCGAAGTGCTCGTCTCGAAGGACGTGCGCGATCAACTCGCGGGAGTCCGGCCCGCGAGCGTTCGCCTCTCGAGCATCGGCGCGCACCGGCTGCCGGGCTTGCCCGACCCGATCACTCTGTTTCGTGTGCGCGCGAAGGGGCTCGCGGAGACTGCGCCGAGCCGCGCGCGTGGCCGCGTCGCAGCGCGCAACCGAGGGCGGCGCGGCCGCTCCTCGGCGCGCGCTGACTGAGCATCCGCACGCGTCTGCTGCGGCGTGACGGTCGAGCGTACGAGCGCCGCGGCCCGCGCCCGGCTCGAGGCACTCGCCTCGATTCCCCTGGTGAGCGCGCGCCGCGGCGCGAGGGAGCAGCGCTGCGGCTCATCAGGGCTGCGGCAGGCCTGCGCAGCGCGAGTCGAAGTTGCACCCCACGAGCTGCACGGCCTTGCCGGTGCTCGGCTTCGTCTCGAGGATGCGGCCGACGCCGCGCGCGTAGTACTTGTGCTCGACCACGCCGGGCTCCATCGGCGTGAAGTCGGCGGTCACCACGCAATCGCCCGCCGAGCAGAAGCGCTGCGCGAGCGCGGGCGGCATCAGCGCGTCGAGCACGGCGTCGCGGCCGTACCTGTAGGTCGTGGTGAGCACCATCGCGGCGTCTTCCGCGTTGCTCGCCGACCACTCCTGCCCGTAGACCTGACCGACCACCGGGCGCGCGGGAAAGAGGATGCCGGGCTTGTCGCCGTCACGACCGGTCTTGAACGAGCCGCCGATGTCGACGAGCTCCGGAATCGGCGGCGAATCGCCGGGGAAGGTCTCGAAGTCCTTCACTTCCTCGCCGCAGTAGAAGATCGAGCCGTCACTGCGCAGCGCGAACCAGTCATCGGTGTCCTCGATGAGCTCGCCCTGGTCGCGCACGACGTCGTTCACGACGATGCACTGCACGCCTTCGATCAGCTTCGTCTCGTTGCGCACCGTGATGTCCACGGTTTCCGTTCCGTCCGAGAAGGCCTTGGTGTTGCCGACACGCAGCGGGAAGTAAGCGTTCGTGCGCGTGGGCTGGCGCGGGTTCTGAAAATTCGCGGGCGAGAAGTCTGGGTCGTAACGCGCCTCGCCGATCATCGCGCACAGATCTTCGCGCGCGTCGGACTGTTCGTCGCAGCGGAGCAGCGCCTCGCGCCGGCCGTCCGTCGCGTCGGCGTCGCACGCAGCGCGCTCGGAGGAGTCGCCGATGTTCAAGCAGATCGCGCGCGCCTTGTAGTAGTCGTCGCGCGCCTCGTGCTCACAGGAGAGCTCTTGCAGATCCGCGGTGTCCGAGCAGTAGCCTGCGAGCGCAGCGCCGGGCGCGAGTGAGAGTGCTGCGAGCGCGGACGCGCGCGCGATCTTGCGGATGGAGCTGGATTCGAGCATGGCGACCTCGTCGTGCGAGCGCGCGGGAGATTCCGCGCGCTCGATGCGAGGCGCGCATTGCAACGCCGGTGCCGCGTGCGGCGAGCGCGCTCGCGCGAGAACGGCGAATAGCGTCTGCCGAACTCGGCAGGGCACTGCGAGAATCGGCAGATCTATGCGCTCGGCGCGCGCTGCCACTCCCCGTTCTTCATCACGCCGCGGAGCTTGCTGCGATCGCTGAGCAGCGCGATGTCGGCGCTCGGGTCGCCGTCGACGACGAGCAGGTCGGCGAGCTTGCCGACCTCGAGCGTGCCGAGATCTGGCAGTCCCACGAGCGCGCCGCCGTTCTTCGTCGCCCACGCGAGCGCGTCGAGCGGCGCCACGCCCAGGCGCTTCACATAATGAGTGAGCTCCTCGGCGTAGCTGCCGTGCGGCAGGAACGCGGTTCCGTAGTCGTCGCCGAGCACGATGCGCACGCCCGCGCGCTGCGCGGGCCCGAGCCAGCGCGCGATGTTGTCGAGCTCGCGCGTGGTCGCGTCGCGCAGCGCGGCGGTCTCGGGGCCCTGCAGCGCCGGCAGCTCGAGCAGCTTCTGCAGGTAGAGCGCGCTGGGATCCCAGAACGTGCCCGCGCGCGCCATCGCGTCGATGCACTCGGCGTCGATCTCGTCGCCGTGGTCGATCACGTCGACGCCGAGCTCCACGCACTCGAGGATGCGCTCCTTCCACGCGCAATGCGCGCGCACGCGCGCCCCGCGCTCGTGCGCGGCGTCGACGATCGCCGCGAGCTCGGCGCGCGAGAGCTCGCGCTGCGCGGTGTTCACGTTGCCGTGACCGCCCGTCACGAACACCTTGATCATGCGCGCGCCGCGGCGGATCTCGTCGCGCACGATCGCGCGGAAGGCGTCGGGCCCGTCGCCGAGCTTGCACGCCCCGATGTTCCGCATCTCGTACCACCACGGCGCGAGATCGATGTAGCCGCCGGTCGTGCCGAGGTTGCGGCTGCACGGCACGATGCGCGGCCCAGCCGTCAGGCCTTGCGCGATGCCGAGCGCGAGCTGCGCGTCGATGTCGTCGCCGCCGCCGGCGCCGACCACGCTCGTGAAGCCGCAGTCGAGCGCGAGGCGCGCGTTCTTGGCGGCGCGCAGCATCAGCACGCCGGGCGGCTGATCGACGCCGAGGGGAAAGATGTCGAGCGTCGCGCCGTCGAACGTGGCGTGGAAGTGGCCGCTCACCATGCCGGGCATCACGGTCTTGCCGGTCAGCGAGAACACCACGTCGCCGGGGCGCGTCTCGACTGCGCCGTTCGTTCCGATCGCCGCGATGCGCTCGCCGTCGATCACCAGCGAGACGTTCGTGCGCAGCGGGCTCGCGCCGTCGAGCAGGTTCACGCTGCGAAGAATCGTGCGCACACGAGCACCTCCACCGCGCACCGGCGATTGCAGTGCGCGTGCCGCTGCCGGCGCGGCTCGCGGGGCCGATCCGCGTGGCCGCACGCCACGCGTGCTCCTCGGATGCGGCGCGGCGCGCCACCGAAGAGCCTCACACGCGCGCTTCTTGGCGCGGTGTGCGGGGAACGGCGCTTGCAGCGCAGCGCCGTGTTGCCGGAGCTCCCCGCATGCTTTCCTACGACCCGTTCTCGCCCGACGTGATTCGCGATCCCTACCCGTTCTACAAGCGTCTGCGCGACGAGGCGCCCGCGTACTACCTGGCGAAGTACGACTGCTGGGCGCTCTCGCGCTTCGACGACATCTGGAGCGTGTCGAGCGACACGCAGCACTTCACCGCCACGAAGGGCACGGCTTCGGCGCAGGTCGTTACGAAGGATCAGCCCGTCACGCCCATGCTCAACTCGATGGACCCGCCCGCGCACTCGAAGCTGCGCGCCGTCGTGCGGCAGTGCTTCTTGCCGAAGCATCTGCGCGAGGTCGAGCCCGCGGTGCGCGCGATGCTCGCCGATCTGCTCGCGCCGCAGGTCGCGAGCGGCGGCTGCGACATCGTGTGCGACGTCGCCGCGCGGCTCTCGATCAAGGTCGCGTGCATGGCGATCGGTCTGCCCGCTGCGGACGGGGAGTACTTGCACCGCCTCGTGCAGCGCTTCTTCCAGCACGATCCGGCGCAGCAGGGCATCTCCGCGGACGGCTGGGCCGCGATGACGGAGATGACGGACTACTCGCTCGCGCGCGTGCGCGACGAGCGGCGCGCGCCCCGCGGTGAGCCGCAGGCGCTGCCCGCGCTGTGCGGCGCCGAGCTCGACGGCCGCAAGCTCACGGACGAGGAGATCGCGTCACACCTCACGCTGCTGATCGTGGGCGGCAGCGAGACGTTCCCGAAGACGCTCGCGAACGGACTCGTGCGCTTGTGGCAGCACCCCGATCAGCGCGCGCAGCTCGTGCGCGACCCGAGCGGGATCCCCGACGCGTACGACGAGATCCTGCGCTTCGACATGCCGACGCAGTTCCTGTGCCGCACGGTGAAGCGCGAGATCGTGCTGCACGGCGAGACGCTGAGGCCCGATCAGGGCGTGCTGATGCTCTACCCCTCGGCGAATCGCGACGAGCGCGAGTTCGCGAACCCCGACGTGTTCGACGTGAACCGCAAGCCGCAGCGCATCGCGTCGTTCGGTGCGGGCCAGCACGCGTGCCTTGGCACGCACGTCGCGCGGCTCGAAGGCAAGCTGTGCCTCGAAGCGATCCTCGCCGCAGCCCCTAACTACTCGGTCGACCTCGCGCAGGCCGAGCGCTTCAACACGGAGTTCGTGCAGGGCTACGCGAGGCTCCCGATCGCATTCTGAGAAATTCGCTGGCGGCGCCGCGCGCGCTCGGGCACGATGCGCGCCCGCCTACCGAGCTGGAGTGACGCGCGTGATCGACTACGACCCTTTCTCGTCGGCGGTGCTGCGCGACCCGTATCCGATCTACAAGCAGCTGCGCGACGAGGCGCCCGCGCTGTATCTGCCGAAGTACGACTGCTGGGCGATCTCGCGCTTCGAAGACGTGTGGGCGATCTCGAGCGACACCGCGCGCTTCACCGTCTCGAAGGGCACCGCGTCGGCGCAGGTCGTGACGCGCGAACAGCCCGTGACGCCGATGCTCAACTCCACGGATCCGCCCGTGCACTCCGTGCTGCGCGCCGCGGTGCGCCCCGCGTTCCTGCCGAAGCAGCTGCGCGAGATGGAGGCGCGCGTGCGCGATCTCGTCGCGGAACTGCTCGCGCCCGCGTTCGCGCGCGGCGGCTGCGACATCGTGGCGGACGTGGGCTCGAAGCTCTCGACGAAGGTGGCGTGCCTCGCGATCGGGCTGCCGCTCGCGGACGGTGAGTACCTGCGTCGCCTCGTGGAGCGATACTTCACGCACGACCCTTCGCAGCAAGGCATCTCCGCCGACGGCTGGGCCGCGATGGGCGAGCTGAATGACTACTGCCTCGATCGCGTGCGCGAGGAACGCGCGGCGCCGTCTCGCAGCGGCAGCGCGCTCGATGCGCTCGCCTCGATCGAGCTCGGCGGCGCGCGCATGCCCGACGCAGAGGCCGCATCCCACGTGAGCGAGCTGATCGTCGGCGGCAGCGTGACGTTCCCGAAGGTGCTCGCGAGCGCGCTGGTGCGGCTGTGGGAACACCCCGCGCAGCGCGCCGCGCTCGCGCGCGATCCGAGCGGCATCGCGGACGCGTTCACCGAGGTCGTGCGTTACGACATGCCCACGCAGTTCCTGTGCCGCACCGTGACGAAGCCGCTCTCGCTGCACGGCCAGTCCCTGACACCTGGGCAGGGCGTGCTGATGCTCTACCCCTCGGCCAATCGCGACGAGCGCGAGTTCGCGAACCCCGACGTGTTCGACGTGACGCGCAAGCCGCTGCGCATCGCTTCGTTCGGCGCGGGCCAACATGCCTGCCTCGGCCAGCACGTCGCGAAGCTCGAGGGCCGCCTCTGCCTCGAAGCCATCCTCGCGCGCGCGCGCGAGTACAGCGTCGACCTCTCGCGCGCGAAGCGGCACGACACCGAGTTCGTGCAGGGCTACGAGCGGCTGCCGATCTCGTTCTAGAGCGCGCGCGACAGCGCTTCCGCGCGCGCGAAGTACGCGTCCGCGCGCTCGATCACGCTCTCGTACGAGCCCGAGCGCATGCCGCCCGTCGCGCCCGCCTTCACGCGCGCCGACACGCCCTCGATGAGGCACGCCATCTTCCACCACGAGAAGGCTTCGTAATAAGCGAGCTTCGAGAGATCGAATCCCGTCGCGCGCGCGTAGCGCTCGCACACTTCGGCGCGGGTGCAGAAGCCCGGCGCCTGCGTGGGCGGATCCTGCAGCCACGTGTTCTGCGCGCCCGGCGCCGCCCAGTACATGAGCGACCAGCAGAAGTCGGCGATGGGATCGCCGATCGTGCACAGCTCCCAGTCGAGCACGGCGATCACGCGCTGCTCCGCGTCCATCACGACGTTGTCGAAGCGATAGTCGCCGTGCGCGAGCGCGGGGCGCGCGACTTCGCGCGGAATCGCGCGAGCGAGACGGGCGTGCACCTCGGCCATGTGCGGAATCGCGCGCATCGTCGATGCCTCGGCCTGCTTGCGCCAGCGCGCGAGCTGCCGCTCCACGTAGCCGCCGCGCTGCTTCGCGAGATCGCCGAGGCCGACCGCGTCCACGTCGAGCGTGTGGAGCGCGGCCTGTACCGCGATCAGCGAGCACGTCGCGCGCTCTTTCTCCTGCGCATCGAGGACGGCCGCCTGCTGTGCGTTGCGCAGGATCAGCCCCTCGACGAACGACATCACGTAGAAGGGCGCGCCATTCACCGCGTCGTCAGCGCAATACGCGAGCATCGACGGCACCGGCACCGCGCTCTTCGCGAGCGCCGCCATGATCTTCCACTCGCGCGCCATGTCGTGCGCGGTGGCGATGCGCGCGGCGACGGGCGGGCGCCGCAGCGCGAACCGCGCGCCCGCGGCGTCGCTCACGCGATACGTGAGATTGGAGCCGCCGGCGGCGATCAGCTCGAACGCGAACGGCGCCTTCGCGCCCGCAAGATTCTCCGCGAGCCACCCCGAGACGCGCTCTCGATCGATGCCGCGCACTTCCTCCGCCATGGCCGCTCCTCGCTGATCGCGGCGCAGTATCCGCAAGCTCGCGCGCCGCATCGAGGCGGGTAGCCTGCGCGCGCCACGGAGCCGACATGACCAGCGCTGCCGCCCCTAACACCTCCACCTCCCAGCGCGGCTGGGGCCTCACGCTGCGCATCGTGCTCGTGCTCAGCGTCGCGTCGGTCGCGCTGTTCGCGGGCGGCGGCGTGAGCGAAAACAGCGTGCGCGCCTGGGTTCGCGCCACCGCGCGCGCCTCGGTCGCGCTGTTCCTGCTCACCTTCATCGCGCGCCCGCTTCGCCAGTTCGTGAAGAACGACGCCACGCGCTGGCTGCTCGCGAACCGCCGCTACCTCGGCGTCTCCGCCGCCTACGCGCAGCTCCTACAAGGCGTCTCGCTGGTCCTGCTGTTCAGCCGCTTCGCGAGCTACGAGCCCGACCTCGTCGGCCTGATCGGCGGCGGCCTCGGCTTCGCGCTCTAGTTCGCGATGGCGCTCACCTCGAGCGACGCCGCCCGCGCCGCAATCGGCGCGCGCGCCTGGAACACGCTGCACACCGCGGGTGCGTGGTGGATCTGGTTCGTGTTCACGCAGACGAACGCAGGCACGATCCCTCACGCGTTCGAGAACCTCGGCGTGGGCCACCAGGTGCTGTACGTCGGCATCGTGGCGGCGTTGTTAGGGGCGATGGCGCTGAGGATCGCGGCGCGCGTGAAGCGCGCGAGCGCGACCCTTTAGTCGCGCTGCGCGCTCCGATACTTCGGGATCACGTGCTTCCCGAGGTTCCGAATCGACTCGAGGATCGCGTCCTGCGGGACGGTGCCCATCTGCAGCAGGAACATGATCTCGTCGGCGCCGGCGGCGATCAGCCTCTCCACGTACTCGATCGCGTCGGCGACGTTCCCGTAGGCGTTGTTCGGGTTGTACATGCCCGTCGTCTCGGTGCCGACTTCGATCTTCTCCTCGTTGAGCCGCGCGACGATCGCCTGACCGGTTTGCAGCAGCACGTCCGCGTCGTCGCCGTCGACGAACGTGCGCGGCTGCGGGGCTTGGCCGGTGGGGTCGTACCAGTGGTTGATGGCTTCGGCGAAATAGCGCTGGCCGCGGTGACCGATCTTCTTCGCGGCGTCGCGATCCCCTAACACGATCGCGGGGCAGAGCGCCGAGAGGTGCTCGTTCGTGAATTCGCCCACCTGCGTCGCGCTCGTGCGCCGCTTCAGCGCGGCGCGGTAGATGCGGTTCTTCTTCGCGATGTCCTCGGGGCCCGCGAAGCCGAGGCACAGCGCTCCCACGCCCCACTCGCCCGCTTGGTTGAGCGTCGCCTCGCGCGTGCACGCGAGAAACATCGGCGGGTGCGGCTGCTGCACCGGCTTCGGGTGAATCGGGCGCCGCGGAATCTCCATGCCATCGCCGCTGTGCTCGAACATATCCTCACGCCACATGCGCGGAATCATGCGCGCGCTCGCTTCGAGCTGCGGCGAGATGTCGCCGACGTTCGTTTGGAACGCGCCGCTCTCTTGCTGCGTACCGCCCTTCCCGACGCCGAAATCGACGCGCCCGTTCGAGAGGATGTCGAGCATGCCGATGCGCTCGGCGACCTTCACCGGGTGATTCATGCGATACGGCAGGCACACCACGCCATGTCCGATGCGAATTCGGCTCGTCTTGCCTGCGACGTAGGCGAGAAACGTCTCCGGCGCGCTCATGTGCGCGTACCACTTGAGACAGTGGTGCTCGACGGCCCACACGCGGTCGAAGCCCATCTCCTCCGCGAGCAGCGCTTGCTCCACCGACTCGCGCATCACGCGCTGCTCGCCATTCGGCGACGGGTCGGAGGTCTGCGCTTCGAAGATCATCGAGAACTGCATGTGAACTCCTGCGAGGCGCGCGACAGTAGTGCGGCGCAGTCACGGGAGCATCGCGGTGAAACGAGTCGCACAGCGCGGAGCGCGCGGAATCTTCGTGCTTGCGCTGCTCGCCGCGAGCATGCCCGCGTGCGCCGACGGCGAGTGGCGCAAGGTGGAGCCGAAGAAGCTGACCGAGCTCAGCGGCCTCGCCGCGAGCGGCGCGCATTCTGGGACTCATTGGGCGCACAACGACGACGGCGCGGCGCGCCTCTTCGCGATTCGCGCGAACGGCGGGGCCGCGGCCGCGCCGACTGAAATCGCCGGCGCCGAGAACGAAGACTGGGAAGACGTCACGCGCAGCGGCGGCGTTCTCTACGTCGCGGACATGGGGAACAACGCAAACGATCGCCGCGATCTCGGCGTGTACGAGATCCCGGAGCCGACGCCCGGCACGGCGCAAGTCCGCGCGAAGCGCTTCATCCGCGTCCGCTACCCCGACCAAGTCTCATTCCCGCCCACGCGCCTCGAGTTCGACTGCGAGGCGCTCTTCTTCGACCGCGGCGCGCTCTACTTCGTGACGAAGCACCGCGAGTCGCAGAGCAAGTTCGGCTACGGCGCGAAGCTCTACCGGCTGAAGCTCGCGGACGTACGCAAGGACGAGGTGAGCGAGTTGGCGCTCGTCGGCAGCACGCGGGACATCTGGGCCGCGACTGACGCCGCGCTCTCGCCGAGCGGGAAGCGGCTCGCGTTGCTCTCGCTGACGGGCATCTGGCTGTTCGATCGCCCCGCGCAGGGAGACAACTGGCTCGCTTCGAAGCGCGCCTTCATCCCGGCGTCGAAGCGCGGCCTGGAGGCGATCGAGTGGATCGACGACACGACGCTGCTCGTGGGCACGGACGAGAACGGCGACTCGCGCAGCAAGCTGCGCCGCTTCGACGTGCGCGCCGCTGGGACTGTGAGCTCGAACTGAGAAGTGAGGCGACATGGCCGGAGCTGCGAGCGAACGACCGAAGTACGCCGACGTCCGCAGCGACTTGAAGACGGGCGACCTCGTGCTGTTCTCGGGTGCGAGCTTCTTCTCGAGCGTGATCAAGTGGGCGATCGGCGGGAAGTGGTCACACGTGGGCGTGGTGGTGCGCTCGCCGAAGTTCCCGGATCGCGTGCTGCTGTGGGAGTCGACGACGCTCGCCGATCTCGCGGACATCGAAACGGGAAGGAAGCAGCACGGCGTGCAGCTCGTGCCCTTGAGTGAGCGGCTCGCCACGTACGACGGCGAGTTCAAGCTGCGGCCCCTCGACAAGCCGATCACGGCAGAGATGGAGGCGGCGCTCACGAAACGTCGCGCTGAGTTATCAGGGCGCCCGTACGAAGAGGACAAGCTCGAGCTCGTGCGCTCCGCGTTCAAGGGCTGGTTCGGGAAGTGGCGTGGCGAGCGGCTCGACAGCCTCTTCTGTTCGGAGCTCGTCGCCGAGGCCTATCAAGCGATGGCGCTGCTTCCGCCGCACCCGCCTTCGAACGAGTACAGGCCCGCGACTTCGCGCGCCGAAGGCGCCCGCTGCTCGGCGGATACGCGCTCGGCAAGATCGTCCCAGTCGGCTGAGGAGACGCGAAGCGACGCTTGCGCGCAGCGCGATCGCTGCGTTCCACTCGCGCGATGCGCGCCCTGCTCCGCGAACCGCTGCTGCACTTCGCCCTCGCGGGCCTCGCACTGTTCGCGCTGCACCGCGCGATCGCGGGCGATCCGCGCGACGCGGACGAGCGCGTGATCGTGGTCGACCGCGCGGCGCTGCTCGAGTTCGTCCAGTACCGCTCGCGCGCCTTCGACGCGGGCGCCGCGGCCCATCTCTACGACGGGCTCTCGCCCACCGCGCGGCAGGCGCTGCGCGACGACTTCGTGCGCGAAGAGGCGCTGCACCGCGAGGCCATGCGGCTCGGCCTCGCGCGCGACGACTACGTGATCCGCCAGCGCCTCGTGCAGAAGCTCGAGTTCGCGCTGCGCGGAGCGAGCGCTCCCGCGCCGATCAGCTACGCCGAGCTCGCGTCTTTCTACGCCGCGCACGCCGCCGACTACGCGGAGCCGGCGAGCGTCACCTTCACGCACGTGTTCTTCGACGCCGAGCAGCGCGGCGCCGAGGCCGCGCTCGCGGCCGCGCGTGCGAAGCTCACCGCGCTGAACCGCGCGCGGGTGCGCTTCGACGAGGCCCCGCAGCACGGCGACCGCTTCGCGTTCCACGTGAACTACGTCGAGCGCACGCACGACTTCGTTGCGAGCCACTTCGGCGCGGCGCTGGCCGACGCCGTGTTCGCGCTCGCACCGAGCGAGGAGTGGCGCGGCCCGTACGCATCTCCCTACGGCGCGCACCTCGTGCTCGTGTCCGCGCGCGCACCCGCACGCACGCCCGAACTCGCCGAGATTCGCGCGCGCGTCGCCGAAGACGCCCAGCGCGAAGCCGGAGAGCGCGCGCTCGCGAGCGCCGTCGCCGAGCTGATCGCGCGCTACGAAGTGCGCGAGGCGCCATGAGCGCGCACCTGGGACGCACGTGCACCCAAGCGCGCACCTGGGACGTACGTGCACATCGTCCGCGCCGGCTCGTGGTGCACTTACGTCCCAGGTGCGCGCTCCTGTTCGCGCTCGCGCTGCTCGCCCTCGCGTCTGCGGCGCGCGCACACGAAGCCCGCCCGCTCTATGTCGAGGTGCGCGAGAGCGCGCGCGGCGAGCTGGCGGCGCAGTGGCGCATTCCGGCGAGCGTGCCGCGCTTCGATCTGCCGGACGTCGAGCTCAGCGGCTGCATGCTCGTCGGCGATCGCACCGAGCAGCACGCGGGCGACGCGATCCTGCGCGCAGCGCGCTTTCGCTGTACAAGTGCGAGCCCGGAACTCGCGGTGCGCTACCCGCTCGCGAATCCGTCGATCCAGACGCTGATTCGCTTCACGCGCGCGAACGGCGAGGTGCACACCGCGCTGCTCTCGCCCGAGGAGTCGCGCTGGACCCCGCCCGCGCTCGCGACGAAGCGGGGCGTCGCGGCGCAGTACATGGCGCTCGGCGCGCGGCACATCGCGGATGGCGTGGACCACCTGCTGTTCCTCGCGTGTCTGTTGTTATTGGCACGTACGCCGCGTCGCGTCGTCGTCACCGTCACGGGCTTCACGCTCGCGCACTCGGTCACGCTCGCGGCGTCGGCGCTCGACGTGGTGCGCCTCCCGAGCGCGCCGGTGGAGACCGTGATCGCGCTCTCGGTCGTGTTCGTCGCGAGCGAGCTCGCGCGCGCGCCGCGCGCATCGTTGACGCGGCGCGCGCCTGTCGCCGTGTCGAGCAGCTTCGGGCTGCTGCACGGCTTCGGCTTCGCGGGCGCGCTGCGCGAGATCGGTCTTCCGCAGACCGAGATTCCCACGGCGCTGCTCGCCTTCAACGCCGGGGTCGAGCTCGGGCAGCTCGCGTTCGTGGCGGCTGCGTTCGCGCTCGCAGCGCTCGCGCGGCGCGCGTGGCGCGAGCGGGCTGAGCTCGCGGCGCTGTTGCCACGCGCCGAACGCGCCGCCGCCTTCGGCGTGGGCTGCCTCGCCGCGTACTGGACGGTGGAGCGCGTCGCGTCTTTCGCAGCGCGCTGATCGCGAATAGTGTGCGCGGCCGGGAGGCTCACCATGCTTCAGCGCATCGCGCTCTCGCTCGCCGTGCTCGCGTTCGCCGCTGCTGGCTCGGCGCAGCAGACGCAGCTGTTATGGGGAGACACTCACCTCCACACGTCGTTCTCTCCCGACGCGTACGTCTTCGGCAACCGCACCGCGAACCCCGACGATGCCTACCGCTTCGCGAAGGGCCTGCCGATGGTCCACCCCTATCACAAGGCGCGCATCCAGCTGGATCGCCCGCTCGACTTCCTCGTCGTCTCCGATCACGCCGAGATGTTGGGCGTTCCGTACAAGCTGTTCGGCGGCGACCCGGCGCTCGCCGCCACGGATACCGGGAAGCGCTGGCTCGAGCGCATGAGTGCGGGCGACATCACGAGCGTGTTCCAGGAGTTCATGCGCGCGGTGAACGACAACGTCCCGATCGCGGACTTCGGCGGCGACATCTCGCGCTCGATCTGGGAAGAGAGCACGGCGATCACGGAGAGCCACAACCAGCCCGGCAAGTTCACGAGCTTCGTCGGCTGGGAGTGGACCTCGATGCCCGATGGCCGGAATCTGCATCGCGTCGTGTTCACGCCCGCGAGCGCGGCGGCGGCGCAGAAGTTCCTCCCGTTCAGCAACTTCGACAGCGATCAGCCCGAAGGCCTTTGGCGCTGGTTCGAGCAGCAAGCGGCGGCGGGCAACGACTTCATCTCGATCCCGCACAACTCGAACCTGTCGGACGGGATGATGTTCGACGAAGTCGACAGCGCAGGCCGCCCGATCAGCGCCGACTACGCGCGCACGCGCGCGCGCTGGGAACCGATCGTCGAGGTGACGCAGATCAAGGGCGACTCGGAGACGCGCGCGGAGCTCTCGCCGAGCGACGAGCTCGCCGGCTTCGAGATCTTCGACTACTTGCTGAAGGCACAGCCGGATGGCGCGCTGCCTCCGGCGCCGCCGCCGAAGGCCGGCTCCTACGCGCGCACCGCGTTGTTGCGGGGCCTCGAGATCGAGTCGCGCGCGGGCATCAACCCCTACAAGTTCGGCGTGATCGGCTCGACCGACGCGCACACGAGCGCGTCGTCGCCCGACGAGGACAACTTCCACGGCAAGACCGCGCGCGACTCGATCCCCGAGAGCAAGTTCGTCGAGAACGGCAGCGTGCCCTATTCGCGGATGAGCGCTTCGGGCCTCGCCGGCGTGTGGGCCGCGGCGAACACGCGCGACGCGATCTTCGCCGCGTTCCGCCGCAAGGAGGTGTACGCGACCACTGGCCCGCGCATCGCGGTGCGCTTCTTCGGCGGCTTCGGGTTCAAGCCGAGCGATGCGCGCGCGAAGGACGTCGCGAGCGTCGGCTACGCGAAGGGCGTGCCGATGGGCGGCGACCTGACGAGCGCGCCGCGCGGCCGGGCGCCCGCGTTCCTCGTACACGTGGCGAAGGATCCCGTCGGCGCCAACCTCGATCGCGTGCAGATCGTGAAGGGCTGGCTCGGAGCGGACGGCAAAGCGCGCGAGCGCGTCTACGACATCGCGTGGTCGGGCGACCGCAAGCCCGGCGCGGACGGGAAGCTCCCGGCGGTGGGCAGCTCGGTCGATGTCGCGACCGGCAAGTTCGCGAACACGATCGGCGCCGCGCAGCTCGCTGTCGTGTGGCGCGACCCCGACTTCGATCCCGCGCAGCGCGCCTTCTACTACGTGCGCGCGCTCCAGATCCCGACGCCACGCCACACGCTCTACGACGCACTCGCGCTGAAGCTCGGCCATCCCGCGGACCCGCCCGCGGTGCTGCAGGAGCGCGCCTACACGAGCGCGATCTGGTACACGCCGTAGGGTCGGCGCTACCAGATGCCCTTAGCGCCGCGGATCCTTCCTGTGAGGTCTTCAACCTTTTGCAACGCTACGAGTGCCCGGTCCGGCATCCCTCCGAAGAGGCCCCCGCGAAGCGGTTCCCATCGCTCTCTCTCGCTCTCAATCAGTGCCTTTGCACGGGCGAGCGCATCGGGTCGCCGCCGCCTCCAAAGGAATGCACCCAGCGGAGCCCAAAATCCGAACTGGTCGCCTCTTGCATCGACGTCCGCATAGACCATGGCTTGCAGGAGTTCGAACTCATCGAACGCTTCGCTGTAAGCCTCTTCGTCGCGGAAGCAGTCCATCAAGAGTGGAGCCAAGTTCTCTTGCAGATACGCGGACACAGGTGTGTGGTGCCGCTCCTTTCCAGGCAACCACCTCCAGACTTCCTGGTGAAAGGGAGACTCCTCGTGGAGGGCCGTAACCATAGAAAGTGCTTCGGTTCTACGTTCGGTTCGCCCGGTCGCGTCGATCCACAATGCCTTTAGCGCTCGGAACGACTTCCTTGCGACAGCGGGGATTCCTCCCGCGTAGGCGATTCTGAGCGCCGGATACCGAGCGACCCCGACCCAAGCGGGATAGAACGTCCCGGTGGGCTGACTGAACGTGCCCAGCCGAGAGAAGGCGGCAGACAGCACTGTCAGCTGTCCTTCGTTCGCCCACTGGAGACCTTCGGCGAACAGCGCGCACGCCTGATCAGTCGCGTCGTTTCCAATTGCGATTCGGTCGGCGAACACCTGCGCAGTCGGTTGGATGGAGAAATCCGCAAGTTGAGACTCCCTGATGCTCTTGGCGGTCGCCTCGAGGACTCGCGTCGAGAACTCGTCTAATCGGATCAAGTGAGCCGACTCGGCGATGAGTTCGCGCGCCTGCCGCCGCACCTCGACCATGCCCTTCTGAGTGGGAACGACAGGCGCGATATCGGGCACGACCGAAGTCAACCCGACGGGTTGGATGGCCACTGAAGAGAATGTGATCGAGCCACGTCCGTCCGCTCCAAACGGGTTCCTTCCCAGCGGCGGTTTCCCGGGATCTGGCACCCCAAGGATCTCTCGAAGCAACGCTTCGAATGCACTCTGGTACTTCTGGTCGTCTTCGAAGTCGAGGTAGAAGCGATAGCCGAGGAAGGTGGGCACAGGAGGATTGGAGGCACCGCGCACGATCGGAATGAACTTCCGGGTGCCCAAATCTCGGACGATCTCTGCGGAGACGATCGCCTTCTCGTATCCCACGCCGCCCTTGCCCGCGTTAGCTCGATCGACGTACTCGCGGGAGCAGACGACGACGACTCGCTCAGCGTCACGTAGACCTTCCTCCATGAATCGAGCGACATCGTCTCCCGGGCGGAGATCCCACTGATCGAGCGTCGTCTCGACTCCGTTCATCCGGAGATCCGTGGCGAGCTTGGCCACCCATTGCTTGTGGCCCGGGGAATCGTGCGAGTACGAGATGAAGGCCCTTATCGCCACGATGCCTCCTCGCGAATCTCGTGCAGGCGCGCATGCTCGAGCTCGCGCAACGCGGGCTGCATCAGCGCTTGCTGGCGCTTGGTGCGGCGGTAGAGCAGCTGCAGGATCTCCTCGTCGCGCTCGGCGCCCGCGCTGGTCACGAACGCTTCGAGCGCGCGGTCGGCATCGAGCCCGGGCGACACCCGCGCGCCTGTCAGGCGCGCCACCTCCTCTGCGTCGTCGCGCTCGATCGCGGCGCCGCGCGCGTCGAGCTCGCGCGCCCACTGCGCGATGCGGTACGCGGTGTCGGCCTCGTAGCCGCGCGGGAGCGCCGCGAGCGTCGCGAGCAGCTGCTCGAAGCCGGGCGCATGGCGCGAGGGCGCGGGCTCCGGCAGCTCGGGCTCGCGCAGCGCGATCCCGCTGAAGCGCGCGATCGCTTCGAGCGCGATGCGCCCGTACACGATGTCCCAGCCGAGATAGACGGGGTGGTTGAACTGCGCGGGCGGCGCGGCGAGCAGCGGCGCACACGCGATCGGCGTGCAGATGCCGAAGCGCGCCGTGTGATACCAGACGGTCTTCACGTCGAGCGGCTCACCCATGAGGTCCGCGTAGCGGTGGAAGGCGCGGTTCAGGTCGCCCATCGGCTCGGAGAGGTCGCGGTTCAGCATGCCAGCGAGGTCGGCGAGCGGATCGCCGATGTAGGCGAGCTCGAGATCGATCATCGCGGTCACGCGGCCGTGCTCGAACAGGAACTGGCCCGCGTCGCCCTGGATCATCGCCGGCCGCGTGCGGTGCTTCGGCACGTTGCGGTGCAGCCACGCGATCACCCACTCGATGCGCGGATCGGGTCGGTTCTTCCGCTCGCGCCACGACTTCTCCCAGCGCGGGAAATCGCCGAGGCCGAGCTGCTCCGCGCTCTTCGGGCGCTCGAGCCCTAATGACTCGAAGCGCGCCAGCGGCAGGCGATGCATCGCGGCGAGGATCGCGATCCAGTGATCGAGCACCGCACGGCGCTCGCTCTCGTCCTTCGCGGTGGCGAGGTTCACGCGGCCCGGCGCGCGCGCCATCACGATCGCGAGCGGCTCCTCGACGAAGCCGTAGACGTGCGGCACCGGGACGCCTTCGGCTTCGAGCGCGCACAGCACGCGGTACTCGTGATCGAGCCCGTACACGCCGTGCTGCAGCTCGCCGCGATCGCCGCGCAGGTAGACCGCGCGCGTCTCGCCCGCGACCTCGACGTCGAGGAAGAACGCGGGCCGCCAGCGCGGCTGCTTCTCGGCGCGCACGATGCGCCCGCCGACGAGCCGCTCCACCTCCGCGAACGCGCGCGCCCACTCGGGGCCGACACCGAGCTGTGTCGCGAGCTGAGTCGGGTCCGTCATCGAGGCCTCCGTGCGGCGCCGAGCTTGGCGCAGGCCCTGAGGAATTCCTCAGCACGCCTCGGGCGTGGCCGATCAAAAAGCCCCGAGAATGCTGCGGTTGCCACTCGACCGATCGGTCGGGTGAGCTAGCGTGCGACACCGCCCACTACCGGATGGAGACGCCATGGCCGCTGCCACGCAGCTCACCTTCACCAGCGCGCCCGGAATCGAGGACATCGTCGGTCCCGAGACCTATCGCGATCACGGCTACCCGCACGAGGCGTGGACGTGGCTCCGTAACAACGACCCGGTTCGCTTCTACGCGGGCAGCGAACGCTTCAAGCCGTTCTGGGCGATCACGAAGCACGCGGACATCGTCGACATCGGGAAGAACCCGGCGGACTTCATCATCCAGCCGCGGCTCGCCGTGTTCGACGAGAACTTCGAGCCGGTCGAGGGCGAGCTGCAAGCGCGGCATCTGCTGAACATGGATCCGCCCGAGCACGCGCAGTATCGGCAGCTCTCGTCGAAGTGGTTCACGCCGCGCACGGTGAAGGTGTGGGAGCCGAAGGTTCACCTGATCACGAAGCAGATTCTCGACAAGGCGCAGGCCAAGACCGGCGACTTCGACTTCGTGATGGAGGTCTCCGCGCCCATCACGATCGCGGTGATCGGGCTGATGCTCGGCGTGCCGGAGCGGGACTGGCCGCTGCTGTTCAAGTGGACGAACGAGACGATCGCGCCCGAGGAGCCCGAGTTTCAGCAGGGCCGCACGACGCGCGAGACCGCCGATCAGGCGCGCATGGAGCTGTTCAAGTACTTCCACGCGCTGTCGGAGGAGCGCCGCAAGAACCCGCAGGACGACATCATCTCCGTCGTCGCGCAGGCCAAGATCAACGGCGAGCCGCTGCCCGTCTTCGAGTTGCTCTCGTATTACTTCTTGCTCGTCGTCGCCGGCAACGAGACGACGCGCAACGCGATGACCGGCGGCGTGCAGGCGCTGATCGACAACCCGGCGCAGTGCGCGCTGCTGCAGAAGCGCGCGGATCTCGTCGAGGGGATGATCGAGGAGACGGTGCGCTGGGTGACGCCCGTGAATCAGTTCACGCGCACCGCGACCCGCGACCTCGAAGTGCGCGGCCGCACGATCAAGCAGGGCGAGTCGGTGTGCCTCTTCTACGCCTCGGGCAACCGCGACGAGGAGATCTTCGAGCGCCCGTTCGAGTTCGACATCACGCGAAACCCCAACAACCACATCGGCTTCGGGCGCGGCGAGCACGTCTGCCTCGGCGCGCACCTCGCGCGGCTCGAGCTGCGCGCGCTGTTCGCGCAGCTGCGCGAACGCCTCGTCTCGATCGAGCGCGCGCGCACGGTGGAGCGCATCAACTCGAGCTTCGTCGGCGGCGTGAAGCGCGCGTACGTGCGCTGGGAGCTGAAGGACGCGCCGCGAGCCTGAGCGCGCGCGGGGCGAACGAAGAGGCGAGGCGGCGCAAGCCCCTCGCCTCTTCTGCTTCAACGGAGGCGCTGGTAGACCGCCTTCTCGCCCGCCCCTAGCGCGCCGCGCCAGAGCGCCTCGTCGCGCACGGCACGGCGGTAGAGATACGCCGCGATCTCGTAGTCGCGCGCGCCTTCGTTCGCGGCGATCAGTGCGGTGAGCGCGGCGTCGCCCTCCGCGAGCGTGCGCGACTTCGCGCCCGTGAGCCGTGCGATCTCCTGCAGCTCTTCCGCTTCGAGCGCGGCGCCGAACGCGTCGGCGTTGCGCAGGTGTCTCGCGAGGCGGCGCGCGAGATCGAGGCGATAGCGCGCGTAGTCATCGGGCGCGGCGGGCTTGTGCTCGTCGCGCAAATTCTCCTCGAGCACGTCGAAGATCGCGCTGCGCTCCGTAACAGCTTCGGCAGGAAGCTCGGGTGGCGTGGCCGGGGCGCCGATCGCTTCGCACAGCGCTTCGGCGGTGGCGCGCTTGTAACACACGTCTTGCGCGAACCACTCGGCGTGATCGGTGCGCGGGTGCATGTGCTGCACCATTCCCGCGAGCGCGAGCGGCGTGATCGCCATCGACTTCACGGTGTAGTAGGCGAGCTTGCGACGATCGACGCGCGAGCCTGATAACTGCTCGTAGCGTACGAGCCAGCGCGCGAGGTCGATGCCGGGGTTGTAGAAGTCGCGCGTGCGGATCTGCGCGAGGTCGAGCACCGGGTCGCCGAGGTGCGCGAACTCCCAGTCGATGATCGCGGTGGCGCGCGGCAAGCCGCGAGCGCTGTCCGCGGGGGCCATGTCGAACAGGAACTGCCCTGGCCCCGTGTCGCCCTGCACGAGCGAGAGTCGCTGCGGCGGCGCGGGAAGATTTCGTCGCAGCCAGCGCGTCGCGAACTCGACGACGGGTACCGGGCGCACGAGGGCGCGGCGGTAGGCGCGCTCCCACAGCGCGAGATCGTGCAGCGCGGTCTGCTCGGCGCTCGCCGGCGACTCGATGCCCGCGGCGACGAAGCGCGCGGGGTCGAGCTGGTGGACGCGCACGAGCTCGCGCAGGAAGTCGTCGTCGAGCGCGTCGCGCGCGGACCCGGGCGCGAGCTGCGTGTAGTCGAAGTCGCCGCGCACGCGCTCCATCAAGATGCCCGCGGGATCGCGGCAGAAGCCGTACACGCGCGGCACGCGCGCGCCCGCCTCGCCGAGCGCGCGCAGCACGCGATGCTCGCGCTCGAGCGTGAACTCGCGCGAGATCAGCTGCTCCGCGCCGCGGTCCATGCGCGCATAACAAGCGAGCACCTCGCCGCCGCGCGCGACGTCGAGAAACCACGCCGGCCGCCCGCCCGAGCGCCGCTCGCCCTGCCGCTCCGCGCGCACGACCTTGCCGCCGAGCGCGTGCTCGGCCCAAGCAGTGAATCGCTGGAATGCGGCGGCGTCCATCGCGCTCGCCCCTGCGACGTTTCGGCCGGGCCGAAACGACCGTGCGACAAATCGGCCCGGCCGAAACGTCACCCTCGCATCACGTACTCGCTCATCGGGATCACGTCGATGCGGTCGAAGTCGATGAAGCGGCCGCTGCTCTCCAGCATGCGCTTGCGATTCGCGTCGAGCTTCGCGTCGTCGCCCACGGCGTCGTAGAACGCGTGCTGGCTCGTCATCGCGGCGGCGGGGAAGCACTCCTCGACGATCGCGTCGAAGCGGGGCGCGGCGTACGTGAGCGTCTGCACGACGCGGTTCTGCACGTAGCGAAACGTGGACTGCGTCTCCTTCGCGACGGTCGTGTGCGAGCCCTGCCAGATCTGGAGCCAATGCTCGGCGTCGAGCCGCGGCGGGCGCTGGATCAGCGCGAGCTGCGAGTAGCCCGGCGTGCGCTCGCCCTCGCGCGCGCGCTGCTTCGTGTTCACGATCGGCTCGGACTCGAGCACGAGGTAGCCCGCGATGCGCGGCGCAACCTTCGCGAGCGCCTTCTCCGCGGGCTTGCGATCGAGGTGCGTGTGCAGCGCGAGCGTGACGAGCGCACTCGGCAGCGGGCGCGTGCTCATCATGCGCATCGGCGCCGCCGGCGCGACCGCCGAGTCCGCGACGTTCACCTGCAAGCGCAGCGCTCCCGCCGCGAGCAGCTCGGCGGCGGTGCTCCCTAACAGCTGATCGCGGAGCTCGTCGGCGTCCTGCGCCTCTCGGTTCCACAGCAAGTACGCGAGCTTCTCCATTTCTACGACTCTCCGTTCGCCTTCGGCTCACTGCGCGCGATCTGCGCCGCTTCGCGGCGCTGAATCACCTGCGCTTCTCGAGCTGCGTTCGATCGCGACATCGTCACCTCCGCGGAAACGACGTGACGACGCCTTCGTAGTGCACGCCCGCAGTGGCGCCGCCGTCGGCGAGGAACTCGGCGCCGGTGCAATACGACGAGTCGTCCGAGGCGAGGAACAGCGCGAGCTTCGCGATCTCTTCGGGCTGGCCGATGCGCGGGATCGGGTAGCCGGCGAAGTGGCGGTTGTAGGTCGCGAGATCCTCGTCGTTCGGGTTGCCCATCGGCGTCAGGATCGAGCCGGGCAGGATCGTGTTGACGCGAATTTTCGCGGGCCCGAGCTCGATCGCCGCGACCTTCGTGAGCCCGCGCACGGCCCACTTGCTCGACACGTAGGCGACCATGCCGTTCGTGCCGCGCGTGCCGTCCATCGAGGCCACGTTCACGATCGAGCCGCCGCCGCTCGCCGCTAGCACCGGCGCGCAGTGGCGCATGCCGAGGAAGCAGCCGAGCTGGTTCACGGATACGACGCGCAAGTAGTCCTCGGTGCGCGTCTCGGTGAGCGGCGCGTAGTGCTGGATCGCCGCGTTGTTCACGAGCGTGGTGAGCGCGCCGAGCTCGCGCGCGGCGGCGAGCGCCGCCTCCCAATCCGCGGACTCGCTCACGTCCATGCGCACGAAGCGGGCGCTCGCGCCGAGCTCCTTCGCGAGCGCTTCGCCTTGGGCCGCGAGCACGTCGCCGATCACGACGCGCGCTCCCTCGGCGACGAAGAGCCGCGCCTCCGCCGCGCCCTGCCCGCGCGCGCCGCCCGTCACGATCGCGACCCTTCCTAACAACCTCTGCGCCACTCGTTCTCCTCGATGTCCCGCGAGCGCCGCCGCGCCGCCGCCTCGCTGCGCGCTTCGCTCGCCATCAGCCTCCGAACACGCTCGCGGCGTAGCGCGTGTCGACGTGCTCGCGGATCTCGGCGATGCGTCCGCCGCGCATCTCGAACACGAACACGTAGTCGTTGTCGTAGCCAGGCGCGCCGTTCGGGCGCTGCGCCGTCATGCGCGTCTCCGCCATCGCGACGTCGCCGCGCGCGAGCAGCAGCTTCACCTCGATGCGCTGCGTGCCCGGCACGAACGCGGTGCCGACCGCGCCGAGCATCATCTCGACGATCTTCTGCGCGCCGCGGTGTTCGCCGCCGTAGGGCGGGATCGCGCCCTTCGGCACGCGCCACACGAGGTCGGGCGCGAATAGCGCGAGCAGCGCTGCGCGATCGCCGCGCTCGACCGCAGCGAAGTATGCGCGCGCGAGTGACTCGCTCTGTTCGCCACTCATCGCGCACCTCCGCGCTGGCCTTGGTAGCCCAGCGAGCGCTCTCGCGGTGATAGGCTCGCGCCAAGCGGCGCCCGAAGCTGGCACGAGCGCTGAGGACGAGGCCGCACCGGGAGCCCTCGCGATGACGGCGCGCAAACGCGAATCGAAGCGTGCAGCCATAACAACTGACGCTCAGAAGAAGACCACGAGCGGCCCGGTGCTCGCGCGCCTGCGCAAGCTCTGTCTCGCGCTGCCGGAAGCGCAGGAGAAGATCTCGCATGGCGAGCCCACGTGGTTCGCGGGCAAGGGCAAGGTGTTCGCGATGTTCGACAACTACCACCACGGCGCGCCGCATGCGTCGGTGTGGATCCCGGCGCCGCCAGGCCTGCAGGAGGCGCTGATCGAGAGCGACCCGGCGCGCTTCTGGCGCCCGCCCTACGTCGGACACAACGGCTGGGTCGGGATCGTGCTCGACACGAAGCCCGACTGGGGCGTGGTCGCGGGGCTGATCGAGCAGGCCTATCGACTGATTGCGACGCAAAAGCTGGTCGCGCTGCTGGACGCGAAGACTCGGGGTTGAGTAGCGCGCGCAGCGCCTTGCTCGTGCGCCGCTGCGAGAGCAGCGGGCAGGCGCCGCTGGCCTCACTCACGGCGCGGACGGCGCGCTGCGCTAAGAGCGCTTCTCGCTCTGAGCGAGCACGTCGCGCACGCTCCGCAACAACTGCGCGCGCTCACGCTGCGTCGTCGCGCGCGAGCGCTGCCACTCGCCGGCCACCTTCAGGTCCGCGAAGTCTCCCGCTGCATCCTCGTGGAAGTGCAGAAACGCCTGCGAGCCGCGGTAGAACGTGCCGGGCTTCGGCTCGCGCAGCGCTTCGAGCTTGCGCAGCTCCGTGATCAAGGGCGCGAGGCGCGCGATCGCTGCGGGGCCCGCGTGCTTCATGCGCTCGTCACCTCCGCGTCCGCGCGGCACCGTAACATCGCCGCGTTCGCGAGGTGAAGATGAAGCGCGTGCTGTTCGTGTGCGTCGAGAACTCGAATCGCAGCCAGATGGCGGAAGCGTTCGCGCGCGCCCTCGGCGGCGGCGAAGTCGAAGCGCACAGCGCGGGCTCGCGGCCGGCGGGGCGCGTGAACCCGAAGGCGATCGCGGCGATGAGAGAGCGCGGCATCGACCTCGCGGCGCACGCGTCGAAGGGCCTCGACGCCGTCGAGCATCTCAGCTTCGACGCTGCGATCACGATGGGCTGCGGCGATGCGTGCCCGCACGTGCGCGCGCGCGTCCGCGACGACTGGGCGCTGCGCGACCCGCGCGATCTCGACGAGGCGGGGGTGCGCCAGGTGCGCGACGAGATCGAGCGGCGCGTGAAGGAGCTGCTCGCGCGGCTGTGACCCGGCCGCAGCCCGGCTTGTCCGGGTCGAGTGCGCCTCGTTCTGCGCCACGCGTCCGAGCCCATCGCGCGCGCGAGGCATTAGGCTCGTAGGCATGACGCAGCTCATCCCTCTCCATCAAGTGGACGCGTTCACCGACACGCCCTTTCGCGGCAACCCCGCGGCGGTCTGCCTGCTTGGCGCGCCGCGCGACGCCGCGTGGATGCAGGCCGTCGCCGCCGAGATGAACCTCGCCGAGACCGCGTTCCTGTGGCCCGAGGGCGACGCCTTCCGCCTGCGCTGGTTCACGCCCGCAGTCGAGGTGCCGCTATGCGGCCACGCGACGCTCGCGAGCGCGCATGTGCTGTGGGAGACGGGGCGCGCGAAGCCGGACGCGCCGATCGCCTTCGCGACCCTCTCGGGAACGCTCACGGCCGCGCACGAAGGCGAGTGGATCCAGCTCGACTTCCCCGCGCTGCCACCGCGCGCAGAATCGAGCGCGCCGCCCGCGGGTCTGCTCGCGGCGCTCGGTCTCGCACACGCGACAGTGCACGAAGTACCTCGCCCGAATGCGAGCGATGGACCGAGCTGGCTCGTCGTGCTGCCGAGCGAGGCCGCGCTGCTCGCGCTGCAGCCGGACTTTCGCGCGCTGCGCGACGTGGCGGGCCACGCCGTGATCGCGACGGCACGTGCCGAGCGCGCGGGGTGCGACTTCACCTCACGCTTCTTCGCACCGAAGGCCGGCGTCGACGAAGACCCGGTCACGGGGTCGGCGCACTGCTCGCTCGCGCCGTTCTGGTGCGCGCGCCTCGGGCGCGACGAGCTCACCGGCGTGCAGCTCTCGCAGCGCACGGGCGTCGTGCGGGTGCGCACGCGCGGCGCGCGCGTGCACCTGTTAGGTCGCGCGGTGACGGTGCTGCGCGGGGAGCTGAGCGTTTAGGATCCGCCCGCTTCGCCCGGTGCGCGGATTTGGCCGACTGGCGAGGCGCGCGCAGCGGCGAGCGAGCAGCAACGAAGCCAGGCGGACAAAGAC
Organism: Deltaproteobacteria bacterium; assembly: GCA_016875395.1. Taxonomy (NCBI): domain Bacteria; kingdom Pseudomonadati; phylum Myxococcota; class Myxococcia; species Deltaproteobacteria bacterium. The sequence goes on along the minus strand of VGRF01000001.1, from coordinate 39,125 downwards.
GCACGCCGGCGCTACTCGCCCACGAACTCCTCGATCGCCGCGGCGAGCTCCGTGGGGGCGTCGTGATCGAGCACGTGCCCCGCGCCCGGGATGACGTGCACCCGCGCGTTGCCCGTGATTCCCGCGGCAAACTTCTTCGCGTAGCTGGCGGGCACGATCGCGTCGCGCTCGCCCCACACGAGCAGCGTGTCGTTGCGCACGCGGTGCAGGCGCTTCGCGAGGCCGCGGTCGCAGTTCGGCCACAGCAAGCGCGCGGCGGCTTCGAGCGCGCGCGTCTGCGCGATCTGGTGCTCGAGCTCGTCGGCGCCAGCGGGCGGCGCGAGCACGTCGCGCGCGAACTCGGCTGGCTGCGCGGAGAACGTTGCCGCGCGCTGGTTCGGGCGGCGCGCCCAGAAGTCGGTGACCGGCTCGCTCGCGTCGAACAGGCCGAACGGCGCGCACAGCACGAGCTTGCCTGCGACGGGATGCGAGAACGCGGCGCACTCGGCCGCGAGCATCGCGCCGGGTCCGAAGCCGACGAGGTCGGCGCCTTCGAGATCGGCGGCGTCGAGCAAATCGAGCGTGGCGCTCACCCAGTCGGCGATGTCGTCGAGCTTGCGGAAGTCGCCGCCGCCCGCGTGGCCGGGGAGCGAGGGCACCACCACGTGGTGCCGCTGCGCGAGCGACTCGAGAAATGGCGTCCAGCGCGGCGCTCCGAGCAGGCCCGCGAGCACGCCGACCGTTCGCCCCGCGCCCTTCTCCCACACGCGCACGCTCTCGCCGTTCACCCGCACGCTGTGCTCGCGCAACGTGGTCACGCGCGTGCGCCTCCCGGGCTTGTTTCACTCGCCTTCGGCTCGCGGCGCGGCGCTTGCGCGCTCCGCAGCTCGCGCGCGGTCGCACGCGCAGCGAGCGGCAGCGGTCGCGGCCACCACCGGTTCTCCCACTCGTTCTCGAACAGGCCGCGCAGCTGCGGCGCCACCTTCTTCGCGAACAGCTCGGTGTTATGGAACGCGAGGTCTTTGGTCATGTTGCCGTACTGCATCAGCAGCATGAGCTGGCCCACGTTCAGGTCGACCGCGACCTCGCGCAGCTGCTCCGCCACTTCGTCGGGGCTGCCGATGATCACGTAGCCGCGGCGCACGATGTCCTCGAAGGTCGTGCGCGACTTCTTCGCCGCGCCCTCGCTCGCGCGCTCTGCGGCGAGCGCCACCTGCGACTTCATGCGCGCGCGCAGCGAAGCCTCGCTCGCGTAGCCGGGCGGCGCCGACCAGCGCGAGTCGACGTGCAGGCAGCGCTCGTAGAAGTAGAGCGCGGGCTCGGCGTAGAGCTCGAGCGCCTCTTCGCGCGTCTCGGCCACGCCGACGAACTGCAAGAACGCGGCGTGGAACGGGTTCGGCTCCTTGCCGAGGCGCTTCATCGCGTCCCAGAAGCCGCGCATCGTCGCGATGCCCTGCTTGTACCCGAAGTACGAGAGATACGAGTAGACGTAGTCGCGCTCGCCGCACCAATCCCAGGTCTCGATCGACGCGCCGCCCGGGATCCAGATCGGCGGGTGCGGGCGCTGCACCGGCTTCGGCCACGGGTTCACGTAGCGCAGCTGGTTGTATCGGCCGTGAAACGTGAACGCCTGTTCGGCGGCCCAGGCCCTGACGACCAGGTCGTGCGCCTCGTGGTAACGCTCGCGCAGCTGGCTCGGGTTGATGCCGTAGGCGTAACAAGTGTCCATCGGCGTGCCGACCGGGAAGCCCGCGATCAGCCGCCCGCCGCTGATCACGTCGAGCATCGCGAACTCCTCCGCGACGCGGGTCGGCGGATTGTAGAGCGCGAGCGAGTTGCCCATCACGCAGATCGCTGCGTCCCGCGTGCGGCGCGCGAGCGTGGCGGCGATCAAGTTCGGCGACGGCATGAGTCCGTAGCCGTTCGAGTGGTGCTCGTTCACGCACACCGCATCGAAGCCGACTTCGGCGGCGAACTCGAGCTCGTCGAGGAAGTCGTTGTACATGCCGTTCGCCTTGGCGGGGTCGAACAGCGTGGGGTCGACGTCGACCCAGACCGAGGAGTGCTTCTCGCGGAAGTCGTCCGGCAGATCCGTGTAGGGCATGAGATGGAACCAGAGCAGCTTCATGGCGGCGCCTCCCGCGCGCGAGGCAGAGCCTGCCCCACTGCGCGTACCGCACGCCACGCGCCGCCGAGGCGGCGCTCTCCCTAACAAGCGGGCGGCGAGGAAGCGATCAGCCTGGGCCGAGCGGAACGGTGATATCGGCGACCGCACCGTGGTCGTCGCCGGCGCTGACTGCGCCGCCGGTCGCGTTCTGCAGCGGCCAGCCGTTCTGGGAGATGCCGCCGAGCGTGAAGCGACCCTCGGCGCGCACCGCTGCGGTGCGGCCCGTCGAGTCGCCGGAACCACCGATGTAGGTCGCGTAGCGCAGCGCGCTGAGGTCGCGGTTCAGCACGGCCGCGAACGCGGAGATCGTGGCGTTGCGCGTCGTCTGATACGCGCCGGTCGTCGTCGGAAGGTTTGGAGAGTACGTCCCGCCCGTGACGTAGACGTTGTTGTTGGAGTCGGACCCGACGCCTTCGCAGGCTCCATCGGATCGTCTCGGTAGACGTTGACGTCGAATCGCCCGCTGCCGAAGTAGGTCGCCCACTGGAGCGCGCCGTTCGCACCGGAGAGCTTTGCGACGAAGCCATCGAGCGCGGGGTTGGCGGTGTCCGGGTCGCATCTGGCGCCGCTGGGCACCGTGGTGTTGTTCGTCGGCAGCTGCGTCGGATCGCACGCGCCGGCGCCGCCCTGGAACTGTGTCAGCAGCGCGCCGCCCGTGACCGGGAAGCCTGCGGCCGCGCCGCCGCCGATCACGACGTCGCCGTTGCCGTCGACCCCGATCGCATACGCGCTGTCGGGCCCCGGACCGCCCACGAACGTCCACCAGAGCAAGGCTCCGTTGCCGTCGAACTTCGCGACGAAGGCGTCCTCGTTTCCGCCGAATGCCGCGACCGGGCTGCCGGGCAGCAGGTTCGCGGACTTCGCCGAGCCGGTGACGTAGAGGTTGGGGCTCGCAGCCGTGTCGAGCACGATGTCGCGCACGCTGTCGGCGAGGTCGTTCCCGAGGTAGGTGGAGAAGTTCACGACGTCCAGGGTGGAGGGCGTCGGCGGGGCCGGGGCCTTCACGGGCTTCGAGTTGCTGCAGGCCGCGAGCGCGAGGCCGAGCGCCAGGAGGAGCAGTCGTCGCAAGGGAACCCCCGGAAAGGCGCGCAGCCTAAGGAACTGGCCCGGGCGCCGGTAGGCGAAGGGCGGTTCGCGAGCCGCACCCAGGTGTGAACCCGGCTACGGCGAATCGGGCGCGCAAGGGGCAGCATTCGCGGCATGGACAGCCTGAAGCTGCGCGTCACGCACAAGCCGCCCGAGCCCGTGGATTTCGAGGTGCCGACGGGCCTCGTCTGGATCGAGCGCGGCCCGCAGCGCGCCGCGCTCTTCACGCCCGACGAGATCGACCCCGCGAAGAAGTACCCGCTGCTGACCGTGCTCCACGGCGCCGGCCGCCAAGACGAGGCGCTGATGCGCGCGTACCGCTTCGAGGCGCAGCAGCGGCAGGCCTTCGTGCTGGTGGCGCGCTCGTTTCACATGACGTGGGATCTGATCGCGCTCGGCATGCGCGACGACAGCGGCGCACTCCAGCCCGATCAGCCCTCGCCGCGCCCTGACCTCGACTTCCTCGAGTACGCGTACGACCTCGTCTACCGCCGCTACCCGATCGATCGCGGGCGCCAGGCCCTGATCGGCTACTCCGACGGCGCGAGCTACGCGCTCAGCGTCGGCCTCTCGAACCCCGGCCTGTTCTGCGCGGTGATGGCTTGGGCCGCCGGCTTCCTCGCCCTCGAAGCCGACGCCGCCGAGTCCGACACACTGCGCCCCGCGGTCTATCTGACCTACGGCACCCACGACGAGCTGTTCCCGTTCGAGCACGTCGCGCTGCCGATGAAGCGGCACCTCGAGGAGCTTGGGTGCAACCTCACGTTCGTCGTGGACGAGGGGGGACGACACTGGCCGCCATCGGACTTTCAGCCCGATGCCCTCGATTGGTTCTTCAGCGAGCCCTGGATGCCCCGGAGCTGAGGGCAGCGCGCACGGCTCAGAGCGCGCCTCGGTCGCGGAACGCGCGCGACGACTGCCGGACTACCAAAGCCCGCGCGGGTGGAACCATCTCGCGAGCGCGGAGGCTGCGATGCCTAACAACCAGACGAGCGCGGGGATTTCCTTCACGCCTTGGAGCCAGCCCGCGCGCGTGAAGGGGATGAAGGCGGTGTGCGCGTGGAACTCGCGGAAGCCGGGCGGAGGCGCGTGGAGCTTGCGGGCGTCTTGGTGCCACGCGCCGGCGAGCGAGAAGGCGACGAAGCCGCCGAAAAACGCGGCGTCGGCGCTGCTGGCGTTGGGCACGAGGTGCAGCGCGAAGAGCAGCGCGAGGCCCATCACCATCGGGTGGCGCGTGATGCGGTAGAGGCCCGCGACTTCGCTGCTCGCGCCGGGCGCGAGCGCGGCGGGGCTCGGGCGCAGGATCGAACCGACCGTCATGACGACGCCGAGGGTCATCAGGACGTAGAGCGCCGCGCGCAGAGGCGTCCCCACTTCGATCGCCCACAGCCACGCGCCGCCGTGGCGGTTCGCGAAGTAGAGGCGCACGAGCGGGATGAAGATCGCGAGCGCGACGAGCGAGTAGAGGCCGAGGAACCCGACATCGCCGAGCTTCGCGCGCAGTCGCGGCTCGACGCGCACGCTCGCGAGGCCGAGGTGCGTCGCGGTGAAGGCGGCCCAGAGCAGCGTGATCTCGGTGGCGGTGGACATCGTGAGCTCCGCGGGCGCGCAGCGAGTATGTCACGCGCGGCTCGTGCGCGCGAATCGCCCTACGGTGCGCGCATGGCCGACCTGCTCTTCGAGAAACGCGACGGCGTTGCCTGGATCACCTTCAACCGCCCGGCAGTGAAGAACGCGCTGAGCCCCGAGGCGATCTGCCGGCTCGCGGACGCGCTCACGGAGCTGCGCGACGACGACACACTGCGCCTCGGCGTCCTCACCGGCGCAGGCAGCGAGATGTTCACCTCCGGCGGCGACCTGAAGAAGCTGCTGCCGCTCTGGACGGGCGGCCGGCAGCCGCAGGACGAGTGGGATCGGCGCGTGCTGGCCGAGCCCAGCGTGATGCAGGCCGCGCTGATGAAGGAGCTCGCGCTCGACAAGCCGCTGATCGCCGCGATCAACGGGGATGCGCTCGCGGGCGGCTTCGAGCTGATGCTCGCCTGCGACCTCCGCTTTGCGGTGAAGCACGCGCGCTTCGGGCTGACCGAGGTGCAGCGCGCGCTCGTGCCCGGCGGCGGCTCGATGGTGCGCCTCGCGCGCCAGATCCCGTTCGCGCGCGCGATGGAGATTCTGCTGACGGGCGACCCGATCCCGGCGAGCGAGGCGCTCGCGCTCGGCCTGGTGAATCGCCTCGTCGAGCCGAGCGAGCTGATGCCAGCGGTGGAGGCGATCGCCGCGCGGCTCGCGCGCAACGGGCCGCTCGCACTGCGCGCGATCAAGCGCACCGCGCTCGAGACGAGCGGCGTCGCGCTCGCCGAGGCGTTCGCGATCGAGGCGCGCAACTCCGCGGGCGTGATGCGCAGCGCCGACGCGCTCGAGGGCCCGCGGGCGTTCGCCGAGAAGCGCGCGCCGGTCTACCGCGGGACGTAGGGCCGAACGTTCAGGCCGGGCCGAAATGACCGGGCGATCATTTCGGCCCGGCCGGAATGACCGGTCGCCCGCCCGGCCCCGACGCTGGTGTACGGTGCGCGCTTCCCATTTCTCAGGAGGATCCCCCGCATGGCCAAGATCGAGATCACGCCTGCGATGCGCGCCGTGGTCGGCGTCGAGTCGCCGCCGTGGACGCACGAAGTCACCACCACGAGCGTGCGCGCCTTCGCGCGCGGCGTCGGGTACACGGACCCGGTCTACTTCGACGAAGCCGCCGCGAAGAAGGCCGGCTATCGCAGCCTGCCCGCGCCGGCGACCTACTTCGGCACGGCGATCTTCATCCCCGGCAAGTCCAACGACACGTTCTCCGGCCCGATGCTGCCGGGCCCGCGCCTCGAGCACGGCCTCAGGAACGTGCTCGATGGCGGCGCCGAGACCGAGTACTTCGAGGACATCTGCGCGGGCGACACGCTCACCGTGACCGGCCAGGTCGCGGGCCTCGACGTGCGCGAGACCAAGGCCATGGGCGAGATGCTGATCGTCACGAACCTCACGACCGTGAAGAACCAGCACGGCCGCGTGGTCGCGACGCAGCGCTCGCAGGGTCTGTTCTACTAGGCCCCTAACAATCTCAATCTCCCCCGCGCTTCCGCATTGAAGCGGCACTCCTCAGAGTGGATCGGCGCGGGCAAGTCGAAAGGAAAACGCGATGCCCCTCAAGTGGGACTCGTTCAAGGAAGGCGATGCCCTGCCGGTGCTGAAGAAGAAGCCCGGCGTGACGCAGCTCGTGAAGTACGCGGCGGGCGGCGGCGACTTCAATCCGCTGCACCACGACTACAACTTCCCGCAGTCGAAGGCGCTCGGCTCGATCATCGTGCACGGCCGCTTCAAGTACGCGGCGCTCGGCGAGCTCGTGTCGAACTGGCTCGATCACGGCGGCCGCATCCAGAAGATCAGCTGCCAGTACCGCGGCATGGACAAGCCGGACCTCGAGATGACGCTCGGCGGCACCGTGAAGCGCAAGTGGGAAGAAGGCGGGAAGAAGCTGGCCGAAGTCGAGCTGTTCGTGAAGAACGAGCAGGGCCAGAACACGACGCCGGGGAGTGCGATCGTCCGCCTCAACGGATGAGCCTCGCCCTAACAACGACGCCCCGGCGCCTGACAGCGCCGGGGCGTTCGTGTCCCCGGGGCCCTCACGTGCGGCTCGCGGGCCAGAACGACCTCGGTGTTCCCTAGCTGGATCTCCGCAACCGCCCACGCAAGCGAAGCGCGCAGCGGAGGCGGCGCTTTGGCCGCCGGAGCGGAGTAAACCAGGAGGGGCGCGAACCCGTCACGGGATCAAGGCCAAACCGGCAGGCCCTCGAGCCCCGAAACTTCGGGGATTCCGCACATCAGGTTCGCGTTTTGGATGGCCTGGCCCGCGGCGCCTTTGCCGAGGTTGTCGATCGCGCCCGTGGCGACGACGAGGCCGGTGCGCGCGTTGACCGCGTAGCTGACGAAGCACAGGTTCGTCGCGGTCGCCCAGCCGGTGTGCGGGCTGCGCCCGTCTTTCTCGACCTCGCGCACCTTCACGAACGGCTCGCTCGCGTAGAGCGCGCGCGCCGCCTCGCTGCACTGCGCCGCGGTGACTGCCGCGCGCGGGCGGGCGTAACAAGTCGCGAGGATGCCGCGCGACATCGGCACGAGGTGCGGCGTGAATGCGACGGTCGCGGCGCGGCCCGCGACCTGCGCGAGCGCCGACTCGATCTCCGGCACGTGGGCATGCGCGTGGAGGCCGTACGCGAACACATCCTCGTTCGTCTCGGCGTAGCCGAAGTCGCTCGCGCCGCCGCGGCCCGCGCCGGTGACGCCGCTCTTCGCGTCGATCACGATGCCTTGGCTCTCGACCAGGCCCGCGTGGAGCAGCGGCGCGAGCGCGAGCAGCGACGCCGCGGGGTAGCAGCCGGGGTTCGCGAGGCGCGTTGCGCCGCGAATCTTCGCGCGCTGGCCGGGCAGCTCGCTGAGGCCATACGTCCAGCCATCCACGAAGCGGTGATCGCCGCCGACGTCGACGACGCGCACGCGCGCATCGACGCGAGCGAGCGGCTCGCGCGACTTCCCCGTGGGCAGCGACGCGAACAGCACGTCCACGTTCGCGAGCGCCGCCGGATCGAACGCCTCGATCACGACCTCGCCCGTCGCCGAGCCCGCGAGCGCGGGGAAGCGCTGCGCGAGCTTCTGCCCCGCGCTGCTGTCGCCCGCGGCGTACGCGACGCGGAAGCGCGGGTGCGCGCCGCACAGCCGTAACAACTCGGTGCCGCCGTAGCCGCTGATCCCCGCAATGCCGACGCGGATGTCGCCCGCCACTACTTCTGCCTCTCGCGATAGTCGCCGAACTGCGCGTCGCGCTTGCTGAGCGCTTGACTCACGCCCTTCGCGAACTCCTTCAGATACTCGCGCGACGACTTCTGGTGGAACGCGAGCGCCTGGATCTCGGTGCCCGCCTTGATCGCGGCGCGCATGCCCATGATCTCCATCGCGCGGTGGATCGAGCGCTTGTTCAGCTGCTGCAGGTCGGGCGGAATCTTCGCGATGCGCTCCGCCAGGTCGAGCACCTTCGTCTCGAGCTCCTCGTTCTTGAAGCAGCGGTTCGCGAGGCCCATGCGCACGGCCTCGTGCCCGTCGACCGAGTCGCCCGTGAGCATCAGCTCCATCGCGTTGCGCATTCCGGCGAGCCAGGCGTGGAACTGGTTGTCGGGCGGACTCATCAGGCGCACCGGCGGGTAGCCGATCTTCGCGTCCTCGCTCACGTAACAGAGGTCGCACGCGCTCATCAGCTCGCTGCCGCCCGCGAGGCAGTAGCCGTGCACCTGCGCGATCACGGGCTTCGCGAGATCCCAGATCTTGAACGCGCCGTCGACGACGTGGCGCGGCCAGTTGCCGTCGCCGCCCGCGCTGAAGAACGGCTGATTCGCGCCGTTGTTACTGCCGAGGTCGTAGCCGGCGGAGAAGCACGAGCCCGCGCCGCGAATGATCGAGACGTGAACCTCGGGATCGCGGTCCGCGGCTTCCAGCGCCGCGAAGATCTCGCCGCGAATGCCGTTGTTCAGCGCGTTCCGCTTCTCCGGGCGGTTCAGCGTGATGCGCCGGATCTTCGGGCGCGGATCGTCGACGAGGATGAACTGGTACGTGCTCACTTCGGGCCTCCTGAAGAGCGGCGACGCTAGTTCAGCGCGTAGCGCGAAAACACGAACGGCCTCGGCGCTCACGCACCGAGGCCGCCCTCGAATCGGTGCGCAGCTATCGCAGCGCGCGCTGGATGTCGCGCTTCAGCGACAGCCCCTCCGGCGGCAGCTTCGTGTCGTCGGTGCCGAGCAGGAACGCGTCGAGGCCCCCCACCTTCGTGACGGTGCGCAGCGCGCGCGTCGAGACGCGCACGTGCACCTGGCGGCCGAGCGCGTCGCTCATCAGGTGAACGCGCTGCAGGTTCGGCTCGAACGTGCGCTTCGACTTGCGGTTCGAGTGCGAGACGTTCTGGCCCGACTGGACCTTCGACCCCGTGAGATGGCAGCGGCGCGGCATCGCTCAGCCCTTCTTCTTCGCGTAGCGCTTTTTGAAGCGGTCGACGCGGCCTTCCGTGTCGAGCGAGCGCTGCTGACCCGTCCAGAACGGGTGGCTCTCCGCAGAGATGTCGAGGTGCACGACCGGCACGTCGTTGCCGTCGATCTTGCGCTTCTCGCTCGACTTCAGGGTCGAGCGCGAGAGCCACTCGCGGCCGGTGGCGCTGTCGATGAACAGCACCGCGTGGTAGTCGGGGTGAATGCCTTCCTTCATGGCGGCTACCAGCTCGCCTTGCGTACGCCGGGCAGCTCACCGCGCAGCGCCATCTCGCGCAGCATGATGCGCGACACGCCGAACTTCCTGTACACGGCGTGCGAGCGGCCGGTGATGCGGCAGCGGCGCGACTGGCGCGTCTTGCACGAGTTGCGCGGCAGCTTCGCGAAGCCTTCCTGCGCCGCGAACTTCTCCTCGAGCGAGGCGTTCGGATCTTGCAGCTTGCTGCGCAGGTCGGCGCGCCGCGCCGCGTACTTCTTCATCATGCGCGCGCGCTTGTTGTCGCGCAGCGTCTGGGAAAGCTTGGCCATCGAGATCACTCCACTTGCGCCCGCGACCGGCGACCTGTTCGGGCTCGAACCGGGCGGCGCGAAGGCGCGGCACAGTAGGCGACACGTTTCGGGAAGGCTAGGCAGCGCCTGAAGTTTTCAGCGCGTGCCCCTCGGGGCCAGCCCTTCCCGCGCGACCGAGCTACCGGGCGATGCCCCGCCGCTCGCTGTCCTTCGCGGCCGAGCACTTCGGGCACGCGTATCGCTCTTTGTGCGGGGTCAGCAGGCGCTCGTAGTCGCGGTCGAGCGCGACGCGGCGGACGCTCGGGACGATCTGATTGCAGAAATCGCAGCGGATCCCGGCGTGTCCGACTGCGAGCGGCTCGTGCACTTCGTTCTCGGGCTTCGGCATGTGAACTCTTTAGCGGACTCGCGTGCGCAGGTCCGTCGGTGCGTCGCTTCCGAGCGCGCTCCGGAGGCCGGCCAGGATGATCGGCTTGCGCAGCGCCACCTGCTGCGCCCACACCGGGGTCGCGACCGTCAGCTCGAGCGTGCCGCCCTGCCAGTCCGTGGGCTCGCAGTGCTTCGCGATCTCCGGGCCGACCGCGCTCTCCCATACCTTCAGCAGGCGGAGGGCCGGCGCGTTCGGGTCATAGCCGAGCTCGGCGAGCACCCGGTCGATGCGGCGCCCGTCCACACGGGCGGGGTCCTTCGGAACCGGCGTCCTGCGGCGGCTCAACTTTCGTCCAGCGAGCGGAACAGGAGCCCGGTCGGCAGCTTCGGGTAGAAGAACGTCGACTTCTGCGGGAGCGTCGCGCCGGCGCCGGTCACGCGGAACACGTCGTCCGGCCGCAGCGGATTCAGGTAGAGCGCGACCGAGCCGCGGCCCGCGCGCACGTCCTTCGCCGCCTCCTGGATCGCCTTCGGGAACGCGACCGCGCCATCGCGGACCGCGGCTTCGTCGAGGCCGAAGAACCCGACCACGATCTCGCGGTGGAAGACCTCGATCGAGAGCTCGGCGCTCGCCGCTTTCCAGAACACGCGCAGTTGCCCCTTGCCGTCGTCCGCCGCGAACGCCGGCGCACCGGTGTGCTGTGCCAGTGCGTCGCGCAGTGCGGCCTCGACCTGCGCGGGCGAGCTCGCCGCCACGCTGCGGTGCTGCCAGCCCGCGCGCGCGAGCTCGCTCCAGCGCGCCTCGCTCGGCGCGGGCGCCTTCACGAGCAGCCGGTGAATCGGCAACAACAGCGAGCCCGCGGAGTACGCGTTCGCCAGGTACACGAAGATGGAATCAGCACTCGCGTCGCTGCCGCGTTCAACTTCGCTCGGCTTCGCCTCGCTGCGCGCTTCGCTTGCGGAGGCGCGGCGCTCGGCCTGATACGCGAGCCCCGTCTCGTAGCGATGATGGCCGTCGGCGATCACGAGCGGACGCGACGCGAGGAAGCGCTGCACCTCGGCGATCGCGTTCGCGTCGGTCACCGCCACGAGCTCTTGCGTCACGCCACCCGCATCGTGCGCGCGCTGCGGCTCGCTTGCGGCGAGCGCCTGCTCGAGCAGTGCGTCGAGCTTCCCGTCTTGATCCTCGTAGAGCAGGAACACCGCGGAGAGGTTCGTGCGCGACGCGCGCAGGATCTTCAGGCGATCCGCCTTCGGCCCCGCGAGCGTGCGCTCGTGGGGACGCACGATGCGCTTCGCGTAGTCCTCGAGCCGAAGCGCGCAGAAGAAGCCCGTGCGCGCGAGCGCGCGGCCGTCGGGCGCGCTGAAGCGCTGGCGGAGCGCGTAGAGCGCGGGCTGCGCGTCGAGCTTCAGCACGCCGTCGCGGCGCCACGCCGAGAGCGTGTGCGCGACTTCGGAGTAGTCCGTGCTCGCCTCCTGCGCGACTTCCTTGGTCAGCTCGAGGCGAATCGCGTTGTGCGGATCCTTCTCGTAGAAGCGCACGCGGTCTTCGGGCGTGACCACGTCGTAGACGGGCGCGAGCACGCGATCGAGCTCGACGCGCGCAGGGTCGTATCGCAGCGCCCGAAACGGGCGAATCTCAGCCACGCATTTCTCCTGATGACGCCGCTCCCAGAACGTGCGCCGGGATCGCACCTTCGCGCAGCACGCGCAGCCGCGCGCCGCTCGCGTCGACGACGCTGCTCGGCGTCGCGCCCGAGGCGTCTTCGCCCGCCACGAGTGCAACCTGCGCGTCGGCGCACGCCTCCGCGTCGGCGCGCGTCGCGCACGCGGCGTCGCCCGAGCGGTTGAAGCTCGTCGCCGTGATCACTCCCGCCTCGCGCGCGAGCGCGCGCGCGACGGGATGCGGCGAGCAGCGAAAGCCGACGCCGCCGTCCTCACTCGCGACGCCGCGCGCGAAGGCGTGCTCGCAGCGCACGACGAGCGTGAGCGGGCCCGGCCAGAACTTCGCGGCGAGCCTCGCCGCGAGTGGCGTCGTCTCCGCGCCGAGCGTCTCGAGCGCAGCGTAATCACTCACCAGCACCGACATCGGCTTCTCGGCGTCGCGCCCCTTCCAGGCGCGCAGCTTCCGCACCGCGGCTTCGTTGCGCGCGTCGGCCGCGAGGCCCCACACCGTCTCGGTCGGGTACGCGACGAGCTCGCCGCGGCGAATGCGCGCGGCGGCTTCGGCGAGGCTCAGCGTCGTCATCGCGCGAGTGCGCGTGCGCCGATGTCGCGGCGCATGTGCATGCCGTCGAACGCGATGCGATCGGCCGCCGCGTACGCGCGCTCGCGCGCCTCGGCGAAGCTCGCGCCGCGCGCGGTCACGCCGAGCACGCGCCCGCCGTTCGTCGCGAACGTGTCGCCCACGCGCTTCGAGCCGGCGTGAAACACGACGACGCCCGGCACCTGAGCGGCGGCGTCGAGGCCGCGAATCGCTTTGCCCTTCTCGAACTCGCGCGGGTAACCGCCCGACGCGAGCACGACGCACACCGCCGCGCCGTCGCCCCGCGCCACGAGCGAGTCGTCGAGCTGCCCGCGCGCCGCGCCGTCGAGCAGCGGCAAGAGGTCGTGCTCCATCTGCGCCATCAGGACCTGCGTCTCCGGGTCGCCGAAGCGGCAATTGAACTCGACGACCGAAGGCGCGCCGCTCGGGTCGATCATCAGGCCGACGTAGAGCACGCCGCTGAACGGATTGCCCTCGGCGCGCATGCCGCGCAGCGTGGGGTGCACGATCTCCTCGAGCACGCGCTTCTCGACGGCCTCCGTAACGAGTGGCGCCGGCGTGTACGTGCCCATGCCGCCCGTGTTCTCGCCGCGGTCGCCATCGAGCGCGCGCTTGTGATCCTGCGCGGGCGCGAACGGCACGACGCGCGTGCCGTCCGTAACGACCAAGTAGCTCGCCTCTTCGCCGGCGAGCACGTCCTCGATCACGACGCTCGCGCCCGCCGCGCCGAAGCGCTGCGCGCCCATCATCTCGTCGAGGGCCGCGAGCGCATCCGGCTCGCTCGCGCACACCGCGACGCCCTTCCCCGCCGCGAGCCCGTCTGCCTTCACCACGCACTTCCCGCCGCGCGCGCGCACTTCCCGCTGCGCGCTCGCGAGATCGCTGCAGCGCGCGAAGCGCGGATGCGGAATCCCGTGCCGCGCCATGAACTCGCGCGCAAACCCCTTGCTCGCCTCGAGCTGCGCCGCCTTCGCCGAAGGCCCGAACACCGCCAGCCCCGCCGCGCGCAGCGCATCCGCAACGCCGAGCGCGAGCGGATCCTCGGGCCCGATCACCACGAGCCCGACGCGCTCCGCCCGCGCCGCCTCGATCAGCCCCCGCGCATCCGTCGCCGCGACGCCCGGCAGGCACCTCGCGACGGTCGCGATCCCATCACTCCCCGGCGCCGCAACCACCGCCTCGACGCGCGGGCTCTGCGCGAGCTTCCAAGCGAGCGCGTGCTCACGCCCACCGCTTCCGACGACAAGAACCCGCATCGCGTCGCGCCCCGCTCCGAGAGAAGAACGAGCGCGCAAAGTACCGACTCGCTCTCGCGCGTGCCGCGCTGCACGCCCCGGCGAGATGCATTGCCGCATCAGCTAAGCGCCGGAACAACCTCGAAGTCGACCGCTACTCCCCAGCAAGTCGGCCGAGATTGCAAGCGAAGCGCGCAGCAAACCGCGGAGTCTTCGACGCGGTTTGCGAAGTCAACAAGAAAAGATCGGATCGCCCGCCCCGGACCAAGATGCGCGGACTAAGACAAAGGTCCGTAAGCACTCCCAGCCACAAACTGCCTCACCGCCGGATTCGAAGACGCCCGCACCTCCTCAGGCGTCCCAAAAGCAGCAATCCGCCGGTCGTGCATCATGGCGATCCGATCCCCGATCTTGAACGCGGCGGTGAGATCGTGCGTGATGCACAGCACCGTCACGCCGAGTCGCTCGCGCATCTGCAGGATCAGCTCGTTGATCGTGTCGGACATGATCGGGTCGAGGCCGGTCGTCGGCTCGTCGACGCACAGCAGCGTCGGCTTGTGCGCGATCGCGCGCGCGAGCGCGACGCGCTTGCGCATGCCGCCCGAGAGCTGCGCGGGATAGAGCGCCTCGACGTCGCGCAGGCCCACGAGCGCGAGGTTCTCGCGCACGCGCTGCGCGATCTCGTCCTCGGGGCGCCGCTGCACGTAGCGCAGCGCGAAGCCGACGTTCTCGCCCACCGTCATCGAGTCGAACAGCGCGCCGAACTGAAACAGCATCCCCACCCGCATCATCAGCTCGCTCTGCTCGCTGCGGCTGAGCGCGCTCACCTCGCGGCCGAACAGGCGCACCGAGCCGCGCTCGTAGCTTTCGAGCCCGAGCAGAATGCGCAGCAGCGTCGACTTGCCGCAGCCGCTGCCGCCGATCACGACGGTGATCTCGCCGGGCCGCAGGTCGAGCGACGCGCCTTCCAGGACGCTGCGCTCGCCGAACGCCTTCCACACGTCATGCAGCGATGCGTGGTACTCGATGCGCGTCGGCTTCTCGGGAGTGTGCGTGGCGGCGGTCAAAGCGCGCGCACCTTAGGCAGACCAGCGCGGCTCGCCCAGCTTGCTGCGCAGTCGGTCAAGCACAGCCGCCTCGTTCGAAACGAGCGCGCGAGACCGGATGACGGTCGCCTGCCCGCGCCCCATCCAGAGGTAGAGGGCTTGGCGATCCCGAGCCCAGCCCCTGTAGTACGACCACGGCAGCCGCGACGACACGCTCGCAGTCGAGAAGGCGAGCGCATCGTGGCCGAGCTCGAGGCGGTACCGCTCGCGCAAGTAGGGGATCCGTCGCTCCCACCAAACCGGCCAGACGAGCACGGAGGCGCACGCGATCGCCGCGTACCCCGCGCAAGCCGCGAGCAGTGCAACACGCCATTGGGCTGGGGCGAAGAGCGTAAGCGCGACCATCAGGACGGTGACCACCAGATCTCGTGCCACGGACAAGAACCGGAAACGGAATCTCCGGGTGAGGCGAACCCACTCGCCAGGCGCGTACTCAAACGCGAGGACGATGCCGTCGGCGTCGTCGGGCATGTGGGGCTCAGCTCCCCAGCACCCGCGTCACGCGCGCGCCGACGCGCACGAGCAGCTCGTACGGGATCGTGCCCGCGGCCTCGGCGACTTCTTCGACGCGCAGCGGGGCGCCGCCGCCGGCGGGCACGCCGAACACGCACACCGGGTCGCCGATCTCGACGGGCGAATTGCCGACGTCGAGGGTGATCAGGTCCATCGAGACGCGGCCCGCGATCGGCACGCGCTTCCCGCGCAGTAGCACTGCGCCGCGATTGCCGAGCGACCAGGGAATCCCGTCCGCGTAGCCGATCGGCAGCGTCGCGATGCGGCCCCGCTGCTTCGCGCGGAACGTGGCGCCGTAGCCGACGGGGTCGCCGCGGCGCACCCAGCGCAAGTTCGCGACGCGCGTGCGCACGCTCATCACCGGCTTCAGCTGCGCGGCGTCGGCGAGATGCGGCGCGGGCGCAACGCCGTACAGCATCAGGCCCGGGCGCACCGCGCTCACTTCCGCGGGCAGCGCCTCCGCGAGGGCGGGAGTCGCGACGAGCGCCGCCGAGTTCGCGACGTGCACTTGGCCCGGCGCGATCGCGCGCGAGCGCAGCGCGGCGAGCACTTCGCGGAACAGCGCGAGCTGGCGGTGCGTGGGCGCGAGGTCGGCCTCGTCGGCGCAGGCGAGGTGCGTGTAGACGCCATCGAGCCCGAAGCGCGGGTCGCGCGCGATCGACTCGATCATCGAGGGCGCGTCCTCGGGCGAGATGCCCATGCGCGCCATGCCCGTGTCGACCTCGACTTGGACGGCGATCGCGCGCGAGCGCTCGGCTGCGGCTTTGCGCAGCAGCGCGATGTGGCCCGCGTGCTGAACGACCGGCGTGAGCCCGAGCGCGACCGCTTCGTCGGCTTCGCCTGCGTCGTGCGCGCCGCCGAGCACGAGAATCGTGTGCGCGATGCCGGCGTCGCGCAGCTGCGCGGCCTCTTCCACCGTGGCGACCGCGAAGTGCTTGCAGCCCGAGGCCGCGAGCTTGCGCGCCACCGGCGCGGCGCCGTGCCCATACGCGTCCGCCTTCACCACCGCGATCAGCGCGCGCGAGCCGGCGAGCCGCTTCGCCTCGCTGAAGTTGTGCGCGAGCGCGTTCTCGTCGATGCATGCAACCGTCGGTCGGCCGGACTTCACGTCGCTCACTTCCTCACAGTCGCGCACGGGCTCGGTTTGCGGAACGGCCGCGCGGTTTTCGTCGGAGCGAGCGCGTCCACTCGTTTGACACCCCCCACGCGTCTGAATAGTGTCGGCTGCTCTCGGCGCGCACTGGATGGTTGCATGCGCGCCGCACTCGTTTCGTGAGCCCGCCGTGGAAGCCACCCATCGCACCGACGCCGCATTCTCCATCTCCGTGAATGGCGAGCCGCGGGAGATCGCCGCGGGCGCGACCCTCGTAGAGCTGGTCGCAGCGCTCGGGCTCACGGGGCGCAAGATCGCGATCGCCGTCAACCGCAACGTGGTGCCGCGCACGAAGTACGCCGCGCGCGCGCTCGCGGCGGGCGATCGCGTCGAGATTCTCGAAGCCGTAGGAGGCGGGTGATGTCGGAGACCTACAAGCTCGGTTCACACGAATTCCGCTCGCGCCTGATCGTGGGCAGCGGGAAGTACGCATCGCTCGAGACGCAGCTTGCGGCGACCGAGGCGAGCGGCGCGGAGATGATCACCGTCGCGCTGCGGCGCGTGGACCTGACGAAGCCGCGCGAGCAGAGCGTGCTCGGCGCGATCCCGAAGGGGCTCACGGTGCTCCCGAACACGGCCGGCTGTTACAACGTCGCCGACGCCGTCACGACCGCGCAGCTCGGGCGCGAGCTGTTCGGCCACGCGCTCGTGAAGCTCGAAGTGATCGGCGACGAGCGCACGCTGTTCCCCGATGTCGCCGCCACGATCGAAGCCGCGCGCATCCTCGTCGCGGACGGCTTCGAGGTGCTGCCGTACATCAGCGACGACCCCGTCGCGTGCCAGCGCCTCGCCGCGCTCGGCTGCGTCGCGGTGATGCCGCTCGCGGCGCCGATCGGCAGCGGCCTCGGCATCCGCAATCCCGCGAACCTGCGCATCATCCTCGAGACCGTGGAGGCGCCGGTCGTGGTCGACGCGGGCGTCGGCTGCGCGAGCGACGCCGCGGAGGCGATGGAGCTCGGCGCGACGGCGGTGCTGATGAACACCGCGATCGCGGGCGCAAAGGACGCAGTGAAGATGGCGCGCGCGATGAAGCTCGCCGTCGAGGCGGGCCGGCTCTCGTACGAAGCCGGACGCATCGCGCGGCGGCTCTACGCGAACGCGTCGAGCCCGCTGGACGGGATCGCGACGTTCTGAAGAACGAGCTCGCTCGCCACATCCTCTGCCTCGTCACCGACCGCAAGTCGGCGCGCGGCTCGATTCCGGAGATCGCCGCAGGGGCGGTGCGCGGCGGCGCCGACTGGGTGCAGGTGCGCGAGAAGGACCTCGACGGCGCGCCGCTGCTCGCGCTCGTGCGCGAGGTGATGGCGGCCGTGCGTGCGGCGAGCCCGAGCGCGCGCGTGCTGGTGAATCGCCGCGTCGACGTCGCGCTCGCGGCGCGCGCGGACGGCGCGCACCTCGGCTTCGACGCGCTGCCGCTCGCCGAGGCGCGCGCGCTGCTCGGCGCGGGCGCGCTGCTCGGCGCCTCGGCGCACAGCGCGGACGAAGTCGCCGCCGCGGCGCGCGCGGGCGCGAGCTACGCGCATCTCGCCCCGATCTTCGCGCCGTACTCGAAGCCCGCGTCGCGCGAGCCGCTCGGCTTCGCCGCGCTGCGTGAAGCCGCGCGCGCGGGCATCCCCGTGCTTGCGCAGGGCGGCATCGACGCGCGCCGCGCCGCCGAGTGCGTGCGCGCGGGGGCCGCGGGCGTCGCCGTGACCGGCGAGCTGTGCGCGGCGACGGACCCGGAACGCGCGGCGAGGGAACTGCGCGACGCGCTGGATCGCGGTTAAAGCGATTTGCGCCTGACTCGAACTTGCTCCGGCGCTCCAGATCGCGGGGATGCGCGCGAAGTTGCGAGCGAATCGCAAAGCTGGCGTCAGACGCCGGGTTAGCGATTTCTGGCTCGCCTCGCGGGATGCGCCGCCCGCGACACCGCCGCGCCTACACCGCGAACGCCCTCGCCCCCTCGCTCGCATGCACGGCCCACACGCGCGGCGCGCGCCCGAACGCGGCGGTGAAGCCGGCCTCGAGAGAGCGCGCCACGGCGGGCGCCGCTTCGCTCTCGACGAGGTGCAGCGTGCAGCCGCCGAAGCCGGCGCCGGTGAGGCGCGAGCCGTGGCAGCCGGGCGCGGCGTCGCCCAGCGCGCACAGCGCGTCGAGCTCGCGCGTCGAGACGGCGTAGTCGTCGCGCAGGCTCGCGTGGCTCGCGCGCATGAGTGCCCCGGCGGCGCCGAGATCGTGCGCCGCGAGCGCCTGAGCGAACGCGTCGACGCGCGCGTTCTCGCGGATCACGTGGCGCGCACGGCGCAGGAGCACCTCGGGCAGCACCCGCGCGAGTGCATGCAGCGAGTCCTCACCGAGATCGCGCAGCGCGCTCGCACTCGGCGCCGCGCTGCCCGCGCGCTTCGCGGCGGCGAGCGCAGCGGCGCACTCCGCGACGCGCTCGCGGTAGCCGCCGCGCGCGAGCTCGCGGTGCGCGCCCGAGTCCGCGACGAGCCACGTCGCGCCCGGCGGCAGCGCGATCTCCGTAACGTCTCGAGCGCGGCAATCGATGCGCAGCGCGCGATCGCGCGCGCCGAGCGCGCTCGCGAACTGATCGAGGATCCCGCAGCCGATGCCCGCGAAGTGGCTCTCGGCGCGGTGCGCGAGCTCGGCAGCTGCGCGCGGAGCGAGCGCGATGCCGGACACGCGCGCGAGCGCGTACGTGGCCGCGACGCCGAGCGCCGCCGAGGACGAGAGCCCCGCGCCGAGCGGCACGTCGCTCGCGATCGCGAGGTCCGCCCCGCGCACGCGATGCCCGGCTTCCGCGAGCGCGGCCGCCACGGCGCGCACGTAGTCGGCCCAATCGCCCGCGCGCGCGTGCTCGGCGAGTGCGAACTCGGTCTCGGCGGCGAGATCCGCCGACGCGACGCGCACGCGCGCGTCGTCGCGCGGCGCCGCGAGCACGACCGTGGCGCGATCGATCGCGCACGGCAGCACCAGGCCATCGTTGTAGTCGGTGTGCTCGCCGATCAGGTTCACGCGCCCGGGCGCGCGCGCTCCATGACTCGGTGCGCGGCCGAAGCGGCGCGAAAACTCGGCGGCGGCGCGGTCCTGCGTGTGGTCTTGTTCGGCCATTTCCCCGCGCCTAGGGTGCCCCGCCCATGAGCACACCCTCGCGCATGTGGGCCGCCGCCGCCTCGCTCGCTGTCCTTGCCGCAACGTCCGCGAGCGCTGACGACCCGTTCCTGCGCCGCACCGCCACCGTGCGCGTGGTGGAGAAGGTCGGCCCCGCGGTCGTCAACATCACCACGGAGCAGCAGCAGCGGCGCGTCGCGAATCCGTTCTTCGACCTGTTCTTCGAGCCGAGCATGCGGCGTCCCGTGCAGAGTCTCGGCTCGGGTGTGGTGATCGACGCGAAGGGACGCGTGCTCACGAACGAGCACGTGGTGCGCGGCGCCGAGACGATTCGCATCACGCTCGCCGACGGTCGCGAGCTGGGTGCGCGCCTCGTTGGCGGCGATCCGAACAACGATCTCGCGGTGCTTCAGCTCGACGAAGCGAAAGAGGTGCCGTGGGTGACGCCCGGAACCTCCGCGGGGCTTCTCGTCGGGGAGCCCGTGATCGCGATCGGGAACCCATTCGGTCTCTCGAACACGGTGACGACGGGCGTGCTGTCGGCCGTCGACCGCTCGCTGAAGACGGGCGACCGCACGTTCCACGGCTTCCTGCAGACCGACGCCTCGATCAATCCCGGAAACTCCGGCGGTCCGCTGATGAACGCCGAGGGCGAGCTGATCGGAATCAACACCGCGATCATCGAGGGCGCCGAAGGCATCGGCTTCGCGATCCCGATCGACGTGGCGAAACGCATCGTGCACGAGCTCGTCACCAAGGGATCGGTCGCGCCGGTCTGGCTCGGGATCGATCTGCAAGACCTCGAGCCCGCGATGCTCGAGCTGCTGAAGCTGCCCGCCGGGCAGCGCGGCGCGATCGTGAATCGCGTGCGCGCGGGCGGCCCGGGCGCGAAGGCGGGCGTTCTGCGCGGCGACGTGCTGATGAAGATCGACACGCTGCCGATCCGCGCGGCGCGCGAGCTGTACGAAGTGCTGGAGAGCAGCACCACGGGCCAGGTGCACGAGCTGCACCTGCTGCGCGCGGGCAAGCCGCTCACGCTGCGCGCGACCGCCACGGAGATCCCGGCCGCCGTCGTCGCCGACCTCGCGAACGAGCGGCTCGGCATGAAGCTCGTGCTGGAGCGCGGCGTCTACCGAGCCGCGGAAGTTCGCCCCGGTAGCGGGGCGGAGCAGATCGGGCTGCAAGCCGGCGACTTCATCCGCGCCATCGATGGCCAGGCGCTCAGCAACGAACAGTCCCTGCGTCGCGCCGTGCTGCGGCTCCAGGGCCGGGATCGCGCCTATCTCCGCGTGCAGCGCGGGCGCCGTCTCGCAGACGTGCTCTTGCCTCTCTCCTGATTGCGCCGAAGATGTCGCGCTCGCAGCGCGTCTGACGCGGAACCCGAGGCGGGCGCGCAGCGTCTAGGGAACACCCGGCGCGCGGGGTGAAGAGAGGGCAAGGGCATGCAGGCGAAGCGTTGGCTGCTTCCGATGGTGATCTCGCTGCCGGTGGCGGCGTTCGTGCTGGTTGCGACCGGCATCGTCGACGTGCGGATCGACCTGCGCGGGAACGTGGCCCAGGCCGCGGGCCTGCTCGAGAACGAGGCCGCTGCCAAGCCCAAACAGGCGTCGGCGCCGTTCTGGCGCGAGGGCGGCAGCCCTCCCCCGGCGCCCACCGCTGCGCCTCGCGGCGCGCCGATCACGTTCGCCGACCTGACGGAGCGCGTGGCGCCCGCCGTCGTGAGCATTCAGGCCGAGCGCACGATCACCGCCGACGAGCGACGCGGGCCGCGCAACCCGATCGAGGAGATGTTCGGCTTCCCCTTCGGCGGCGGCGTGCCGCGCGCGGGAGAAGGCAGCGGCTTCGTGATCTCCGCCGACGGCTTCGTCGTCACCAACAACCACGTCGTCGACAACTTCGACAAGATCGACGTGGTGTTCCTCGACGGCACGACCCTCCCGGCGAAAGTGATCGGCCGTGACCCGGCGACGGATGTGGCGCTGCTCAAGGTCGAGGCGAAGAAGTCGCTCACCTCGCTGCCCCTCGGCGACTCGGACAAGACGCGCATCGGCGACTGGGTCGTCGCGATCGGCAATCCGCTCGGCCTCGAGAACACCGTCACGGCCGGCATCGTGAGCGCGAAGCACCGCCGCACGCGCGCGCAGGAAGGCCCGCGCTACTCGGACTTCATCCAGACCGACGCCGCGATCAATCCCGGCAACTCCGGCGGGCCGCTCTTGAACCTCGCGGGCGAGGTGGTCGGCATCAACACGATGATCGCCAGCGACCGCAACATCGGCATCGGCTTCGCGATCCCGGTGAACATGGCCAAGCAGGTGCTGCCGCAGCTGCGCAACAAGGGCCGCGTCTCGCGCGGCAAGCTGGGCGTGACGATCCAGCCCGTCGACGCGGATGCGGCCGAGCTGTTGGGCCTGCCGGACGCGAGCGGAGCGCTCGTGAACGACGTCGAGGAAGGCAGCCCGGCAGAGCGCGCGGGTATCCGCCACGGCGACGTGATCGTCGAGTTCAACGGCAAGAAGATCAGAGACATGGACGAGCTGCCGCAGCTCGTCGCCGCGACGCCGCCGGGCCAGCGCTCGAAGGTGACGTTCGTGCGCAAGGGCAAGCGCATGAGCGCGGACATCGTGGTGAGCGCGCTGGCGCTCGACGACGAAGCTGAGCTCGGGCCTGGCGGAGACGAAGCCGAGCCGAGCGGCGAGTACGGGCTCTCGGTGCAGACCGTGACGCCACAGCTCGCGCAGGAGCTCGGGTTCGAAGCGGGCACGAAGGGCGTCGTCGTGACTCGCGTGCGTCCGGGCAGCCCCGCCGAGAAGGCGACGCTGCGCGCGCGCGATCTCATCCTCGAAGTGAACCAGGAGCCGGTTGCGACGAGCGCCGCGTTCCGCACGTCCGTGCTGAAGAACCCGAAGGGCGCGCTGCTGCTGGTGCGCCGCGGCCGGCAGGAAGTCTTCATCACGCTGAAGCGCGACACGCGCTGACGAGCGTCAGCGGAGCTCACGCGCCCTGCCAGCCGGCCAAATCCGCCCGTCAGCGCAAATCGAGCTTGTCAGCGCCGAGGTCGTCATTAGGCCTCGGGCATGCGTTTCGAAAAGCTCACGCTCAAGAGTCAAGAAGCCCTGAGTGAGGCGCAGAGCCTCGCCACCTCGCGCGGTCACTCGCAGATCACGCCTGCGCATCTGCTGCGCGCACTCGTCGCGCAGCCCGAAGGCAGCACGGTGCCGATCCTGCAGAAGATCGGCGTCGCGGTGGAGCGCGTGCAGAGCGACGCGGAGAAGCGCCTCGCGGCGCTGCCGAAGGTCACGGGCGGCTCGCAGCCGACCATCTCGCCCGCGCTCCAGCGCGCGCTCGACGGCGCCTTCAAGGAGGCCGACAAGCGCAAGGACGAGTACGTCTCGACCGAGCACTTGTTATTGGCGCTCGCGGACGACAAGAGCGACGACACCGCGAAGGCGCTGCGCGAAGCCGGCGCGACGCGCGCGGCGATCGAGCAAGCGCTCGAGAGCGTGCGCGGCAACGCGCGCATCACCGACCAAGATCCCGAGTCGAAGTATCAGGCGCTCGCGAAGTTCGGGCGCGATCTCACCGAGGCCGCGCGCACCGGAAAGCTCGATCCGGTGGTGGGCCGCGACGAGGAGATCCGCCGCGTGGTGCAGGTGCTCTCGCGCCGCACGAAGAACAACCCCGTGCTGATCGGCGAGCCCGGCGTGGGCAAGACCGCGATCGTCGAGGGCCTGGCGCGCCGGATCGTCGCGGGCGACGTGCCCGAGTCGCTGATGAACAAGCGCGTCATCTCGCTCGACATCGGCGCGCTGATCGCCGGCGCGAAGTACCGCGGCGAGTTCGAGGATCGCCTGAAGGCCGTGCTGCGCGAAGTCGCGGAGTCGCAGGGCGAGATCGTGCTGTTCATCGACGAGCTGCACACGATCGTCGGCGCGGGCGCGGCAGAAGGCGCCGCCGACGCCGCGAACATGCTGAAGCCCGCGCTCGCACGCGGCGAGCTGCGCTGCGTCGGCGCGACGACGCTCGACGAGTACCGCAAGAAGCTCGAGAAGGACGCCGCGCTCGAGCGCCGCTTCCAGCCCGTGCTCGTCGAAGAGCCGAGCGTCGAGGACACGATCTCGATTCTGCGCGGGCTCAAGGATCGCTACGAGACGCACCACGGCGTGCGCATCGCGGACGCCGCGCTGGTCGCCGCGGCGACGCTCTCGAATCGGTACATCACCGAGCGCTTCCTGCCCGACAAGGCGATCGATCTCGTGGACGAGGCCGCGAGCCGCGTGCGCGTGCAGATCGACTCGATGCCCGAGGAGCTTGATCAGATCGAGCGCAAGCGCACGCAGCTCGAGATCGAGCGCGAGGCGCTGAAGAAGGAGAGCGACGCCGCGAGCCGCGAACGGCTCTCGAAGATCGGCGGCGAGATCGCCGAGCTGCAGGGCGAGAGCGCGGCGCTGAAGGCGCGCTGGGACAACGAGAAGAGCGCGATCGCGCGCGTGCGCGAGATCAAGGAGAAGCGCGAGGCGCTCACCGCCGAGCTGGAGCGCGCGAGGCGCGCGAGCAACCTCGAGCGCGCGGCGGAGATCCAGTACGGGTTGTTACGGGAGCTCGAGAAGCAGCTCGATGCCGAGCAGGCGAAGCTCGCCGAGCTGCAGAAGCAAGGCTCGGTGCTGTCCGAGGAAGTGACGCCCGAGGAGATCGCCGAGATCGTCTCGAAGTGGACCGGCGTGCCGGTCGCGAAGATGGTCGAAGGTGAGCACGAGAAGCTGCTGCGCATGGAGGACAACCTGCGCCGCCGCGTGGTCGGCCAGGACGAGCCGCTTTCGCTGGTGGCCAATGCCGTGCGCCGGGCGCGGGCGGGGCTGCAGGATCCCAACCGCCCGATCGGCTCGTTCATCTTCCTCGGGCCCACGGGCGTGGGAAAGACCGAGACGGCGCGCGCGCTCGCCGAGTTCCTGTTCGACGACGAGCAGGCGATGGTGCGCATCGACATGAGCGAGTTCATGGAGAAGCACTCCGTGTCCCGCTTGATCGGCGCGCCTCCCGGCTACGTCGGCTACGACGAGGGCGGCTACCTGACGGAAGCCGTGCGCCGGCGCCCGTACAGCGTCGTGCTCTTCGACGAGATCGAGAAGGCGCACCCCGACGTGTTCAACGTGCTGCTGCAGATCCTCGACGACGGCCGCCTGACGGATGGCCAAGGGCGCACGGTCGACTTCAAGAACGTCGTCCTGATCATGACCTCGAACATCGGCAGCCAGTTCATCGTGGAGGCGAGCAGGCACGAGGAGATCGAGACGCGCGTGATGGAGGCGCTGCGCGCGCACTTCAAGCCGGAGTTCCTGAACCGCGTCGACGACGTCGTGATCTATCACCAGCTCGAGCGCAAGCATCTCGACCGCATCGTCGAGATTCAGCTCGCGCGCGTGCGCAAGATGCTCGCGGACCGGCGCATCGAGCTGGAGCTGACGGAGGAGGCGAAGCAGCTGCTCGCCGAGAAGGGATACGACCCGCACTACGGCGCGCGGCCGCTGAAGCGCGTGATCCAGCGGCTGGTGCAGGACCCGCTCGCGATGAAGATCCTCGAGGGCGAGTTCGCGGAGGGCGCGAAGATCGTGGCGGATGCGCGGCTCTCCGGGGAGGCGCTGGAGTTTCGGCGACCGAGCTAGCGAGTTGTTACGAGCGAGTTGGTTGCGTACGCGCCGTGGCGCCGAGGCCGCCGGCGGCTCCAGCGGCCCCAGGCCTGCGGCGGCCATCTGTTCCTCCTCGGCCTGGGGCCGCTCTCCGCCTCCGGCGGGCGCAGATCGAGGCCGTAGGGCTCGAAGTGCGTCTTGTGGAGGTGGGGTCGGGAAGGCGCGCCGTCGAGGCGCGCTTTCCCGACTTTCTGAGTCGAGACGGAGCGGCGTCGAAGACTCGCCGCTCTCAGAGCGCGAGGTGTTGGTAGAGGTCGCCGTCTGTGAAGTGTTGGCGGCGGTACCAGTCGCGCGTGCCCACGGCGGAGATGACCGAGAGGCGCGCGAAGCCCGTGTCGCGAGCGATTGCCGCCGCGCGCTTCACGAGTTTTGCGCCGAGGCCGGCGTGCTGCGCTTTGTTCGCGGCTCGCTCGTTGAAGCCGGCGGCGGCGCCGTAGACGTGAACCTCGCGGAGCAGCGCGGCTCCGTGCAGCTCGGCGATCGGCGCGTGTTGCGTCGAACCAGCCCTTGGGTGTGACACGCGCGCGAAGGCGGCGATGCGGTCGTCGGTCGTTGTGAGCTCGAGGAAGATCTCGTCGCCGATGCTCGTCGCGTAGCGGGTCTCGCGCAGCGTGAGCGGCGCGTCGTCGCGGGCGGTGTTGCGGACTTCGCGCGCGCGGATCTCTTGCAGCGCCGTGCCGCGCTCGCGCAGCAGCGCCTCGGCGGCTTCGCGCAGGTTCGTCTCCTTGCTCCCGGTCACGATGTCTTGCGAGGGAATGTCGCGAATGACGCGTGTCGCGCGGCACCAGCGCGGAATCGCGGCGAGGCAGTCGGCGACGAGCGGCAGCAGCTCTTCGCGCGTGTATGCGCGCCACTCGCCGCGGGCGTGGTGGTGAACGAGCTCGGCGGTCTCGACGAGGCTGCACGGGTAGAGCTTCAGCTCGTCGGGGCGGATCGCGGGGTCGTCGAAGAGGCGCGCGAAGTCGGCGCGGTCGCTCGCCGGAGTTGCACCCAACAGATTCGCCATCCAGTGCGCGTGGACCTTGAAGCCGGCGCCGCGCAGCAGCGCGATCGCCTCGCGCGTCGCGGCGATGTCGTGGCCGCGCTGGTTCGCCGCGAGCACGGCGTCGTCGAGCGACTGGATGCCGAGCTGCACCTTCGTCGCACCGAGGCGGCGTAGGCGCAGCACTTCGTCGCGCGTGACGTGGTCGGGCCGCGTCTCGAGCGCGAGGCCGACGCAGCGCGCGCCGGCGCGCTCGTTCGCACGCTGCGCGGCCGCGAGCGCGGACCATTCGCCGCGCTCGCTCGCGGGCACGAGCTCGCCGTCGCCTGCGCGCAGATGCGCGGCAACCGTCGCGTCGTAGCCGCGCGAGCCGAGCGCCAAGCTCGCGAAGTCCGGCGCGAACGCTGCGATCTCGTCGCGGCGGTCGACGCCTGCGCCGAAATCGTTCAGCGCGTCGAACAGGCGCGTCGCGAACCACACCTGATAACTCTCGGGATAGAACGACCACGTTCCGCCGAGCACGATCAGCTCGACCTTGGCCGTGGAGTGGCCCATCGCGCGAAACGCGGCGAGGCGATTCCAGGCTTGCAGATAGGGATCGAAGCGATTCGCCTGCGCGCGCTGACAGCCGGGCTCGTTCGCGAGGTAGCTCTTGGGCATGCGCACGTCGCTCGGGCAGAACACGCAGCGGCCGGGGCACGGAAACGGCTTCGTCAGCACCGCGACCGGCGCGACGCCGGAGAGCGTCCGCGTCGGCGTCGTGCGCAGCTTCTCCGCGAACGCGCTCTCCGCGAGCGGCCACTCGCTCGCGCTCGCGCGAAACGCCGCGAGCACCTCGCGCTTCGTGTAGAAGCCGCGCCCGTCCTTGGGGTGGCGGCGCAGGATGCGATCGAGCGCGCGCGCGCCGAGCGACTCGGCGGCGATCGCCTCCGCGATGATCGCGCGCAGCTTCTCGTCCGATGTGGCTTGTATGCTGCGCGCGCTCATGACTCCCGAGACCGCGCGGGCTCTGGCCCGCATCAACGAGGAATTCTACCGGCGCCACGCCCGACTCTTCGCGTCGAAGCGCGACCGCCCGTGGCCGGGGATGCGGCGCGTGCTCGACGCGGTGCCGGCGCCGCGCGCGATCCTCGACGTGGGCTGTGGGCACGGGCGCTTCGCGCAGCTGCTGCGCGAGCGCGGCGCGCGAGCGAGTTATCAGGGCGTCGACGCGAGCGCGGAGCTGATCGCGCTCGCGCGCACTCGCAACGACCTGATCGAGGGCGCGCAGTTCGCGCGCATGGACGTGATCGAGGCGCCTCACGACATTCCGCGCGGCCCGTTCGACCTGATCGGCATGTTCGGCGTGATCCACCACGTGCCCGGCGAGGCGGCGCGCGCGGCGCTCGTGCGCGCGCTCGCGGAGCGGCTCGCGCCGGGCGGCACGCTCAGCGTCGCGTTCTGGCGCACGACCGGCGACGAGAGCGCCGCACGGCGCGTCCCGTGGTCGCGCGCGGGGATCGACGAGCGCGAGCTCGAGCCGGGCGATCGCCTGTTGCGCTTCGACACGGACGACTCCGTGTTCCGCTTCTCGCACTTCGCTGACGACGCCGAGCTCGCGCGGCTGGAGCACGCAGCGGGCCTGCCGCTCGCCGAGCGCTTCGATTCCGACGGCGCCGGCGGCATCTCGAACGCGTACTTGTCGTGGCGCCGCGCGTGAGCGAGCCCGCTCGCAGGCAGGTCGCGGGCGCGGCGGAGCTCGCCGCTGCGCTCGATGCGGGCGAGCCCGTGCGCCTCGTTCTGCACGCCGCCACGCCGCAGCTGCCCGAAACGCGCGCGGTGCTCGAGCGCGTGCGCGCCGCGGGCATCGCGCTGCGCGAGACGAGCGCGCAGTCGCTCTGGCGCCTCGGCAAGTGCTCGCCCGCACCCGAGGTGATGGCCGTGATCGGGCCCGACCCGAACGCGCGGCCCGCCGAGGCGCTCGCGGGCGGCGGTGTGGCGTGGCTGCTCGTCGGCGTCGCATACCCCGGCAACACCGGCTTCGCGATTCGCCTCGCCGAAGTCTCGGGCGCCGCGTGCGCATTCGTCGACTCGGGCTTCGCGCACGAAGGCAAGCGCGAGGCGCTGCGCGCCTCGATGCGCGCGGATCGCTTCTTCCCCGTGCACTGGCTGCCCGCGCTCGAGGTCGTCGCGCTCGCGAAGGCTGCGGGCCGCCGCGTGCTCGCGATCGAAGACGTCGGCACGCACGCACCGTGGGAGGAAGACCTGACCGGGCGCTTGCTCTTGGTCGTCGGCGGTGAGCGCGATGGCATTCCGAGCGAGGTGGTCGCCGCTTGCGATGGCGCGCTGCGCATCCCGATGCGCGGCTTCATCCCCTCCTACAACCTGCAAGCCGCAATGGCGATGGTGGCCGGCGAACGTCTGCGCCAGCTCGGCGCAAGCGATCGACCGTGAGCGGACATCAGCGCACGGGAACGCACACGACGCGAGCGTCAGACGCCGAGGCCGCGATTCTGCTCCAGGGAGGGCGGTTCGCTCTCTCCCACGATCACCCCCGCGACCAACAAGAGCCCGCCCGCCCATTGCCAGATTGTTATGGACTCGGCGCCGACGGCGACCGAGAGCAGCGCGGCGAACAGCGACTCGAGCGAGAAGATCAGCCCTGCGCGGGTCGCCGTGGTGTGCCGCTGCGCCCACGTCTGTGCGAGGAAGCCGAGCGCGCTGCACGCGAGCCCGAGGTACGCGATCGCTCCGAGCGAGCGCGCGCTCAGCTGGGGCGAGGCGCCTTCGAGCGCGAAGGCGAGCGGCGCAGCGGCGAGCGCGACCGTCGCCATTTGTGCGAGCGAGAGCGCACGCGCCGAGATGCCGAGGCCATAGCGCTCGATCGCGATCAGGTGCGCGGCGAAGGCGAGGGCCGACAGCAGCGTGAGCCAGTCGCCGGCGTTCACGCCGGCCCCGCGCGGATCCGTGAGCAGAAACAACCCCGCGAGCGCACCGGCGATCGACGCGAGCGTTCGCGCACCGAGGCGCCGCCCGAACAGCACGCGGCTGAGCAGCGGAACCATGCCG
This sequence comes from Deltaproteobacteria bacterium, assembly GCA_016875395.1. Taxonomy (NCBI): domain Bacteria; kingdom Pseudomonadati; phylum Myxococcota; class Myxococcia; species Deltaproteobacteria bacterium. The sequence continues at coordinate 9,866 of VGRF01000001.1, read as the reverse complement.
ACGTAGGTCGCGGTGATGAAGCCCGAGCGCGCGGGCGTCGTCGTCGTGAGGCCCGCGGTCTGGAGTGCGAAGCCCGCGAAGAGCAAGCCACCGATTGCGGCTGCCGTGCGCAGGTTCGAGCGCCCGCGCACGTCCGCCCCGAGCGCGAACGCGGCGCGCCCGAACACGAGCGCGAGTGCGGCGGCTGCGAGCGCGAAGCGCAGCGCGATCAGCGTGAACGGCCCGAGCGTCGCGAGCGTGTCCTTCACGACCAGGAACGAGCCGCCCCAGCTCAGCGTGACGCCGAGCAGCGCCAGCTCCGCGCGCGTTCTCGCCGTCACGTGCCCTCCCGAACGCGCGCAGCATAAGTGCGCGCCGGCGCGCGCGACTCGAAATCACGCCGCGTGCGCCTACTCTGCGCGGCCCCATGAGCCACGAGCCCTCACGCTTCGATCGCGACACCGCTTGCACGCTCGTGGCGCCCGGCGTCTACGACGCGCGCGTCGACCGCGGCTGGTGGGTCGCGCGCGGGCCGAACGGCGGCTACGTCGCGGCGCTGCTCGTGCGCGCGATGGAGCAGGCCGTCGCCGATCCCGCGCGCCAGCTGCGCTCCGTCACGATCCATTATGTCCGCCCGCCCCGGGAGGGCGCCGCGCGAGTCGAGACGCGCGTCGAGCGCGTGGGCGGCTCGCTCACCACGCTGAGCGCGCGGCTCCTGCAGGGCGACTCGCTGCAGGCGCTCGCGCTCGCGGCGTTCTCGAAGCCGCGCACGACGCCTGAGATGCGTCACGCGGCGATGCCCGAGGTGGCACCGCCCGAGGCGCTCGAGCCGCGGCGCGATCCCAAGGTCACGATTCACGAGCGCTACGAGCAGCGCTGGGCGATCGGCCCGCGCTACTTCGAAGGCGCGCGCGGGCGCGAGGCCCTAACAGGTGGCTGGATTCGCCTCGCCGAGGGCCAGCGCCCGATCGACGGAACGCTGCTCGCCGCGCTGGCGGACGCGTGGCCGCCGGCGGTGTTCGCATCGACCGAGCTGCCAATGGCGCTCGGCGGCGTGCCCACCGTGGACCTCACGGTGCACATCCGCGCCGCGCTGCCGCTGCCCGCCGACTTCGTGCTCGCGATGTTCCGCACGCGCGAGGTCAGCGGCGGGTTCCTCGAAGAAGACGGCGAGCTCTGGAGTCGCGACGGGCGCCTGCTCGCTCACTCGCGGCAGCTGGGCGTGGTGCTCTAGCAGCGCTCTGCTGCCGATCCGCTGCGCGGGAGCTGCGGCGAAGTGCGCCTCAATTGCCGCGCGCGCCTGGCCGATGCGGCGTGGATGCTGACGGCCTGCGAGCTCCGTCGTTTCGCCGCGCGATTGCTGATCGCGTGCGCGCTGCTGTGCGCAGCGAGTGCGGCGCTCGCACAACAAGTCCCGACGCCCGACGAGCTCGCGCGCCTCGAAGCTGCGCTCGCGGCGAATCCGCAGGACGACGCGGCGCGCGTCGCGTACGGCGAGGCGCTGCTCGCGGCGGGCGATGCGCTCGGCTCGCTGCGCGTGCTGAATCCCGATCGTGTACCGGGGCCCGACTGGGTGCGCGAGCTGCGCGCATCCGCGCGCTTGTATCGCAAGCGGGGCCAGCTCTTCGCAGCGCGCAAAGCGCTGCGCGACGCGGTCGACCTGATGCCGAACGACCGCGCGCTCTACGCAGAGCTCTCGGAGGCGATCGCGGCGGAGCGCGCCACCGGGAAGCCCACGCCTCCGAGTCCCACGCCAGAGCCGGCCCAGGCTGCGAGTGAGAGCGCGGCGAGCGCGAGCGAAGCGCTGCCCGCCCCGCTCTCTCCGACCGACGAGACGCGCGAAGCCGAACGCACGCGCGCTGCGCGCGCAGCGGCGCCGCCTGCGCCGAAGGCCGCGCCGCAGCCGCCCGCTCTCACGCTGAACCACGCGCTCGCTGGCGCCGCGCTGATCGTTCTCGCTGCGGGCGCGCTCTTGTTACGGCGCGTGCTGCGCGGCAATGGCGATCTTGCCGTCGCGATCGAGCTGCCCGAAGGCGCGCGCGCCACGCTCTCGGTGCGCCTCGCGCGCGAGCGCGAGCGGCAGCGCCCGCCGCCGCGCGCGGACGCGCAGCTCGCAGCGCGCGCCTCGAGCCGCTTCGAGCACAACATGGTCGCGCGCGAGACGCACTTCCGCGGCATCCCGGCCGGCAGTTATTGGGTGACGGTCGAAGGCGTGGTCGAGAGCGGCGCCTCCAAAGAAGGCGTGCGCGACGACCTCGAGGTCGTGGTCGAGAAGGGCCGCGCAGCGCGTGCGGAGTTCGACCTGCGCCCCGAGGCGAGCCCCGTCGACGTGCGCGTCGTACGCGGCGGCACGCTCGTTGCGAACGCGCGCATCGCGCTTAGCGGCGACCCGACTTCGCTGAAGCGCGCGCGCGAGGGCGCACTGCGCCTCTCATTGCCGATCGGCGCCCACACGATCCTGATCGGCGCCGAGGACCGCGCCGCCGAGCGCAACCTGAAGATCGAGCGCATCGCGCCGCTCGCGATCGAGGTCGACCTCGACGACGCCGCGGGTCTCACCTTCCACGGCTGCGAAGCCGCGGTCGAGCCGTTCCTGCGCGGCGACCTCTCGGTCGCGGCTGCGGCGCTCGAAAAGGTCGGACAGCGCGAGCGCGCGGCCGTGCTTGCGGGCCGCTTCTACCAGAGCCGCCGCTCGGTCGGGAAATCCGCCGAGCGCTTCGAAGCTGCGGGGCGCTGGCTCGAAGCGGCGGAGCTGCGCGCCGAAGCGGGCGAGCTCACGAAGGCCGCCGCGCTGTTCGAGCGCGCGGGCGATCTCGCGCGCGCCGCCGAGATGTACAACGCCAGCGGCGACCTCGCGCGCGCAGGCGGGGCCTACGAGCAGGCGGGCGACTACGAGGCGGCGAGCGTTTGTTATCGCGAGGCGGGCGACGAGGCGAAGCTGCTCGACGCGCTCGAGAAGAAAGGCGACTTCTTCGAGGCCGGCGAGATCGCGCAGAAGCGCGGCGAGGCGACCCGTGCGATTCGCAACCTCCAGCAGATCGACAGCCGCAACGCGAACTATCTGACGGCATGCCGCAAGCTCGCCGCCATCTACAGCGAGCAGGGCAAGCACGAGCTCGCGATGCAAAAGGCCGAGGAGGCCGTGACGTTCTCGCGCCCCGAAGAGGCCGACGCCGAGACGTACGTGTGGTACGGCAACCTGCTCGCCCGGGCGGGCCGCATCGAGCGCGCGATCGAAGTGCTGATGGAGCTCCAGCAGCGCGCGCCGGAGCATCCGGGCCTGACGACCCGGATCGAGGAGCTGCGCAAGGAGCTGTCGAGCGCGCGGCGCGAAGGCTCGGCGGCGACGCAGACCTACCGCAGCGCGTTCGGCGAGACCTCGCGCTACGAGCTGCGCGAAGAGATCGGCGCAGGCGGCATGGGCATCGTGCTGCGCGCGCACGACCGCCGCCTCGGCCGCGACGTCGCGCTGAAACGTCTCCCCGACAACTTGAAGGATCACCCCAAGGCGGTGGACCTGTTCTTGCGCGAGGCGCGGGCTGCGGCGGCGCTCAATCATCCGAACATCGTCACGCTGCACGATGTCGACGAAGAAGCGGGCATCTACTTCATCACGATGGAGCTGATGGTCGGCCGCACGCTCGCGCAGGTGGTGAAGCAGCACGGCCGACTCGCCGCGCGCGACGCGGCGCGCATCGCCATGCAGGTCGCGGCGGGCCTCGGCTACGCGCACAACCAGCGCATCGTGCACCGCGACATCAAGACCTCGAACCTCTTCCTCACCGAAGACCGCATCGTGAAGATCATGGACTTCGGCCTCGCGAAGATGCTCGAAGAAGTGCGCCGCTCGACGACGGTGATCGGCGGCACGCCTTACTACATGGCGCCCGAGCAAGCCGCGGGCGACCAAGTCGACGGCCGCGCCGACATCTACGCGTTCGGCGTCACGCTCTTCGAGCTCGTGACGGGCCGCCGCCCGTTCGAGACCGGCGACGTCACCTATCACCACAGGCACACACCCGCGCCCGATCCGCGCAGCCTCGGCGTCGAGGTGCCCGAGGCGATGGCGAACTTGATCCTGCAGATGATGGCCAAGTCGCCGAGCGACCGGCCCGGAACGGCGGAGCAAGTCGCGCAGCGCCTGCGCGCGATCGCGGGCGCGGCGAAGAAGTAGCGGCTACTTCGGGCGCCCCACGCCCGCGGCTTCGCGCGCCGCTTCGAACACCGGCGCCGCAAGCACGCGCGCGCGCTTCACGCCGTCGGCCAGCACGTCCTCGACGAGGCCCTTCTGCTGCGCCAGCTCGAGGCGGTGCTCGCGCATCGGCGCGAAGTACGCGAGCGCGCGGTCGGCGAGATCCTTCTTCACCTCGCCGTAGCCCATGCCGCCCGCCGCCGCGCGCGCGAACAGCGCCGCGCGCTCCTCCTTCGTCGCGAACAGCGACCACAGCTGGAACAGCGTCTGCGCGGTGTTCTTCGGCGCCTCCACGGGCGACGAGTCCGTAACGATTCCCATGATCGCCTTCCGCAGCTGCTTCTCCGGCCAGAACATGCAGAGCGCGTTGTCGTACGACTTCGACATCTTGCGCCCGTCGACGCCCGGCACGACCGCGACTTCCTCGACGATCATCGGGTCCGGCAGCTTGAACACCTCGCGCCCGTAGCTGTTGTTGAACTTCGTCGCGATGTCGCGCGCCATCTCGATGTGCTGTTTCTGGTCCTGGCCGACCGGCACGAGATCGGAGTTGAACTGCAGGATGTCGGCCGCTTGCAGCACCGGGTAGGCGAAGAGCCCGTGATCCGACGCGAGGCCCTGCGCGGTCTTGTCCTTGTAGGACGTGGCGCGCTCGAGCAGGCCCATCGGCGTGACGGTCGTGAGCAGCCAGGTGAGCTCGCACGTCTCGGGCATGTCCGACTGCCGGTAGAAGACGGCGCGCTTCGGATCGAGGCCGCACGCGAGGTAATCGAGCACCAAGTCGTTCACGTTGCTGCGGCGCGCCGCGGCGTCGCGCAGCGACGTCATCGAGTGGTAGTCCGCGACGAAGTAGATGCTCTCGCCGCGATCTTGCAGCGCGACGTGCTGGCGAATCGCGCCGAAGTAGTTGCCGAAGTGCGGCGTGCCGGAGGGCTGGATCCCGCTGAGAACTCGCATGGCGCGGCAGCATCGCCGCAGCGTCCGAGCGTCGCAATGCGAGCACGCGTGCGCGCCGCGATGAAATACGGTGTTCGGTGGGAGGGCACGGACATGAAGTGGACCCGAGGCCAGCGCAGCGAGAACCTCGAAGACCGGCGCGGGCAAAGGGCAGGACTCGGGGGCGGAAGGCTGCCGCTGCCGGGCGGACGCGGCGGACGCATGGGCCTCGGCGGCATCGTGCTGCTGCTCGCGATCGCGTACTTCACCGGCCAGAACCCGCTCACGCTGCTCGGCGCGATGGACTCGGGCGGCGGGCAGCTGCCGCTGGATCCGAGCGCCGAGGTCGCGATGGCTCCCGTGCAGGAGAGCGCGGCAGAGGCCGAGCGCGCCGACTTCATGTCGTTCGTGCTCGACGACTCGCAGGCCGCCTGGCAGCGGCTGCTCCCTAACTACCGCGACGCGAGACTCGTGCTGTTCCGCGATGCCGTGCACTCTGGCTGCGGCGGCGCACAGGCCGCGATGGGTCCGTTCTATTGCCCCGCCGACGAGCGCGTCTACATCGACCTCGGCTTCTTCGACGAGCTCTCGCGCCGCTTCGGGGCGCCCGGTGACTTCGCGCAGGCTTACGTGCTCGCGCACGAGATCGGGCACCACGTGCAGAACGTGACGGGCACCGAGCGCAAGGTGCGCCAGCTCCAGCGCGCGAACCCCGAGCACGAGAACGCGCTCAGCGTGCGCCTCGAGCTACAGGCCGACTGTTACGCCGGCGTGTGGGCGCACTCGACCGCGCGGCGCGACATCCTCGAGCGCGGCGACCTGCAAGAAGGGCTCGGCGCTGCGGCGGCGGTCGGCGACGACCGCATCCAGGAGATGTCCGGCAGCGCAGTGCGGCCCGAGGCGTTCACGCACGGCTCTGCGGAGCAGCGCATGGAGTGGTTCCAGCGCGGCTACCAGAGCGGCGACCCGAACGCTTGCGACACGTTCCAGAGCTGAGCGGCGCGAGCTCAGGCCAGACCGAGCAGCGGCGGCACACTCTCCCGTAACAACTCCACGAGCTCGGGCTCCATCGGCGCGTAGTCGTCGGCGATCTCGAGCACGTGGACGCGCTTGCCGCGCAGCTCGTCGCGGAAGCGCCCCTCGAGTGCGCGCTGCTGCGAGCGCTCCATCACACAGATCGCGCTCGCACACGCGATGTCGCTCGCGGAGACCACGCGCGCCGCGCTGGCGTGCACGCCGACCGCACGCACCTGCATGCGCGGATCGCGCGCGAAGATGCGCGCCGCAGTGAAGCTGCGGGAGCGAGCGCGTCCGCACACGAACAGCACGCGCAGGCGCGCGCTCACTCCGCGACGAGCTCGAGCCAGTGCGCGAAGGCGGGATCCGTGCCCGATGCGGCGCGCGCGAAGCGCTCGCGGAGTGCGCGCGTCACGGGGCCGGGGCACTCGCGCCCGACCGCGCGCCCATCGGCGCTCTCCACCGGCCACACGCCCGCGCTCGTGCCGGTGAGAAACGCCTCGGAGGCCGTCGCGAGCGCCGCGGCCGGGATCGGCTCGAGACTCGTCTTCACGCCCTCGGCGCGCGCGAGCTCGAGGACCGAGCGGCGCGTCACGCCCAACAACACGTCGGTGTCGGGCGCCGTGCGCAGCACGCCCGCGGCGTCGACCAGGAAGAAGTTCGCGGTGGGCGTCTCCGTGAGCTCGCCGCGCTCGTTCAGCAGCACGATCTCGTCGTAGCCAGCCTTGCGCGCGCGCCACTTCGCGATCATCGCCGCGGTGTAGTTGCCCGCGACCTTCGCGTGGGGATGCAGCATGTCCGCACGGCGCTGGCGAATCTCCTTCTCCACCCACAGCCGCACCGCCTTCGGCGGGCGCGCGGGCGGATTCGCTTTCCGTAACAACACGTCGGCCCATGGGTCGTAGGCGAGCGCCGCCACGCTCACCCGCTCGTCCGCGGGCACCACGTCCACCTCTTCCGAGGCGAGATACCCGTTCAGCTTCACCACCTTCGCACCGGGGTTCGCGCGCACCGCCGCCTTGCACGCCTCGCGCAGCTCCGCCGCGCCTAGCGCGAGCGGCAAGCCCACGAGCCGAGCGCTCGTCACGAAGCGCTCGACGTGGTCCGTGAGCCGGAAGATCGCCGCGCCGCGCGGCGTCTCGTGCACGCTCATGTAGTCGAAGATCAGCGAGCCGCGCGCGAGCGACTGCGCGAGCACGTGCACGCGCGCCGCCTCCCAAGGCACGAGCGCGCCGTCGAGCCAGATCGTGCGCGCAGGAGAAGACGCCGCGATGGAGGACATGGCGGCGCAACGTAGCGGCGAGCGCGGGAGCAGTTCGGGGCGGCACCGAGAGCCTGCTTGCGCGTTGATCCGCGGTCCGAGTCCCTCGGCAGGCGGCGCGACCCCGCCGAGGCGCGGACTTGCAGACCTGCGTTCCGGGTCGGGGCGGGGAGGCGGGGGCCGACCCTGCATCTCGCGGGTACCGGCTGCGCGTTGGGACGCGCAGCGACCCCGCTCACTCCCGCGGCGCCGCGGCGATCCGCTCAGGTTCGCCGCTTGCCCGCCGAAACGGGCCACGCGCCCTCGCTGCCGCGGAACCCAGCGGCTACGGTGCGCGGCCTTCGCGGTCTCCGCGACCTCAAGCCGATGTAGCTCAGCTGGTAGAGCAGCTGATTCGTAATCAGCAGGTCGCCGGTTCGAATCCGGCCATCGGCTCCGGCGATTTCAGGCACTTAGCCGCGTCGCGGAGACAGCGTTCTGGGAGCGGGGAAGCGGCGGGGAAGCAGGACCGCGCACGTCAACGCTGGTCGACCTTCTCAAGGGCATCCCCCAGTCTGCCCATTCGGGATCGAAGCATCGCATCGCACCGATCTAGACATGCGCGCCGCAGTTCGGGCCTTCCATCCGCTTCCGCATAAAGCCTCAGAAGAAGGTCTGGGACGAAGTGCGCGTCGCCGGAGATGGACGTTCTCAGATCCCTCGACTCGGCGGCGAGATCCTGGGTGAACACGTCGCACACAGCGAGCACCGAGTCCGCAAACGGGGCCAGAGGGCCCTTGTGCTCCCTGAGTGCCCAAAGCAGTGGCGACGGGTCATCTCGGAAGGCACGAGAGTGCACGCCAGCGTTGAAGGCGACCGCCGCTTCCCGCATCTCGAGTAGTCCCTCAAGGCGAAACACCCCGAGTGCCGTCCGACGAACTTCCTTTGAGCCGTCGTTCAATGCGACTCGGAGGATCTCAAGGCACTCGTCGAAGTACTTGGGATCGTTGGCAGAACCCGATGCGACCTCCGCAGCCCCGTTTCGACGCTCTTCGGAGGACCAGGGTGAGGAAACTCCCGAGTGGTACAGCGCCAAGAGGTCCACAGCGGCAAAGACTCGGCCGGGGTGTTTCCACTCCCGTGCGGTCGCGATCGTCTGACGCCTATCGCCGAAGGACACCACGCACGAGGCGAACCACGCCTGCGCTCGAGCCACCACTCCTCGGAGCGAGCCCGACGTGAACCAGTCTGTTGGGCCAGGGCGAGAAAACGCGTTGGGGCTTCTCGGATGGAGGAGTACCTCCGCCACAGCTCTCCTCGTTCCTGCTCGGCACAAGCCAGAGACTTCGGATTGCACCATTCGTCGCGCCAATGAAGCCGCGTGTGGGAGCCGGTTGAAGACGGCGAAGCGCATGAAGAGCTCCGCCGCGCGAACACAAAGCACTGATGGCACTGTGTTCGAAACCGCCCTTCGGAACAGATCCATCGCGAGCGCACGATCAATGTTCAGCACGGCCCGGCATGCACCAATCGCGGCACATCGAACGACTGGGGATGGGTCGTCCACCAGAGACCGAAGCGCTGACTCCAACTCGGGGAAGCGTCTGGGGTCTTGGAAGAGGACAGACTCAATCGCCCGCGCGGCGACACCGCGCACGCAATTGATCGCGCCATTCTCAAGCGTGCGCGCCGAAGGGTTGTCAATCGTCTCGCCAGATTCGTGAATCGGGAGGATTCGAGGATCTGGATCCGAATGTTCGCGAGCACATCGGCTCAGCTTGCTCAGAGCCGAGTCTGACCATCTGTTCTCAGGGAACTTCGCGATCAGCCAGCAGAACCGACGGGCCGCCTCGGCGTCATCGATCACTTCGAATCGACCCAGAACCTCTTCGACAAGATCGGCTGGCGCCGGTTCCCAGTTGGTCGGTGCGTCGGTGCCCTCAGGTCGAGATTCTTGTTCAAAGCCCGCAAGAATGGAGCCCAGAATTCTCGAGGGTGTTCCGGGCGGAAGCTGGAGCATCAGCCGGCCGAATCGTGCGGGCTCTCGCTTTGCGGCCTCGTCCAATGCGATCGCGATGTCGTGGAATCGCACGGGCTCATCGAAGGCACTTCCGCTCCCGCGGCGGTTCCCAATCGAACGATTCGCGTCGCGTGTGATTAGGCGAAGCCACGCCTTGTCCGACATCTTCGGCAGCGCGGATCGTGGGAACCGGGGCGGTACCCATCCCCCGGAGTCCCCGTTTCCGCTGATGACGCACGTTCTCGGCGAGCCGAACTTCCTTGTCAGCTCCGACTTCCGCGCCAGTGAGGCGGGCGTAAGCCGATGCTCCGGAAGCGCTGTAAGCACCATGAACGAAGCTCTGCCAACTCGATTGTGACCTGCTGGCCGATTCTCGGACCGACTGATTCTTGAGAGAGAATGGCTTCCGACGGAAAGGAAGCCCCCATGAAGAAGAGTCGGTTTACGGAAGAGCAGATGGTGAAGATTCTGCGCGAGGCGGA